>CAMZIY010000001.1 GCA_947307365.1 uncultured Clostridia bacterium
CAAGGAGCCCATGAAGCACCAGTATGATTTCGACGCCGCCACAGCCATCGGCTTCCTGCGGCAATACGGGCTGGATAAGGATTTCAAGCTGAATATCGAAGCGAACCATGCCACTCTGGCGGGGCACACCTTCCAGCATGAACTGCGGGTCTGCCGGGTAAACGGCATGCTGGGCAGCATCGACGCGAACCAGGGAGATCTCCTTCTCGGCTGGGATACGGACGAATTCCCCTTTGACATCTACGAGACCACCTTCGCCATGTACGAAGTGCTCAAGGCCGGCGGGCTCACCGGCGGTTTCAACTTTGACGCGAAAAACCGCCGTCCCTCCAACACCATGGCGGACATGGTGAACGCCTATGCCCTGGGCATGGACAGCTTTGCTCTGGGGCTGAAGAAAGCCGCCGCCCTCATTGAGGACGGCAGGCTGGACCGCTTTCTGGAGGAGCGGTATTCTGGCTGGACCTCCGGGCTCGGTGCGGATATACGGGGCGGCAAATACAGTCTCAGCGATCTGGCAGCCCTGGCGGAAAAACAGGGCAAGCCCTCTTCCCTGCCCTCCGGCGGACAGGAAGCGCTGCAGCGGATCGTGAACGAGATCCTGTTCGGCTGAGGTGCGCAGATGAAATGCACCAAGGAATACCGCCTCTCCTTCACCGATCGGGCGAAAGCCCTTGTGGCGCAGATGACCCTGGAGGAAAAGGTCTTCCTCATGAGCGGCTGGGTAGGCACGCCTCACGACTTCCCCACCCCGGAGGATCCGAAGGATCGGCACTATAATTTCCACCCATACGGCGCGGGCGGCTGCGAGCGGCTGAACCTGGAGCCCATGCTCTTCTGCGACGGTCCCCGGGGCGTTGTCTCCGGTACAGGCAGGACCACCTGTTTCCCGGTCTCCATGTGCCGCGGCGCCGCTTTCGATCCGGAGCTGGAGGAGGAGATCGGCCACGCCATCGGCAAGGAAGTCCTGGCCAGCGGCGGGAACCTCTTCGCCGGTGTCTGCATCAATCTTCCCTACAATCCGGGCTGGGGGCGCAGTCAGGAGACGTACGGGGAAGACAGCTTTGCCATCGGGCAGCTGGGCGCCGCCCTGGTCCGGGGCGTACAGGCGGAAAACGTGATGGCCTGCGTAAAGCACTTCGCTTTCAACTCCATGGAATTCAGCCGCTTCAAAGTCAGCGTGGACTGCAGCCGCCGTACGGAACGGGAGGTCTTTTTGCCTCATTTCCGGGATTGTGTGGATGCCGGCGCCGCCTCGATCATGAGCGCGTACAACAAATACCAGGGCGTGCATTGCGGGCATAACGCTTACCTTCTGCGGAAAGTGCTGAAGGAAGAATGGGATTTCGACGGTTTCGTGATGAGCGATTTCATTCATGGCGTACGGGCAACGGTGGAAGCGGCGAACGGCGGCCAGGATATGGAGATGTGTTGGACCCATTTCTTCGGTCAAAAGCTGGTGGACGCCGTGCGGGACGGCCGCGTGCCCGAAGCCCGGATCGACGATGCCGCCCTGCGCATCGTTCGCACCCTGCTGGCTTTTCAGACAGCCCGGCAGGAGGATGGGATCCCCGGTGCGGAGGTACTGAACTGCTCCGCACACCGGGACCTGGCCCTGCGGGCCGCCCGGGAAGGCATCACGCTGATGAAGAACGACGGTCTGCTGCCCCTGGACCGAGGCAAGATCCGCAGGCTGGCGGTTTTGGGCAAACTGGCAGAAAAAGAAAACATCGGGGACTGGGGTTCTTCCCGGGTCTATCCGCCCTACGTGGTCACTCCGCTGGAAGGACTTCGCAGGATCGTTCCGGATACCGAGCTCATATTTTGCGACGGCAGCGATCTGGAAGCTGCAAAGAAAGCGGCCGGGGATGCGGACGCCGTGCTCTTCGTCGTCGGCCTGGACCACGGAGACGAGGGAGAATATGTCGCGCCGCAGGATCTGGACCCCAATCAATTCGAGACCATGGGCGGCGATCGGAAGGACCTGGGGCTGCACCGGAACGAGATCGAGCTGATCCAGGCCGCCGCACCCGAGAACGAGAACAGCATCGTCGTCCTGATGGGCGGTAATACGCTTATGGCGGGGTCCTGGTTCGACCAGGTCCGTTCCGTCCTGATGGCCTACTATCCCGGGCAGGAGGGCGGGATCGCCCTGGCCGAGATCCTTTTTGGGGATGTGAACCCCTCCGGCAAGCTTCCCTTTGTCCTGCCAATGAGGGCGGAGGACCTTCCTGCCGTCAACTGGGACGGGGAAAACCAGTGGTATGATTATTATCACGGCTATACTCTGCTGGAAAAGGCCGGTACGGCTCCGCTGCTTCCCTATGGCTTTGGTCTGAGTTATACCTCCTTTGCACTGTCCTCCCGGGCTTTCGGTGTCGACGGCGATCAGCTGTGGGCCAGATGCAGGGTGAAAAACACCGGAAACCGGACCGGCGACGAGGTGATCCAGCTCTATGTAGGGTTCAGCAATTCCTCTCTTGATCGTCCCGATAAGCTTCTCCGAGGATTTGCTCGGGTATCGCTGGTTCCGGGTGAAGAAAAGGAGGTCGTTATCCGCTGTCCCCTTGAAAAGCTGGCGTATTACGATCCCAAAGAATCGGCCTTCCGGCTGGAACACATGGAATACCCGGTGTATATCGGCACCTCTTCCGATCCCCGGGATCTGCTGGAAGGCAGCGTGAGCTTATAGTCCTGTAATGGTATGAAGACCGGCAGCTTCCCGCTGCCGGTCTGTTTTTGTATCCCTCAATCCCATTTTTGTTCTTCCGCCGCGCCCTGTGCGGCGTCCAGCAGATACCGGCGAACGGGAGCCAGAGCTGCGGTCATTTCCCTCACCCGGTCCGAGAACGCGTCGAACCCGCCCAGTTCATCGTCCTCCAGGTCATAAAGGCAGGTCCAATTTCTCATCCGCACCCACTCCGCTGCCGGATGGTCGGCGGAAAAGCCTCTGGGCATGGTTTTCAGCCGGTTTCCGGTGATCGCCAGATGGTTCTGCCGGAGCAGATCCGTCAGTTCTTCCCAGTTTCTTTGGATGTACTCCCGCACATGATTGGTGGCCGCGGTGGTTTCGCACCACAGCCCGGTCCCGAAACAGCTGTTCCCCGGGGCGATCATCAGGAAATACCCGATGGGCTGCCAGGATCTCCGGTTCCGGGAAAGGTATGCCCGAAAGGAAGGCTGATAGGGCGGTCCGTTCTTATGGACGCGCATATCACGCGGGATACGGTACATCCAGTCCTTGGGATCCATGTACAGGATATCCTGCGCCAGATCCGGGTCGCCCTCCGCCACGGCAAAACGCAGCTGACCCAGAAGGGTGCGGAAATCCGCCTTCGCCAGCTCGTATTCCTTGTGGTTGGCGTGAAACCATTCCCGGTCATTGTGGGCATCCAATTCGCTGCAGTAACGCAGCATCCGTTTGCAATCCATGGCCGCCCCCCCTCTCTTTCTCCTCAGAAAGTATATCACAGGCACGAAGCCTGTTCAAGGTTCGGAGCGTCGTCCAAGAGTCGCCTCCGCCTGGGACAGGAGCTTCTCCAAGTCCGCCCCATGGCTCCTGCAGATGCGTTTCATCTTCCGGAGGCAGTCCGGATCCCGGGTCAGCCGGTTCATGCCGAAATCGCAGGTCAGGGTGGCGAGAAAACCGCATTCCTCCAGGATCCCCTCCAGCTCATCACTGTAGAAGCCGTAGGGATACGCAAAAGTGCTCGCCGGATGTCCCGTCCTTCGATACAGTTCCTCCTGCAGGCGATCCGCATCCACGCGGATCCTTTCTTCATAGGCAAGATCATCCTCTTCCCACCTGCGTCTGCAGCCCTGTTCGCCGCCGCTCTCATGATGGAGATCATAGCTGTGATTCTGGAGTTCCACACACCCGAAATCGCGCATTTCCAGCAGTTCCTTCCAGCCGGCATGCACGTAGGGTCCGCCCTGCTCCGGCAGCAGGCTGAATTCATCCGCGCTCTTTCCGATCACGTTGATGACAGCCTTTGCTCCATACCGCTTCAGCAGGGGGAACAAGCGGCGGTAACTGCTCTCATACCCATCGTCAAAAGTGAGCAGGATCGGTTTTTCCGGCAGGGATACTCCGTCATATACAAACTCTAGGACATTCTCCATGAATACCGTCGTGTAGCCTTCCCGCTGAAGGAAACGCAGATCGCTTTCCATCTCCTCCGGCAGGATCGCATCCTTTCCGGGGGCGTCGTACCGCACCTCATGATACATGAGAACAGGCAGCAGGACTTCCTTCGGCTTCTCCTGCCATAGTTCTCCGTTTCCGTTCAGCGTCAGAACGATAGTCAGCGCAGCCCATAACCGCCGCAGCATGCCCGTCCCCCTTTCACATGCTCTTTTTGATCTGTCCGATGGCGTTTTTCTCCAATCTGGACACCTGTGCCTGGCTGATCCCGATCTCCGCCGAGACTTCCATCTGCGTTTTCCCGTCGCAGTAACGCAGAGCGAGGATGTGGCGTTCCCGGCTGCTGAGGCGTTTTACCGCCTCATTCAAGGCGATCTGCTCCAGCCAGTTCTCATCGGTATTCCGGGTATCGGAGATCTGATCCATCACGAACACTGCATCTCCGGCGGCATTGTAGATCGGTTCATACAGACTCATGGGTTCGGATATGGCGTCCATGGAGATCACCACGTCCTCCCGTTTTATGCCCAGCAGTCCGGCGATCTCATCCGCAGTCGGTTCAGACTGCTTCTGTCCCATCAGTTGTTCTCTCGCCTGAAGTACCCGGTACGCAGTATCCCTCAGGCTGCGGCTGACCCGGATCGGACTGTTATCCCGGAGATACCGCCGGATCTCCCCGATGATCATGGGAACGCCATAGGTGGAAAAACGCACGTTCTGGTTCACATCAAAGTTGTCGATCGCCTTGATCAGTCCGACACATCCCACCTGGAACAGGTCGTCCAGGTTTTCGCTGCGCTGGCTGTACCGGCCGGAAAACCGCTGGATCACAGAGAGGACCAGGCGCAGATTGCCCTCGATCAGTTGTTCCCTCGCCTTTCTGTCGCCGGCATGGGCCAGCCGCAGCAGCCGATCCGTTTCCTCCGGTTTCAGGGTCTTGAGCTGAGCGGTATTGATCCCGCAGATCTCAACCTTTCCGATCATCCTGACGTCCTCCCGCGGAGATATCCGCAAAGGCTAGTATTGCCGCGGGGCGGCGGTTTTATGAGTCAGGAAAGGGAAGGCTGCCGCCGGGAATTGACATTTTCCTTCTCCCATTTTAATATAAATCATCCTCTGAAACCGTTATCTGGAGAATGCCGATGAATGGAAACGATTTGCTTTGGGCTGAAGGAAAACCGCTGGGCGGACTGGATATCTCTCTGGCATACGAAGACCTGGAACTGAATCGGCTGTGCATGCTGCTTTTCCCCTCCCTGGGCACGGAAGGGGCGCTGTCCTTTGCCGAATCCCTGCTGACGGATGACGGAGAAACCATCCGGATGCGGCAGGCTGCCATCCGGGAGCTTCTGGCGCGTCCGGCCCTTGCCGCTGTCCTGGAAAAGCTGCTTCAGGCCATGAACGAGATGGACGCCGCTTACCGGGGGCTTCTGGATAATCCTGTGGGACAGCGGGTCACCCGAATGGATGCCGCCATGGACAGCGTAAAAAAGGCCGTGATCCGTCTGGAACGAAATATCTCCCAGCAAGCCGCCGATATCCGGGAAGAGAACGCCGCCGACAATCGCTACGCCCAGCTTCTCCGCTATACGCTGTTCCGCAAGCGTCTCGCAGCCTGCTATACCGAGGAAATGTCGCTTCTGCTGGACGAGCTGAAACGCGAGCCCTGCAGCAGTCTGCCTTTACAGGCGCTTTCGCGCTGGGCGGAGGAATGTGCCGCCCGGGACCATATTGAGCAGACTTCGGAGGTTCTCCGGCGCCTGGATGCAGAATGGAAGGGTGTCGGAGCCTTCGCCATAGACGTCTGTATGGACAGCCGTCGGATCATCGTCGGCCTGGAAGTGGCGGAGATCCGGCCGGGACCCTATGCCCAGCGGGGAATGTTTGAAGGGGCCGGTACGGCCGATCCCAAAGATGGGATCACCTCCCTGATCAGTTTTCCGCAGAACGGTTCCGGCACGCTGTTTCAGGAATACCTCCTCTCCCAGGTGGGGTATGAGGTCCGCGGCCAGCTGACAAAGCTCCGGGACGCCCTGGTGAAGCTTCCGCTGAGCGGAGTGGAGGAACTGCTGAGTCTCCGGGACGCCTTGCTGTATTACACAGGCGCCGCCGGTTTTTGCCGCAAACTGCAGGAAAAGGGCAGCGCGATCTGCGCTCCCTCCATCACGGAGGCCTTGACCTTCCGTTACACGGCTGCCCGCCTTCCCGAGCAGAGCTGTACGGGCGTCCTGCCTGTGCCCAACGATCTGGCTCTTGAACCGGGCGGCTGCATTCTGATGACCGGGCCGAACAGTTCCGGTAAAACCTGCTGCCTGATCATGGCCGGTCAGCTGCTTTTCCTGGGCCAGCTGGGCTGTCTGATCCCAGCCGAAGCGGGTGAATTCTCCCCGCGTGACCGTCTGCTGACCCTTTTTGCCGCCGGGGAAAGCAAAACCGGCGAGGACAGCCGCATGGGTATGGAGGTACAGCGCATCCGGCTGCTCCGTTCTCTCATGACCCCAAGAAGCATTCTTCTGTTCAACGAACCCATGACCAGCACCAGCGCCGCAGAAGGTGCGCAGATCTGTACAGATCTTCTGACCGATCTGGCGAGGCAGGAGGTCTCCTCCATTCTGGTCACCCATTTCAACCATATCTGGCCTGGCCTGGAGGCCAACTTTGCCGCCCTGGGACTTTCGGAACGGCTTCACAGTCTGGTCATGACCGCTTTGGAAACCACCGAGGGCGTACAGTACCTGTATAAGCTGGAGGAAGCGCCGCCTCCGCCCTCCAGCCACGCAAGAGCTGTGGTGGCTGCGAAAGGCCTGCGGCTGGAGGATATGCTCTCGGGTCTCAGCGCCAGGGGACTGGACGTCCGCCCGGCGGATCCCGGCTGGGACCGGATCCGCCGCGGCATACTTTGAGAGGAGGCGCGGCATATGGCTTGTTTACTGTATCCCAACGGGAAAATACAGGCATCGGCTTCCTTCCCTTCCCAAACCGTGGAGGATCTTCAGCTGGACCGGCTGGCCGAGGCTATGTCGATCTCCGAATACTATCGTGTCAGCGCCGGCGAGCTTTGCGCTCTGTTCACCGAGGACCCCGCGATTATCTGCTGGCGGCAGGCTGTAATCAGAGATATCCTGCAGCTGTCGGGACTGGATGAAGCGCTGAGCCGTCTGCTGGATAGTCTGGACGGCTGGGAAGGCCGCAGCAGCGGACGCCGCGTCGCGGACAGTTTTGCCGTAGGCTTTTCGTTGGAGGATTTCAGCTGGCTGGAAGGCTACCTGCGCAAAGTGGACGCATCCTGGGCGGAACTGAGCCGTTTTTCCGTGGAGAGCGAGGGGCTGCACACGCTGGTCGGACTGCTGGATGATCTGCGCAACTCTCCGAGATATCAAAGCATCGCCGCCGATTTTGAGGCGCTCTGCTCCGGTCATTCGGCTCCCGCCACTATGCGGATCGGCTATAACCTGGACAAGGAATTGAAGCCTTCCCGGCTTAAGCTGCTGCGCATGGATCCCCCCGCAGAGAAAACGGCCAAAGGCAAAGGCACGCAAAAACGCCAGATGATGCTCAACCAGCGGGCAATCGAAATGGATGCGTTGCTTCTGCAGCGGCTCAGCGCACAGGCTTCCCAGGATATCGGCAGCTTTGTGATCCGTGAAACCGCAGTCCTTCGCGGTCTGCGCAGGGAACTGGTTTTCTGCCTTTCCGCCGCCAAACTCGCGCGCAGCTGGCAGGCAGCGGGATTGCCCGTCGCCTTCCCTGCCCTGCGCCCGGCATCCGAAAAGGCCTTTTCCGCCCGGGATCTGTTCGATCCCCTGCTGCTGATCTCCGGCAAGGAACATGTGGTATGCAACGATGCGGACCTGCAGCCCGGAGGCGAGCTGGTTTTCCTCACCGGGGCAAACCAGGGCGGAAAGACCGTATTCCTGCTGAGCCTGGGGCTGTGCCAGTGGCTGACTCAGCTTGGCTTTCCCATTCCCGCTCGGGAGGCCTATGTCAGTCCGGTGAAAAACATTCTCACGATCTTTGCCCCCAATGGCCAGGAATACGGCAGAAAGGGGCTGCTCGCGGAGGAAGCGGGCCGTATCGCCGAGGCGATCTCGAATCTCACGGAAGAGAGCATGCTGCTCTTTAATGAGCCGCTGACCAGCACGGGTCCGGAAGAAACAAAATCCATCTCCGCCGAGGTAGCCGCCGTCTGTATGGCAGCCGGAGCGCGGGGCATCTGGGTCACCCACGTCTACGAGCTGGCCGGAGAACGTTCCGCTCTGGAAGCAGCCGTTCCCTGGGGCAGCCATGCCGGTTCCATGCGGGTCGTTCTTGAAGATGAAGAAGGCTCCCCGCGCTTCACCTATCACGTGGAGCGCGGAGAGCCGCTGGGGAACAGCCATGCCGACGATGCCCTGCGTCGGGGCGGCGTCGTATTTTGATCCCTTTCCCGATTTATTCTGTTTTCCCGCTGTTTTCTGCAGCGCGTTTTTCCGCTTCTTCCTCCTCCAGTTTTCTATAGGCCACCTTTCCCACCAAGGTTTTGGGCAGATCATCCCGGAATTCGATCTCCCGGGGGATCGCGTATTTGGCAATATGCTTTTTGCAGTAGGACAGGATGGCTTCCCGCGTCGTCTCATCTGCCGGGATCCCCGGTTTCAGCACGATAAACGCTTTCACCGCCTGCATCCGATAGGAATCCGGGACGCCGATCACGCAGCTCATATGCACCAGTACGTTGGCGTCCAGAATATTCTCCAGCTGGCCGGGATACACGTTATATCCCGAGGTGACGATCATTCGCTTTGCCCTGCCCCGGAAATAAATGAATCCCTCTTCGTCCATGATGCCCAGATCCCCGGTATACACCCAGGTCAATCCATCCGCATGCTTTCTCAGGGTCCTGGCCGTCTCCTCCGGGTGACCGGCGTATTCCCGCATCACCGTGGGCCCTGCCAGAAGGATCTCCCCTTCTTCTCCGTAGGGCAGTTCTTCATCCGTATCAGGCTTCACGATCTTGATATACGTATCCGGAAAAGGTACGCCGATGCTGCCTTCCTTGGCATGTTCAGGAGGAGTCAGGCAGCAGGCCGTAACGGTCTCCGTCGTACCGTATCCCTCCCGGACCTGAACATGCGCGTTATGCTCCGCCAGAAATCGGTCGAATTTCCTCTTCAGCTCCACGCTCAGGGAATCCCCGCCGGAGAAAACGCCTTTCAGACAGCTCATATCCGCATGTCCGATCCCGGGCATCCGGAGCAGCGCCTCATACAGGGTCGGCACACCGGCGATGAAATTGCAGCGGTATTTGCTGATCAGTCCCGCGTAACTTTTCGGCGTGAATCGGGGTACCAGCACGCACCGTCCGCCGGAGGCCAGCATGGTGTGGATGCAGACGCCCAGGCCGAATCCGTGGAACAGCGGCATGGCTGCCAGCATCTTATCTCCCGGTCGGAACATCGGATTGGCCGCCACCACCTGTCTGGCCAGGGCGTTGAAGTTCAGATTGGTGAGAACGATCCCTTTTGTAACCCCCGTGGTCCCGCCGGAGTAGAGGATCACAGCCGGATCTTCCCCCGTGCGGCAGGGTTTTGCTTCCTCGGCATCGGCTTCTCCCATACGGAGGAAATCCCGCCACCGGATCACCGGTGCATCAGTCGGAACTTTCGGGATCTTCCGCCCCTCCGTCAGCCGATAGCCCAGACGCATGGGCAGAGAAAGAGCGTCCTCCACGCTGGCCAGGATCAGGCTGCGCACCCGGGTCTCCTCCCGGATCGCAGCGAACTTTCCGTAAAACTGATCCAGGGTAACGACATACGCGCTCTCTGCGGCATTCAAGTAGAAAACGATCTCCTTTTCCGCAGAAAGCGGATGGATCATATTGCAGATACCCCCGGCCAGGTTGACCGCATACAGCATATAAATGGCTTGGGGACAGTTGGGCAGCGCGATGGTGAAGCGATCTCCCTGCTGAACCCCCATGGCCTTCAGGCTGGCGCAGCATCGCCGGATCTCCCGAAGCATCTGCCGGTAGGTAACGGATCTGCCCATAAAATCAAAGGCGATCTGATCGGGGTATTGCCCGGCGATGGCTTCCACTGTTTCATACATGGAGCCCTGCGGGTATTCCAGATGCATCGGAACGCCGTCCATATGATCTTTCCACGGAGTCTTCACCGTATTTGGCAACGTACACTCACTCCTTATTCCGCCCGTTAACCGGTATCTTACCACGCCGGGGGCGAAAACGCAATTTCTATCCTTCATACGGCGGCAGGATTGAAAGTCACTATGCTTCCGTAGTATAAGTATCCTGGAAAGGAAGGGATCGGATATGGATCAGATGACCGAACGCAACCGCAGATTGGCTCGGGAGGGAGAACCGGTCTTCTCTTTGGCCGGGATCCTGGCACAGAAGACGGAAGCAGAGCGGGCCGAACTGAGCCGTCTTGCAGGCACGGAGGACCTGGCCGCCTGGCTGCAGGATCCGGATCACTTCACCATGCTTCTGGATGCGCTGCCCGCCGCGGATTTCGCCCTGTTCTCCAAAGCAGCGGAAGCGCCGTTTCTCCAGGAGGATCAGGTGTTCCTGCCCATGCACAGCGGTCTGATCCACTTTGCCCTGATGCAGCCGTATCTGTACGGGGGCAAATTATATCTGGTGATCCCCACGGAGCTTCGGGCTCTCTGGAGCGATATTAAGCGCACCGGTTATCCGGAACGGAAACGGCGGAAGGATCTGATCGACAGCTACGCCCAAGCTTGTGTCAAGCTGTATGGCGTTCTTCCCCTGGAGGAGTTTTTCTCCATTCTGAAGCAGCGCGGCGGAGAAAACCGTACGCAGGAGGCTGAAGATCTGTTGTCCGCTATGGCGGACGGCACCTACTATGCCATTGAGGACAAGCTGCTTTTGTACGCCGGTCTGGATGCGAAGGAAGCTGCGCCTTATCTTTCGGCCAGAGAAGGCCTGCCCCTCTATCTGCCTGCCCATGAAAAACTGCTTCGGCTGGGAGACGGCGCTTACTATGACGTCTTTCATGAGCTGGAGCTGTGGCGACTGGAGCTGGAGGAGGAATTCCGCTCGGCAGGGAAAGAGGATCCGGCGCGTATGGCAATGGATTTTGCGGATACCCTGTATGCGATCCTGCGAACGGAATTGGAGGACACGGAACACAAAGCGCTTTTCGAAGCCTTCGGTCTTGTCCCGGATGAGATCCGCGTTCGCCGGATCAAAGACAAGACGCGGCTCTGGTGTCTTTTTGGCAACACTCCGGATGAGCTTCTGCAGCTGATCCGAAAGGGCGAGCTTCGGCCGCCTGTGAACGGCCCCTGCCCCTGCGGCAGCGGCAGAAAATACAAAAAATGTCACGGCGCACCGTGACAGGATACGGAGACCCGGCGGGACGGAATCGTCCCGCCGGGTTTGTTGTTCCGTTACAGGTTCAGGATACAGAGGCCCGAAGTCTCCGGGCCGATCTCCAGCACGTTCCCCGGAAGCTCGGTACGCTCCGGGAACTTGCCGGTAAAATCCTCCAGCGGCATCAGAACGTTGAACCCCATCTCTCCCCGGCGGTAATGCATGGGTACGATCACCCGAGGCTGGAGCTGCTTGCATATTTCCGCCGCCTCATCCGGGCCGATGGTGAAAAACCCGCCCGTGGGGATCATCAGCAGATCCGCTTTCCGCAGCGTTTCGATCTGGTCTCGATTCAAGGCGCAGCCCTGATCGCCGAGATGCACGGCGCGGAAGCCTTCGTATTCCACCAGCGCGATCTGGTTCGGCCCGCGCTTTGCCCCCTTGTCCGGATCATGCCAGGAATCCAGCAGGGTCAGCCGGAAAGCCGGCTTTCGTCCTGAGAGCCTGACCCGGCCGGCGGCATTGTGGTCCCCATGCTGATGGCTGCAAAGGACCATATCCGATTCCAAATCCTTCGGGAGTTCGACGCCGGGCACGCTGCCGGGGCTGTAGGGGTCAAAAATGACGCTCCCGCCGGCACCCAGGTCCAGGCTGAAACAGGAATGTCCATACCAGGTCAGAATCGCCATAGCTCTGCTCCTTTCTTTCGCGACGGCGTTATTGCGGGCTGTCTTCCAGCCAGGCCTGGTTCAGCTTCCGCATCCGTTCAACATCGATCTTCACCGTCTCCCGGTCCTCGGTAAGAAGACCGTTGCGCTCCTGCGCCACATCGGAAAGCTGCGTATAAATGCAGCAGTCCAGTCCCTTGCTCTTCAACGGCAGGAGTTCGCGGCGATACAGATCGGTCAGCAGCTTCTCCAACCCAGCTTTATCCTTGGCTTTGCGGTAGCTGAAAGAACCGCCTTTTCCGCTCAGATCCAGTCCGTATCCTCCGCATTCTGTGATCGCGCCGATCCGGCTGCTTTCCGGGCTGAATTTCAGTTTTTGAAAATAGATATGGCGGCTGCAGAAGTCTCCGCCGCCCTGATCATGCCAGCCGCTGGCTGCGTCGATCAGCCGGGTGGGATCCAGCTCCCGCAGACGCTCCGTGAGCCGACGGGTATCAAACTGTCCCCAGCCCTCGTTGAAGAGAGTCCAGGCGATCACGCTCGGGCATGCCTGAAGTGTACGGACGATATCCGCCAGTTCCTCTTCGAATCGTTTCCTGCCCGGCTCATACTTCCGACCGAACCGTCCGTATTTCCGATCCTTCAGCTGCATCCCCAGGATCAGGGGCACATCCCTCGTCCAGAAGGGAGAATAGCTGTCTCCCCCATTGGGAATATCCTGCCAGACCAGCATGCCCAGGCGGTCGCAATGGTAATACCAGCGGAGCGGCTCGACTTTCACATGCTTGCGCAGAAGGTTGAATCCCATTTCCTTCGCCGTTTCGATATCGAAGATCATCGCCTCATCTGAAGGCGCGGTATACAGGCCGTCCGACCAGTAACCCTGATCCAGCAGACCGCTGAGCCGGATCGGCTTCCCGTTCAGCAGCAGTCTGTTCCCTTCCCGGCGGACACTGCGCATGGCAAAATAACTCTTGACCAGGTCTTTCCCTCGTTTCAGCAGGATGTCATACAGGAACGGATTCTCCGGCGTCCAGAGGATGCAGTCGGGCAGACTGATCTCCGCCTTTCCCTCCTCAGAAAAGCTGCCGGTGCATATGCGCTTGCCGTCCGCAAACACGGCATAATCCGTCCCGCCGCCATCGGGGATCTCCAGCAGCACCCGTTCTTCCTCCGGATCGGGGGTGATCCGGAGCTCAGTGATATACTCCTCCGGCACGCTTTCCAGCCAAACGGTCTGCCAGATCCCGCTCTGGGCGGTGTACCAGATCCCGCCGGGATTGGAGGACTGCTTGCCGTAGCTGCCCGTTCCCAACTCCGTCCGATCCTCTGCAGAAACCAGGAGCCGGTTCTTCCCTGCTTTCAGCACGAAACGGGTGATATCCACCGTAAAGGGCGTATAACCGCCCGCATGCTCCCCTGCGAGATGGCCGTTGACATATACCTGGCAAATCTGATCCACCGCGCCGAAATTCAGGAAGAGACGCCCTTTGAAAAAACCGTCAGGCAGGGTAAAGCTTCTGCCGTACCAGGCCTTCTCCCCCGTACCCGGAGAACGATCCGCTCCGGAAAGCGCTGCCTCGGGACTGAATGGCACAAGGATGCTGCCCTCCAGCTCTTCCGGGATCTGGTCCAGAGGACTGATGCCGAATTCCCATGTCCCGTTGAGATTCAGCCAATCCGGCCGCATGAACTGAGGCCGCGGATACTCATTCAGCGGCAGACGATCCTCCTCCAGTCTCCCCCGGCGAGTTGATCTGTCTCCTGCAAGATCCATAAGTCCGTTCCTCAAAGCGCCGTCCCATCGGGATGGAACAGGGGCAGCGGGGCCAGCACGATGATATCTTTTCGTTCAATGGCATCCCCTTCAGCCAAAACGGCCATTTTGCCCACGATATTGCCGCCGGCCTCCCGGACAAGCTCTTCCATCGCCCGAAGGCTCTCTCCTGTGGAGATCACGTCGTCGACGATGACGATCCGCTTGCCGCGCATTTTTTCCGCATCGGCGCTGTCGATGATCAGGGTCTGCACCTCTGCTGTGGTGATGCTGCGTACCTCAACTTTAAAAACGCCGCTCATATACGCCTTTGCCTTCTTACGGGCCAGGAGATAGGGAATGCCGCTCTGCCGGCTCATTTCGTAGATCAGCGGAATGGCTTTGGCTTCCGGGGCAATGATGTAATCGCACTCCGGCATGCGCTTCAGCAGTTCGGCGGCTGCGTGGATCGTCAGCTCCACATCCCCGAACATGACAAAAGCGCCGATCGAGAGCTGATCGTTTACGGGAAGAACGGGAAGATCTCTTTCCAGGCCGGCAATATTCATTCGATAGACAGGCATGCTGTTTCCTTCTTTCTTTTCGGTACTGTTTCCGTTTCTTTTATGATTATATCAAGCAAAAACGTATTCTTCAATCTCTTTCGGGCAGATTAATCGTGAATCCATATCCGGAAAGGAACGGTAAGAATGACGGAACTGGAACGGGTGGACGCCTGGTGGCGGGCGGCGAACTATCTCACCGCGGCACAACTGTATCTGCTTGACAATCCTCTTCTCCGGCGGGAGCTGCGCAGGGATGACATCAAAAGAAAGATCGTAGGGCACTGGGGTACCTGTCCCGGGCAGAATTTTATCTACGCACACCTGACCAGCCTCATCCGAAGACACAGGCTGAACATGATCTATATCTGCGGTCCCGGACACGGAGGCGCGGCTTTGGCGGCAAATGTCTGGTTGGAGGGCACCTACTCCGAGTTATATCCGGATGTCAGTCCGGATGAAGAGGGGTTGCGCAGACTCGTACGACAATTCTCTTTTCCCGGCGGGATCCAGAGCCATGCAGCTCCGGAGCTGCCGGGCTCCATCAACGAGGGCGGCGAACTCGGCTACAGTCTGGCGCATGCCTTCGGCGCCGTGCTGGATGATCCCGGGCTGATTGCCGCCTGTGTCATCGGAGACGGCGAAGCGGAGACCGGCCCTTTAGCCGCAGCCTGGCAGTGCAGCCGTTTTCTGGATCCGGAGCATGACGGCAGGGTCCTCCCCATCCTGCACCTGAATGGATATAAGATCGCCAATCCCACGGTGCTGGCCCGGATCCCCCGGGATGATCTGAAGAAGTATCTGGAAGGCTGCGGATGGACTCCGCTGTTCGTGGACGTGGGCAGTGCCCTCGCCGCCCCCTCTCTGCCTCTGGAGCACGCCGCAATGGCAAAAGCGCTGGAGATCTGCCTCCGGCTTCTGAAACGGGGGAAGCATCCGGTACTGGTGCTCCGCTCACCCAAGGGTTGGACAGGCCCGTCAGACACCGTGGACAGCTTTCGAAGCCACCAGGTTCCCTTGGACGTCCTGGCCGAGGATGGGCCGGAAAAACTCGCCGCCTGGCTGAACAGCTACGGTCCGCATGAACTGTTCGACCCGAGCGGCGCGCCGAATGAAGAGATCCGCGCCCTGGCCCCATCCGGAGATCTGCGCATGGGGGCCAACCCCAGGGCAAACGGAGGCAGGCTGCTGCGAACCCTGCGTCTGCCGGACTGGCGCGAATACGTTTTCCCGGTGGAGGAACACGGGGAGCAGGACGCCGGCGACATGGGCGTTCTGGCTCCCTATGTGTCGGATGTGATGCGGCTCAACCGGGATGCGAAAAACTTCCGGATATTCAGTCCGGATGAAGCAATGTCCAACCGCCTGGGAGATGTGTTCCGGGAAACGGGCAGGCGCTGGATCCTGCCTCGAATGCCCGGAGATGAATTCTTGTCCCGGGACGGCCGTGTTATGGATTCCCTGTTATCCGAACATCTCTGCCAGGGCTGGCTGGAAGGCTATCTTCTCACCGGACGGCACGGGGTGTTCTGCAGCTATGAAGCCTTTATCCGCATTGTTGACTCCATGGTCTCTCAGCACGCGAAATGGCTGAAAGCCTGCCGGGAAATCCCCTGGCGGCAAAGCATTTCCTCCTTGAACTATCTCCTGGCGTCCAACGTCTGGCAGCAGGATCACAATGGTTTCACGCACCAGGATCCCGGTTTTCTGGATCATCTGGCCAACAAAAAGGCGGATGTGGTGCGCCTCTATCTTCCTCCGGACGCAAACTGTCTTCTTTCCTGCTTCGATCACTGCATCCGCAGCCGCAACTATGTGAACGTGATCGTCGCATCCAAACACCCCCGCCCGCAATGGCTCAGCCGGGATGAGGCCGCAGCCCACTGCGCCCAGGGCCTCGGGATCTGGCGCTGGGCTTCCAGCGACGGGGGATGCGAACCCGATCTTGTTATGGCCTGCTGCGGAGAGACGCCGACCCTGGAAACCCTGGCCGCGGTGACCATTCTGCGCGAAGCCTTTCCGGACCTGCGTCTGCGGGTGGTGAATGTGGTGGATCTGATGCGGCTTCAGCCCGCCAGGGAACACCCCCACGGGCTGGAGGACCAGGATTATGAAGCGATATTCACCAGAGACAAACCGATCCTCTTTGCCTTCCACGGTTATGCCAAGCTTGTGCATGAACTCACTTACCGTCGGAGAAATCCGCTGCTCCATGTCCGGGGCTACAAAGAGGAGGGCACCATTACAACACCTTTCGATATGCGGGTGCAAAATGATCTGGATCGTTTCCATCTGGTCATGGATGCGGTCAAACTGATCCCGGAACTGAACAACCGGGGCGCGTTTCTCATCCAGGAAATGAAGAACAAGCTCCGGGCACACATGGATCACATCCGCAGATACGGAGAAGATCTCCCGGAGGTCCGTGATTGGCGCTGGCCCGGCAAGCCGCCGCACAGCTGAACCCCTCGCCTTCCTTGCGGACGTTTCCCCGTTGTGATATACTTTTCCCGTATTCGACTGATCATCGTGCCTGTTCGCCCAGTCGAGGGAGGCATTATCACTATGTATACCTGGATTTTTGAACGAGCCGTCTGTCCGTACCCCATTGACGGTCGCCTTTACCGCAGCTGCCTGATCCGCAGGCCTGCGCTGCTTCTGTATTTTTTCCCCAGACTCCTGGGTCTGCTCCTGAGCTTGTTCAGCAGCAAACTCGGTTCGACCCTTCGCTGGAGCTTCCTTCGCCGTGTCCAGCCGCAGGACACCGCACGCTTCTGGAAGCGGCAGGCAAAACGGCTTCCCGCGCTGCCCGCAGCCTCCGGGCAGGTATGGCTCACCCGTCTGCCGGAGGCGGCGGTGGCTCCACTGGCCGAATTGGCAGGGGCGAAACTGTACTCCGGCGGGACATGGAGCGAGCTCGCCCGTCAGGCAGACCTTCGGGCAGGACAGCGTTTCGCGGATGCCTGGCCTCCCTGTATCCGCAGGCGGGCAAAGGTGACCTATGTGCTGGGTCGGCGGATGATCCCGAAAGTTTCGGAGTATCTGCTTCGAAAACTGCTGCGGATCCTGTTTACGTTTTTTGCCCTGGTCATCATGGGAATCGGTATCGGCCTTTTGAGCCTGTATTTCGCGGCGGGCGATTATAAACTGGAAATGGTAAAGACCTATTTTGCCGTTCCCCTCATCCCCCTGCTGAACATCCTTCCCGTTATCACTCTTCTTTTCCTTCTGTACCTTCTGTTCAATCGGGCCCATCTGGCCTTTCTTTTCACCGGGATCCTGGTCCTGGGCTTTTCCCTGGCAAACTATTTCAAACTCTCCCTGCGCAACGACCCTCTGTTTTTCAGCGATCTGGCCTATGCCTCAGAAGGCGGCGGCATGGTCATTGCCCGATACGGCCTTTCTTTGAACTGGAAGATGGCCGCTGCCGCGGGGGTCTGCATCCTGGCGGTCATCTTTGCGTTTTTCTTCATCCGCGGCAGGCTGCGTTCTCCGCGCCTGCGATGCTTCCTGTTTTTGCTGCTCGCTTTGTTTTCCGTATGGGGCTGCAGGAATTACTACTTCAGCCAGGCGGTCTATGAATCCACCTCCAATAACGTTCTTGTCTCGCCCTGGTCCGCAACCGGCCAGTTTGTTTCCCGGGGATTCGTCTATCCTTTCCTCAGGAGCATCCAGGATGCAAAACGCTCCGAACCAGAAGGATACAGCGCGGACGCTGCCCGAACGATCCTGAATGCTTATTCGGACACGGATATCCCGGAGAGCAAAAAGGTACATATCGTGTCTCTGATGCTGGAGGCATACAACGATTTTTCCAAGTTCGGCGTCCCAAAACTGAGGGATTTCGTTTACGCTCCCATGCATGAACTGGAGTCCAGAAGCTATCACGGCGAACTGATCACCAACATCTTCGCCGGCGGAACGGTAGATACGGAGTGGAGCTTTCTGACGGGGTTTTCCGAAGCTTCGGATTTCCGGGCAGACTGCAACTCCTACGTCCGCTATCTGAAGTCTCAGGGATACTATGCCGAAGGCGGTCATCCCTGTTACGACTGGTTCTATAACCGGGGCAACGTCAACCGCTACCTCGGATTTGATGAATATTATTTCTACGAAAACAAATACGGAGCCGTAAACGGCTCCATCATCCGGGACGACCTGTTCATTCCGGATCTCTACGATATGCTCATGGAACATCTGGACTCTTCCGACGATCCCTATTTCAGCTTCAGCGTCACCTATCAGAATCACGGCCCATATGATGCGGATACCTATTGGTACGATTCACAGCCCGTTGTGAATGCAGGGTATACGGAAGCGGAATACAATATCCTTCGCAATTATTTCGCCGGGGTCGCCAACACGGGGAAGAATGTGGCGGAGCTGGCAGACAAGCTGGATGCGTTGGATGAGCCGGTGGTTCTGATCGTATTCGGAGATCATAACCCCTGGATGGGAAACGGCAACAGCATCTACCAGAGGCTGGGGGTGAATTTCGATTTCCGTACGACAGAGGGCTTCTGCAATTATTACTGCACGCCTTATATCATTCATGCCAACGATGCGGCAAGGGATGCTTTGGGTTTTGATTTCGTCGGCGAAGGGCCGAAGATCAGTCCCTGTTTTCTGATGAATCTGTTTTTCCGGCTGGCCGGTCTGGAAGGAAATCGATACATGCAGGTTGCTAATGAAATGATGGACGTTTCTCCCCTGGTGCATACCTATGAACTGTACTGGCAGAACAATGCCGTGACGGAAGCGCCGAGCGAGAAGATCCGGGAAGTCCTTCGCCGATTCCGCATCGCGCAGTATTACTGGCGCTGGACCGCTCCTGGAAAAACCCGATAGCATTTGCCTGCAAGAAGAAACAAAAGGCGCTGCACTGAGGCCATGCCGCATGGCCGCCGGTGCAGCGCCTTTTGTCAGGATCGACTCCCGTTTTCAGTCAGTCATCATTTTGGCGGAGCACCCGCCGTCTGCGTCCGAACAGACGGCGGATTTCACGCCGTGCAAGAGGTGCAAGAGGATGGAGGTAACTTATGGAGGAATTATCCAAAAAGCGGAGCCGCATTCCGCTTCAGGAAGCAGAAATAATAAAGAACGGATGCCTCATTCCAAAAAAGGAAATTGAAGCATCCGTTATTCATGCAATCAATCCACGAGTGGACCGCTCGTGTTAACCCGCAGCATAAACTGCGAAACATACACTCGTAAGTCTTCTGACTCGCGATAGGGAGAAGAAACTCTCCTGCGCCCGATTCCTACCTTCCCAGGAAGATTCCCAGTGGCTGGCTTTCGCCCAGACTTTACGCCTTCGGATCGGTCTCACGCTTACAGCGTCGGCAACGCGGGGCTTTGCACCCCATTCCATCTACATCAGGACCTGATCAAACTGATCATACGGCCAAGATGACAAGTGCATTTAATTGTCGCTTGAACTGTGCCTATCATAGCACACCAGAATGTATTTGTCTATAGGTAAATGCATAGAATCTGAAAACAATTCCCGATTTTCCTGTGCATCTCTACCGATAAATAAGACACTCAGTATCGGAAGCTGCCCCGATAGACCATTACCGCGTCTCCTGTCAGGGTCACGCCCGCATCGTCGTAGACCACCATCAGATCTCCGCCGCGCACTTTGACGGTCACGGTCTCCCCTTTCTCGCACAAGCCGTTTTCCACAGCCGCGATCACCGCGGCGCAGGCGCCGGTGCCGCATGCGTTGGTTTCCCCGTTTCCCCGTTCATAAACGCGCATTTTCAGCATATTTCGATTCACGACCCGGACGAACTCCGTATTCACCCGCTGGGGGAATATCTCGCCGTGCTCAAACAGCGGGCCAACCGTCTCAACCGGAAATCGGTCCACCCGTTCCACGAAGACGACGCAATGGGGGTTCCCCAGAGACAGGCAGCTGATGCTGTACCTTCCGTCGGCGATCTTCACCGGGCGGTCCAGGATCTGATCTCCCGGAAGATCCACGGGGATCAGAGCGGGACGGAACTCCGGCATGCCCATCTTCACCGTGACCAGGCTCACCTCTTCCCCGCTGGTATAGAGGCGCAATTCCTTTACTCCGGCTGAGGTCTCGATCCGCATCTCTTTTTTTCTGACGCGGCCGCTGTCATACAGATACTTCCCAACGCAGCGGATCGCGTTCCCACCCATGCCGCCGTCCGTGCCATCCCGGTTATAGATGCGCATACGGGCGTCCGCCACCTGGCTGGGGCCGATGAGCACGATCCCATACCCGCCGATGCCCCGGTTCCGATCACAGAGGCTCACGCTCAGGGATTCCGGACAGGATATCCCCTCCTCCGGCTCCTCGATAAAGATATAGTCGTCGCCCGTAGCCTGCATCTTGGCAAATTCCAGCGTCTGGCGAGCCGAACGCATATGGCTGATATCCACCAATTCCGTATTCTGCTGATTGAACCGGCCGGCGATCATGTCCGCCAGAGCATTTGCCGTATCCAGCGATGTGAAGCAGGGTATGGACCGAAGCAGCGCCCGCCGGTGGAGCGCGATATAATCCTCCACCGTGTCATCCATCAGTGCGCCGGTGTACACGATACAGTTGATCCATCCGCTGTCCAGCAGGTCGAAAACGTGGTCGCTCTCCCGGATGCTCTTTACCGTTTCCACGTCGATCCCCAGCTTGGTGATTTCCTCAGCCGTTTCCGGGGTAGCGTAAATGCGGAAATGCAGATCGTCCAGCTTTTTGGCCAGAGAGACGATCTCCGGCAGATCGTGACTGTCCACGCTCACCAGTACGCCCGGTTCCTGGTCGGTGCCCGGCTGCAGGGTCATCCCTGCGGAGGTCAGCCCCTTGAACAGCGCTTCCGGCAGCGTCCTGGCGATCCCCAGGACCTCGCCGGTGGACTTCATCTCCGGACCGAGGTAGGAGTTTACATCCGTCAGCTTTTCAAAAGAGAACACAGGCACCTTTACGGCGCAGTAGGGAGGCGGATTCAGCAGTCCGGGCTCATAACCCAGGTCCTTCAGCTTCGCGCCCAGCATCACCCGGGAAGCCACATCCACCATAGGCAGACCGGTGACCTTGCTGATGTTAGGCACGGTACGGGAAGCCCGGGGATTGACCTCTATCACGTATAGACGGTTCCGGTTGATCAGGTACTGGATATTGACCAGACCCTTTGTCCCCAAAGAGAGAGCCAGCTTCCGGGAACATTCTACGATCTCCTCTGTCATCATGTCGTTCAGATTGTAGGGGGGGTACACTGCGATGGAATCGCCGCTGTGTACGCCTGCCCGCTCGATATGCTCCATGATGCCGGGGATCAGGATATCCGTACCGTCGGAGATCACATCGACCTCCAGTTCGGTCCCCTCCATGTACTTGTCCACCAGAACCGGGTTTTCGATCCCCTGAGCCAGAATGCGTTCCATATAACGTCGGGCATCCGCTGCGTTATGGATAATCTGCATGTTCTGGCCGCCGATCACATAGGAGGGACGAAGCAGCACCGGATAACCCAGCTCCTCCGCCGCCGCCAGGGCCTCGTCCAGGGTGTTCACGCCCTTGCCCTTGGGACGGGAGATCCCCAGTTTTTCCAACAGCTGGTCGAAGCGCTCCCGGTCCTCTGCCAGGTCGATGCCCGAGGCGGAGGTCCCCAGGATGGTGATCCCCTGCTTATCCAGGAATTCCGTCAGAGCGATGGCCGTCTGTCCGCCGAAGGCTACCACGACCCCCACCGGCTGCTCCACCCGGATGATCTGCATCACATCCTCCGGTGTCAGCGGCTCGAAATACAGCCGGTCTGCGGTATCATAGTCCGTAGAGACCGTTTCCGGGTTATTGTTCACGATCACCACGTCATACCCCATCTTCTGGAGGGTCCAGACGCAGTGTACGGAGGAATAATCGAATTCAATGCCCTGTCCGATACGGATGGGGCCGGATCCCAGGACCATCACGACGGGCTTTCCGGACCGGCGGAAGCTTCTGGATTCGCAGACTTCGTCCGCCGTCGCATAGAAATAGGGCGTCTCCGCGTCCATTTCCGCGCCGCAGGTATCCACCATCTTGTATGCCGCCCGGAATTCCGGCAGTTCCCGGGCTCCGGATATACGCCGGATGGCCGCATCCGTATAGCCCAGCCGTTTTCCTTCCCGGTAAAGCGCCGGAGTCAGTCCCTGTTCAAGGGCTGCCTCATACTCGGCGAGACGGCGGATGCTCCGCAGGAACAGCAGGTCGATCCGGGTGATCTCATTGATTCTTTCCAGGCTGATCCCCTTCCGGATCGCTTCATATACGGTGAAGAGACGGCGATCATCGCATTTCTTCAGCCGTTCCTCCACCGGTTCATTCGTCAGCGGTTCCGCCCGAAGGGTGTCCAGATGGATCTCCGCTCCCCGCACCGCCTTCATGAGCGCCATCTCGAAACTGCTGCCGATGGCCATGACCTCGCCCGTCGCCTTCATCTGCGTACCCAGCTTATGGGATGCGCCGGGGAATTTGTCAAAGGGCCATTTGGGGAACTTCACCACGATGTAGTCGATGGTGGGTTCAAAGCATGCGCAGGTTTTTCCGGTGATGTCATTGGGGATCTCATCCAGCGTGTAGCCCAGGGCCAGCTTCGTGGTGATCTTGGCGATGGGGTACCCCGTGGCCTTGGATGCCAGGGCCGAGGAACGGGAGACCCGGGGATTCACCTCGATCACGGCATATTCCATACTATCGGGATCCAGGGCAAACTGACAGTTGCATCCGCCCACGATCTCCAGAGCGGAGATGATATTGAGCGCAGCGCTGCGGAGCATCTGGAACTCCTTGTTGGCCAGCGTAAGGGTGGGGGCGACGACGATGCTGTCCCCGGTATGCACGCCAACCGGGTCCACGTTCTCCATGCTGCAGACGGCGATTACGTTGCCCGCGCTGTCCCGCATGGTTTCAAACTCGATTTCCTTCCACCCGTAGATATACTTTTCCACCAGGATCTGGGTAATGGGAGAAGCGTCCAGGCCGGTCTGCGCCACGACGCGCAGTTCCTCCTCCGAATAAGCCACGCCGCCGCCAGATCCGCCCAGGGTGAAGGCCGGCCGTATGATCACCGGATATCCGATCCGTGATGCGATACGAAGGGCGGCATCCAGATCATTGGCGATGTCGGAAGGGATCACCGGCTCGCCGATGGCTTCCATGGTCTCTTTGAAGAGCTTGCGGTCCTCCGCTTTATCGATGGCTTCCGCATTCGTTCCGATCAACCGGACGCCGTGAGACTGCAGAAACCCCTCCGCATTGAGCTGCATCGCCAGGGTAAGGCCCGTCTGCCCGCCCAGGCCGGCCAGAAGACTGTCCGGTTTTTCCTTCTCGATGATCCGTTTGACAGAGGCGGTGGTGAGAGGCTCCAGATAGATCTCATCGGCAAGGGCTTTATCCGTCATGATGGTGGCGGGATTGGAATTAACCAGCACCACGCTGACTCCTTCGCTTTTCAGCACCCGGCAGGCCTGGGCGCCGGCATAATCGAACTCCGCCGCCTGCCCGATCACGATCGGGCCGGATCCGATCACCAGCACCTTTTTGATGCTTTTATCCCTCGGCATGCTTTTCGCCTCCCATCAGCGCGCAGAAACGGTCGAACAGGAACGCCGTATCCGCAGGTCCCGCGCAGGCCTCCGGATGAAACTGGACGGAGAACGCCCGAGCCTCCGGGTAGTCCACACCTTCACAGGTCTTGTCGTTTGCCTGGATATAGCGCACCACGCCGTTCTTCAGGCTTTCGGAAACCACGGCATATCCGTGATTCTGGCTGGTGATATAGGTCCTTCCCCCTGCCAGGTCGCGGACGGGCTGATTTGCGCCCCGATGACCGTATTTCAGCTTCACTGTCTCTCCGCCCTGGGAGAGAGCCATGAGCTGGTGTCCCAAACAGATACCGAACATGGGAATCTGACCGAACAACTTCCGCAGTTCGGCGATCGGCCCCGCATTTTCAGCCGGATCTCCTGGGCCGTTGGAGAGCATCACGCCGTCATAGTTTCCGGCCAGGATCCGCTCTGCCGGAGTGTCATAGGGATACCGTTCAACGGTGCAGCCTCTTTTGCAGAGCTCACGGAGGATATTTCTTTTCTCCCCGTAATCCAGCAGGGCAACGCGGAACCGCTCTTCGCCCACCGCAGGATAGGTTTCCTCCTCAGGGGTAGATACGCAGGCTACCGCATCGATGATCCGGAAAGCTTTGACCGCCTCCAGGGACTCCGGCGGGGTATCGCAAAGAATGGCGTTCATCACCCCGTGCTCCCGGATGATCCGGGTGATCTCCCGGGTGTCCACCCCGGAGATCCCGGGCACGCCCCGTTCCTTGAGAAATTCGTCCACCGTGCCTTCCGAACGGAAATTGGACGGCTCATTGCAGAGGTCCCGGACCACATAGCCCCGTACTTGACAGTTGCCCTCAAAATCTGCGGGGATGATCCCGTAGTTGCCGATGGAGGGGAAGGTCTGAAGCACGATCTGTCCGTAATAACTGGGATCCGTCAGGGTCTCGATATAGCCGCACATGCCGGTGGTGAAAACGAGTTCTCCCACCCGCTCCGCATCGGCGCCGAACGCCCGACCTTCAAAAACCAGTCCGTCCTCCAGGATCAGATATCTTTTCTTCATACTGCCTCAGCTCCTGCAAGGGTGGCCGCCATCACCGCCTTGATGGTATGCATCCGGTTTTCCGCCTCCCGGAACACAACGGACTGCGGCCCCTCAAAGACCTCGTTGGTCACCTCCATGCTGTCCCGATGGAAACGCTCGCACATTTCCCTGCCGATCGTCGTTTTCTTGTCATGATAAGCGGGCAGGCAATGCATGAATACGGCGGTTTCGGGAGCCATATCCATCAGTTCCCGGTTCACCTGATATGGGCCAAGGACCCGGATCCGCTCTTCCCAAACCTCCGTCGGTTCGCCCATGGAGACCCAGATATCCGTATAAATCGCATCCGCTTCCTTTACCGCTTCTTTGGGATCGGTACAGAAGCACAGGGTGGCTCCGGTCTCCTCAGCGATCTTCCTGCACTGCGCCTGCAGCTCAGGCGCAGGAAAATACCCCTCCGGCGCGCATGCGGTGAAATGCATGCCCATCTTTGCGCAGCCCACCATCAGAGAATTGCCCATATTGAAGCGTGCGTCACCCATATAGGTGAAGTGCAGTCCCTTCAGTTTTCCGAACTGCTCCCGAAGGGTTAGAAAATCCGCCAGGATCTGGGTGGGATGGAATTCATCCGTCAATCCGTTCCACACGGGCACGGAGGCGTATTCCGCCAGCTCTTCCACAATGCTCTGGCCATAACCCCGGTATTCGATCCCGTCAAACATGGTGGAAAGCACCCGAGCCGTGTCCGCAATGCTCTCCTTCCTGCCGATCTGGGAACCGGAGGGGTCCAGATAGGTCACGCCCATGCCCAGATCCCTGGCCGCCACCTCGAAGCTGCACCGGGTCCGGGTACTGGTTTTTTCAAAGATCAGCGCGATCTGTTTGCCTTCGCAGAGTTTATGGGCAACGCCGCTTTTTTTCTCCGCTTTCAGCCTGGCTGCCAGATCGATCAGACCGCCGATCTCCTCCGGAGTCAGATCCAGCAGCTTGAGAAAATCTTTTCCTTTCATATCCATCGTCTTTCTCCTTATTCGCCGCAGGCTTCCCGAATGACCTGTACCGCGGCAGAAAGCTGCGCCTCCGGGATGTTCAGCGCCGGCAGCAGCCGCACCTTCGTTTTTGCGGAGATCACGAGCACGCCCTTTTCCCGGCAGGCTGCGATCACTTCAGCGCAGGGTTTTTCCGTTTCGATGCCCAGCATCAGCCCCAGCCCGGTGATGCTCTTTACACCAGGTGCTCCCTCCAGGCCTTTCCGGATCAGATCGGATCGCTTCTCCACACCGACCAGGGCGGCGTCGTCAAGCCGGTTCAGAATGCTCAGCGCCCCCGCGCAGCAGACGGGATTGCCGCCGAAGGTGGAACCGTGACTTCCGGGCGTGAGCACGTCCTTCGCTTTCTCTCCGATCAGGGTCGCGCCCAGGGGAAGGCCGCCTGCCAATCCCTTTGCGGTGCTGACCACGTCCGGCTGGATGCCGTAATGCATATAACCGTAAAGCTTTCCGCTGCGGCCGTTGCCGATCTGCACCTCGTCCGCCATGAGCAGGATATCCTTATCCGCCGCCAGTCGGGCTGCAGCTTGTACGAAATCCCGATCCAGCGGGATCACGCCTCCTTCACCCTGTACGACCTCCATCAGGATGCCGGCGCAGGGATGGGTATTCACCGCCGCCTCCAGGGCGGATATGTCGTTGGCTTCCACATAAAGGAAGCCCTCGGTCAGTGGAGTGAAATCCTTATGAAATGCTTCCTGCCCCGTGGCGGCCAGCGTGGTCAGAGTTCTTCCGTGGAAGCTGTTGACCAGCGTGACGATATAAAAATGGTCTTTCCCGTATTTCTCCTGGGCATATTTCCGGGCGACCTTGATGGCGCACTCGTTGGCCTCCGCACCGGAGTTGGAGAAGAACACCTTTTTCATCCCGGTCCTGGCGCAGAGTTCCTTCGCCAGCAGGATATCCGGCTGGGTATAAAACAGGTTTGAGGTGTGCTGTACCTTGGTCAGCTGATCCGTGACCGCCTTGACCCATACGGGATCGGAAAAGCCGAAGGTATTCACCGCAATTCCGCCGGAAAGGTCGGTGTAGGCTTTGCCCGCATCATCCCAGACGGTGGAGCCTTCTCCACGAACCAGGGTGACGGGAAAACGGGAGTAAGTATTGGCCAGGTAAGTTTTGTCCAGTTCCATCCAGTCCATGATATACCTCCTAACGGTTGACGAACATGGTGCCCAGGCCTTCATCGGTCAGGGTCTCGATCAGGATCGCATGGGGAATGCGTCCATCCAGGATAAAGACCTTCTGTACGCCCCAGTGAATGGCGTTGATGCAGCATTCCACTTTGGGGATCATACCGCCGTTGATGATCCCCTGCTGCACCAGAGCCGGCGCCTCGCTCACGCCGATCTCGGGGATCAGCGTGGAAGGATCGTCTTTATCCCGCAGGATGCCGCAGATATCCGTCATGGAGATCAGGCATTCCGCACGCAGTGCGCCGGCGATCTTCGCTGCCGCCGTATCCGCATTGATGTTGTAGACGTTTCCCTCATTGTCGCAGCCCAGGGTGGAGACCACAGGGATGTAACCGCGATCCAGCATATCCAGCAGGGGCTGAACGTTCACGCTGGTGATCTCGCCCACGTAGCCCAGTTCGGGATCCCGGATCGTGGCTTCGATCAGATGCCCGTCCATGCCGGACAGACCGATGGCCTTTCCGCCTTTGTTCTGGATGAGATTCACCAGGCTCTTATTGACCTTGCCGGCAAGCACCATCTGAACGATCTCCACCGTTTCCTGATCGGTGACCCGAAGGCCGTTGACAAATCGGCTCTCTTTCCCCACCCGGCGAAGCATTTCCGTGATCTCCGGACCGCCGCCGTGGACAAGGACTACCTTTACCCCGATGAGATTCAGCAGGACGATATCCCGCATGACGGAATCTTTCTTTTCCTCATCGATCATGGCATTCCCGCCGTATTTGATAACAGCGATCTTGCCGGTATACTCCTGAATATACGGCAGCGCTTCCACCAGGATGGAGGCCCGCTGCGCATTGGTGATATCCATATCGATCCCTCCTCTCAGGTCCTGTAATCCCCGTTGATCTTCACATAGTCATAGGTCAGGTCGCAGCCCCAGGCGGTTGCCGACTCCTCGCCCATATGCATATCGGAAAGGAAACGCACCTTATCCTCAGAGAGGATGCGCAGGGCCAGTTCTTCGTCAAAGGGCAAGACCGCGCCGTCCTTGCAGAAGACGACCTCCCCGTTTTCGCCGATCATGCGGATCTCGGTCCGCTCGGGGTCAAAAGCCGGTCCCGCATAGCCCAAGGCACAGAGTATCCGCCCGCAGTTCGCATCTTTGCCGAATACCATCGCCTTTACCAGGCTGGAAGAGACGACCGACCGCGCCAGCACCCGGGCATTCTCCTTCGTATCCATATGGACTACGGCAGACTCGATGAGCTTCGTAGCCCCTTCGCCGTCTGCGGCCATCTTCATGGCGAGCTCCCGGCAGACGGAATAGAGGGCTTCTGCAAACACGCGGCAGTTCTCATCCTCCGCCGCGATGGGCTTGTTGTCGGCCATCCCGTTTGCAAGAACCAGAAGGGTGTCGTTGGTGGAGGTATCCCCGTCTACCGAGATCATATTGAAGGTATCGGCAACGATCCCGCTGACCAGCTTCTGCAGCAGGGATTTCTCTATCGCGCAGTCGGTGGTGATGTAAGCCAGCATCGTGCACATGTTGGGGTGGATCATGCCGGAGCCCTTGCTCATTCCTCCAATGGTCACCGGTACAAAACCCGTGCCGTCGGCGTTCGGCAGTTCGATCACCACAGCGGTCTCCTTGTTCACCGTGTCGGTGGTCATAATGGCCCTGCTGGCTTCGGTCCCCTTCTCCAGACTGCAGCCCAGATCGTCTGCCAGCAGACCGACGCCCTTTTCGATCCGCTCCAGAGGGATCTGCATGCCGATGACTCCGGTGGAGCCCAGCAGGACGGAGCGGGCCGGAATATTCAGCCGTTCCTTCACGGCCTCGGCTGTCTTTTCGCAGATGCGCATACCCTCTGCGCCGGTTCCGGCATTGGCGATGCCGGAATTGACCACCACGGCCCGCACCGTCTGTTCGCTCTGTACGATTTCCCGGTCCCACAGGACCGGCGCGGCTTTCACCACGTTGCTGGTAAAAGTGCCCGCTGCGGTACAAGGTGCGTCGGAACAGATCATCGCCATGTCGGTCCGGTCCCGATATTTGATCCCCGCCTTGCAGGATGCGGCGGAGAAGCCCTTGGCAGCCGTCACGCCGCCGGGAATCTTACGTATTTCCATTTTCATCACCTATAAACTGAGTAATATTGTTTTCATTCAAAACGAATTCATAGTAGTTTGCGTCAACCTGTGTCCAGCCGATGTTCCTCCAGAAGGCATTGCCCACGTCGTTGCGGCGGAATGCGATCAGGGAGACCTTGTTGATCCCCATTCTGCTCAGCTCCCGCATGCAGTAAGCCACCATCAGGGTGCCGATTCTGTGACGCCGCCAGGGCTTTGCCACGCACACGTGGTACAGCGCGCCCTGCCGGCCGTCAGACCCGCAGAGGATGGAGCCCACGATGCGCCCGTCCACCTTGGCGACCACGCTGGTGGTCGGGTTGCGCCGGATAAAGCGTTCGATATCCTCACGGGAGTCATCCAGCGTACGGATCCCGAAGCCGGAGATCGTCATCCAGAGAGCCCGGACCTCATCGTAATCCGCAATGGTCATCGGCTCCATCTGTACTTCGCTCATCATGATCTCAGATCACCAGCCCGCATGTTTCGTCGACCCCAAGAGTAAGGTTCATATTCTGAATGGCCGCGCCGGATGCGCCCTTGCCCAGATTGTCATAGATCGCCGTAAGCAGAATCCGTTCCTCGTTCCCGCTTACGGAAACCGCCATGCAGTCCTTCCCGGTGAACAGATTCGAGGCCAGGAATCCTCCTTCCTCCATTGTCTCCAGATAAAAGAGGACCGGGCCTTTGTATTTTTTCGCATAAACTGCCCGGATGTCATCCGGACCGGCGCCATTCTGCAGTTGGCTGCGGAACAGGGGAACAGTGACTTCCATGCCGCTGTAGAAATCCGCCACGATGGGGCAGAAGACGGGAAACTCCGTCAGACCTGTGATATGACGCATTTCTTTCAAATGCTTATGCTGCTGCGTCAGGCCGTACTGCCGGGGAGAATCCAAGTGCGGATCGCGTCCCTCCCGGGTGTAATCGGCGATCATGCTTTTTCCGCCGCCGCTGTATCCTGTAAGGGAGTGGCAGGTCAGAAGCGCATCCGGCGCCAGGATGCCCGCTTCCACCAAAGGCCAGACCAGGGCAATAAAGCCGCTGGCATGGCACCCGGGAACGGCGATGCGTTTTGAATGGGTGATCGCTTCTTTTCGCTCCTCGCTGAGCTCCGGGAAGCCATAGCACCAGCCCTCCGCAGTCCGATGGGCGGTGGAGGTATCCAGAACGATGGCCTCCGTCTGATCGATCTGCGATTCCGCCTCAATGGCAGCGGCATCCGGCAGGCATAAAAATACCACGTCCGCCTGCTTCATGGCCTGCAGTCGGCACTCCGGATCCTTTCGCTGTTCATCCGGCAAAGTCAAGATCTCCAGATCGCTCCTGGCATTCAGCCGGTCATGGATGCGCAGGCCGGTCGTTCCGGCGCTGCCATCGATGAACACCTTCTTCATCGTCATCACACTCCGCTCCCATGTCCTTGCATATAGTTTCATTGATTCTGCGATTATATTCATTATTTTCGGATATGTCAAGCCCTATCCGAAATATTATTCATAATTTTGCGTTTTCATCGCATATATTCCCTTTCCCGATCCTTTGGGGCGTCCTGATCGCGCAGAAATGCTTGACCGGCAGCGCCGGCAAAGCTTCCAGGGGCCTCCGGCTGCCCGGAAGCCCCTGCTGGATGCAATGTTCATGTTTCTTCCCGAACGACCCTTAAGGCGCCATGCAGGCATGCTCCTGCGCACCGAAAGCAGCGGATACAGCGCCGGATCTCATAACTCAGGTTTCCCGCTTCATCCACGCCCAGTGCATTCTGCGGGCAGATCGCGATACAGCCGAAACAATGGCGGCACCGCGCGGCGTCCCAGCTCAGGAATACGGTTTCCCGACCCATAGGTCTCCTTTCCGATAGGAAAAAGCCGTCTGCGGTCTGACCGCAGACGGCGAGTCTGCTTGCTGTCCGGCCGATCAGGCCAGCGCGATGCGGCTGTACTTATAGATCGCCTTGGTAAAGCGGGGATCGCCGAAGAAGGAGGAAACCACAAAGGGCTTCTCCGCAAAGTCGGCGGCGTATTTCTGCACGAAGGCGTCGGCGGCAGCCTCCACGTCCGCGTCGCTGGCATCGGGGCCCAGCGCCGGAGGCGCGATGGAGAACATGATCTTATCGCCGTACTTATCCCGGAGCATATTGACGTCGTTCATGGTCTGCGGATACCACATATCCACGCCGGCATAGATCATGGCGGGAACAAGGAGTTCATTCTTGCCGCAGCAATGCTGCTGGAACCACATGCCCTTGGAATGGCAGTAATCCGCGATGCGCTTGATGTAGGGAGCGACCATCTCCAAGCACACATCCAGGGAGAAGAAGGGGGCGCGCTGGCTGCCCCAGTCGTCGTGGAAGACGATGCCGTCCAGCTTCAGGATGTCCAGGTAATGGTCGATCATGCTCTCATACATCTCGCAGAGCTTGGTGAAGAGGGCATGGACCGCGTCCTGCTGTTCCTCGTCGATCAGCGCCAGAGCGGCGTTCTCGAAATCCATAAAGCTGATGAGGCGCTCGAAAATGCCGTTCTGGAAGGTGACGTGCAGGCTGCGGGTGGACTCGTTCAGCACGCTGTTCAGCCGACGGCACTCATCCCAGTCCAGAGCGTCGATATCCGGGAATTTGATGACTTCAGGCCAATCGTTGGCATCCAGAAGGGTGGGATTGCCGGGCTGCACCATGCTGCCGCCCACGGTGGGGACATAGACCCAGTCGATGCCGAACAGGTCCTTCCCGCCCTTTTCCTCATCCTTGTAGGGAGGGCCCATGTCCATGACCTCTGCCCGGGCGACGTGGTCCAGGTTGGTCCGGGATTCCAGGTTGCAGAAATCGGAGGAGCTGGGGAACCAAAGGGGCTTTTCTCTCTTGACGCAAAGCGCCAGATTCTCCTTTGGCGTGATGGGGGTGTTGTACTTGGGTACGCTGCGGCCAAAGAACCTCCCGCCGAAGGAGGTGGTGTTGATGTGTTCGCCTATGACCTTGAACTCATCTTCGGAAAAGGGTACTCTGTTCATGTTCAACCTCCAAGATATGTATTCCTTCTTGCACAAATTTTGATATTTTATTTTACCTTATCTGTTTGCCCTTTTCAACCGCTTTCGTAAAATTCCTCTCATCCGTTTGACAAAGGCAGTCCGCTATGCTAAACTCCATTTGCTTCGATCCGCAGGCGCCGCGTCTGCGGCGGAGCTTAAGATCCGGAGGGTTACCGAAGCGGTCATAACGGGGCGGTCTTGAAAACCGTTAGGGGGAAACTCCACGCGGGTTCGAATCCTGCACCCTCCGCCATGCAAAAGGCACTTGCGAAAGCAAGTGCCTTTTGCAATGATGTGCGCTGCGCGCATGATGTGTACCTGCTGGCACATGAGGGCAAACATCACATCATTGCGGACGAAGCGACGCAACATCATTTCGGAGCAAAGCGAAGAAACATCATCAGGCGCATTGCGCCGACGTCTTCCATCCCTTCGAGAGTTCGAATCCATCTGTTATAAACGGGAATTCATCTTTCCATACTTAAAAATCCGGAAGTGAATACAGGCAGCAGAACAAGAAAAGCGGCGTCTTCTGGAAAAGTCCGTTAACTACGAAAATCCGAACGCCGCAAGTTCACTCTGAATCTCAAAATCCCGGGAGCAATGCTCCCGGGACTATTTTCGACAGGTTCAGAGCTCAGTTACTCAGATACTTTGCCAGAAACGCTTCTGTTTCCTCGCTCACCTGGATGTCTCCCATGTTCTGCCCGTTCCAGTCATCCAGCTTCTTCGCGATTCGTTTGACGCCGTCCCGATAGACATCGGTATCTGTTTCCACCGCCATCAGGAGGTTAAAGGCTGTCTGCCATGCGGAAGGATCCGATGACACGTAATCCACGTATTTTTCGACCATTTGGAGACCTTTCTCCATACGATTTGTGCTGAAATAATACCGAGCCAGATAGATCGGCACCGTATTGGAACTCACCCCGGACAAGCGTTCGGCATATTCATCCGCCTGGATCCTCGTTGCCAGGCTTACATCCGAATCCATGGTATTATTGACATAGGCCAGCGCATAGTCTGCCCACTCGAACTTATCCAGCCTTACAGCAGTTACCACGGAATTCAGGGTAGGCTGGCGCTCCAGAAGCCGATCGGCCGCAATATTGCAGGCGACAAAGATCCCGTAGATAAAGATGCAGGCTGCCAAAATCCCCATCACGATGTTTTTTGCCAGCTTGGAAAGGCTGGGCTTGGGCAACGCGGAGCCGCAGCAAAGATTGATCAGCGCGAACACTCCATAGGCCATGGGAAGATAGACGAATGTGGAGAACACCACCTCGACCGCTGCATGTCCCGCCATGAATACCAGGGCTGCGCCCAGGACGGGAGCATAGGGCTGAGACTTCCTGGAGCGCCAGATCGCAATGGCAGAGATGACCAGCAGCGCCAGGAACAGGACCAGGCCCACGATACCGACCTGCACAAGCACTTCGATATAGTGATCATGGGCATACTTTGTTTCATAATAGAAGGTCTGAACGCTCTTGATTCCGTTCTCATAGGCGCCCATGCCAAGGCCGATTATTGGACTGCGCTTGAAGAGCTTGATGCCGTCTTCAAAGAAGACCAGCCGCTGGATCGCGTTTTCATTCGCAAGAAGGCCCTGGAGACGGTTGGCCATAAACCCGGGAAGCAGCAGGTATTTCAAAGGGATCTTCTGACCGCCGACGGAAGCCGCTTCGATGGTTACATTCTTCTTGGCGCTGAAGGTAAAATACTGGACCAGGCTGTCCTCCGGAACTGTAAAGGTCGCTTTCGTTGCTTTTCCGTAATACAGGCGTTCACTGGTATGGAGCATCGTTTCCCGCTTGTTCTGACTGACGATCCGCACGGTCACCGAGCCGCTCGCCTGAATATCCATGGAATACTCTCCGGGCTCCAGATACATTGCTCGGCGCAGAGTGACTCCCTCGGAGACTTCTCCCGCTCCGGTGATGTTCCAGGCGACGATCACATAAGCTGCGATCAGGACAAACACCGCTGCAAGGGTATACGGGATGATCTTGCTGCGTTCGTTGAGCCAGGCAGAGATCCTCTTGCCTACAAAAAGGTCCAGGACGCACAGCAGCGCCGCGCCGACGACCGCACAGGCCAGCGGGATGGGCTGGATGCCGCTCCATTCCCGGAAAGAGGTCGTGGAGATCAGGCCTGCTGAAATGATGACCAGCAGCAGCGTCTCCAGCATCAGGATCAGGTTCCCTCCCCGCTTTTCTCTGGGAAGCAGGAACAGGAACACCAGGAAGGCCGCCAGGATAAAAATGCTTGCGCCAAGGCTGAATGCGAGAAGAAAAGCCAAGGCGTTGATATAGAGCAGGACCAGGTAATAATTCCGTTCCGAACGTTTTTCGGCTTCTGACGCCAGGCCAAGTGAAAGCAGTACGGCGATCCCTGAAAAACCGGCGAAAACATTCGGGTTCGTGAACAGGGAGGTCATGCGGTTCCCGGCCTCCACACCGCTCAGCCAGGTATACTCGTCTGTGAACAGAGTCAGGAAGCCCAGCACCGCACCGCTGATCAGGCGAGTGGAAAGGAGATCGATGCTGATCAGGCTGCCCAATGCTCCGCAAACAGCCAGCGCTGCGGCTGCCCGGGTGCCGGGACGTTTTTCCTGGACGGGAGACATCGTCAGGATGAGCAGGACCAGGCAGAAAGCGGATAATACTTTCAAAAACTCCCGAAGGGCAAACTTGCCCGAAATGGCATAAAAACTGGAAATGCCGTTCATGATGACGAACAGGGACAAGGCCAGGAACGGGAGGAATATCCGCTCCCGTATAACGTTTCTCCTGAAAGCGATGGCAAGCAGACTCAGCACCGCCAGGACAAGCGACACGGTCTTGATCGTATCCTGTGCGCACAAGCACACGGCAAGAAAATACAGACATCCAAAACCCAGTGAGATCAAAAGTGATGCCCGAAGTGAAATCTGCTTCTCCCGAATCATGGTTTGCTGAAGCTCGCTCTTTTTCGCAGATTTTTTCCCTATGGTGATCACCCCATATCTGAAAGAGAAAGCGGCGGCAACGCATCGTTTCCGTCGTCTGCTCAAATTGTTTTTCAGATTATCATATTTCATTCTCTCAGTCAAGGGCGCGCATTTCTCTCTTCTCCGGGAAAGTTTACGATTCTTTCATAGACATTCCCGTTCAATTCCTGTAATATGAGGATTACCTAACGGTATGAAAAAAGGAGATCATCATGAAGCTGCTGCAGGGCTTCCAGGATCGGGTCGACCGTTTTCTTTGGAAGCACCCCAATTTTGGGATCCGAAACCTGATGCTCTATATCGTCATCGGGAACGCGCTGATCTATCTGCTGTCCATGATGGACAGGAGCTCGACCCTGGTATATTATTTGGTTTTCTCCGCTGACAGGGTCCTGCACGGAGAAATCTGGCGGCTCATCAGTTTTGTTTTCGTCCCCCGCACCAGCAGTATCCTCGGTCTGGTACTGATGCTGTACTTTGAGTACTTCATCGGAAGATTGCTGGAGCAGGCATGGGGCAAGGGCAAGTTTACCGTATATTATCTGTTGGGAATGGCTTTTATCATTCTCTATTCCTTTGTCGTACGGTTCATTTTCGGTCGGGATGTCATGGCGGATGCCACCTACCTCAACCTGAGCATGTTTTTCGTTTTCGCCACCCTTTGGCCGGAAAACCGGGTCCTTCTCTTCTTCATCATTCCCATAAAGGTAACCTGGCTGGCCTATGCGGAAGCCATCCTCTATCTCTATATCATGATCAGCGGCCGTACGCTGCTTCCTTTGATCGGCATCCTGAATTATTTCCTCTTTTGCGGGGATGAGCTTTATTACCGGATACAGCCCCTGTTTCGCAGGTTCTTCGGCCATGGCGCGGAATTCCGCCGGTCTGCAAAGCAGGCGAAGCGGGATGCGAAGGCCCTTCCGTATATTTACAAATGCGCCGTATGCGGCAGGACGGATACCGAATACCCTGAGCTGGAATTTCGGTATTGCTCCCGCTGCGTCGGATACCATTGTTTCTGCGAAGATCATATCAATAGTCATGTACACTTTACCAGCTGACCCGTTGACAGGCGCTGGATTTTGAAAAGGAGGATAGGTTGATGAAGTACGTCTGCGTTTGCGGCTATGTCTATGATCCCGCCGTGGGAGATCCGGAAAACGGTGTGGCTCCCGGAACTTCCTGGGAGGAGGTCCCGGAAGATTGGGTCTGTCCTGACTGCGGTCTGGGCAAGGATTCTTTTGAGGCCCAGTGAAAATCCATACAGAACCGGGAGAAATGGAAAATCCGTTTCTCCCGGTTTCATGTTTCTCTGAAGGTTAATCCCGGAACAGCTGAGGAACGTAATCCCGCAGGCACTCCCGCCATACGCCCCATACGTGTCCGCCGTGGTAAAGATGCCGGTCCTCACGGACCCCCTTCTGCTTTACGATCTCATCGTCCTCCAGGAAGGTGCTGAGGAACTGATCCCGATCCCCGCAGCCGCGGAAGAAGACCTTATAGGTCTCCCCGAACTTTTTCGCGTCGTCCATGGCTTTCAGATGCACATTGTCGTCGGGGAAGATATTCCGCAGGAAGCCGGAGAACAGGCCGATATAGGCGAACAATTCCGGATGAGTCATGGTGGTGATGCTGGTCTGGACGCTGCCCATGGAAAGTCCTGCCATAGCCCGATCCTCCCGCCGGGAAGACGCCCGGTAGCGCCCTTCCACAAAGGGGATGAGATCCTCCACAAGCAGCTGGGTGAAGCGGTCGGAGCGAACCTGCCCATCCACCTGAACCATGCCGTTTGCCATGACGACGATCATTTCCTTCGCCTTATCCTCCGCCAGGAGATTGTCCAGGATCCAGTTGGTCTTGCCCTGGTGGATCCAGCAGGTCTCATTCTCCCCGTGGCCGTGCTGCAGATACAGCACAGGGTATTTTTTCGTGTCAGTGAAGTACCTGGGAGGCAGGTAAACCAGGCATGATTCCGTTCGGCCGGTCACCTTGCTGGGATAATAGTCCTGTACCACAAAGCCATGGGGCACGTCCCGGCAGAGCCAGAACTCGTCGTCTCCGGGTACATTGAGGAAGTTCATGGGCCTGCTGTAGCCGAAACCGATGGGAAAAGCGGGATGGACGACATTGGCCCCATCGATCTTCAGGAAGAAAAACCAAAACCCGGGTTCAGGCCGAAATTCCAGGCTCCACTTCCCCTCCCCGTCCCGGGTAAAGGGATATTCTTTTTCATCCAGGCGGATCGAGATCTCCTTTGCTTCCGGGGCTTCGATCACCAGCCGCCAGCTTCCGTCTTCCAGCCGCCAGGCTCCCTCCTTGCTCAATACGGGATTGAAACAAAGGGCCGTCTCCAGATAGGCTTCATTCATATTTTTCCGCTCCTTTATTTTAATTCGTCTTCATTCGTAGGTGGCGGGAAGGGAGCGCAGCAGATCATCCCGGATCGATGCCTGCAGTTCTTCACCCGCCGCGGTAAAGAAATCTGTCCGGGTCTTTACCCCTTCCCAGAAATGCAGCGCCTCCAGCAGGCGCGCGCAGATCGCCTCGATCCGCTCGCTCTGTCTGCGAAGCTCATCAGAGGAAAAATCAGGGCTTAAGCTGATCTCCAGGAGTGCGTCGGCCAGTTCGCTTCCGAGAACAGGAAGCTCGCCCAAGGCGCGCCAGGACCACTTATAGTATGGTCTGTACCTTCTGTTGATCAAAAACGCCGCACCCATGACGCTGTCCGCAAAGCGGGTGAGCACGGTGCGTACCGTGACCCAATCCTCCCGTTTCGCCATCCGCAGGAAATTGTATTGCCCGGTCTGGGCGATCGCCATGCACTTCGCCGCCAGCTTCTTTTTCCGCACATCATCCGGATAATGCTGCAGGAGGCGTTCCCGTACGGCTGTAAAGCTCCCCTCCCGATCCAGGAAAACTTCTCCGTTGACCGCCATGGCCAGGTTCTCTTCCGGGACCTGGAGCCATTGCACAAGGGACTCCGGGCCGCTGGGGCTCCCCAGGAGAGAACGGTAGAATTCCCCAACCGTCTGTACGCCGATACGGGCTCCGTAGGCGCTCCGCTCCCGCCCCGTCCAGGGCGGGCTGTCGCGGAAGATCTGCTGCCTCCAGGCTTCCAACGGCTCCCGCTCCCCGGCCAGTTCCTCCGGAAGCCAGAGAAAATACTCCACGCCCCAGTCGTGATCCCGGGAAATTTCGTCATCATAGCCGAAGCAATCCGACCCATTGCCCACCAATCCCGCAGCAAGGCGAGGAAGCAGTTCCGGATGATCCCGCTCCAGTCCGGGCAGCACGACATCCTGGAAATAGGCTCGGCTCAGATCCATGCCCTTCATGCGCCGCTGCCCCGCATATCCTTCAGTTCCCGCTGCCATTGCCCGACTCTGTCGTGGTCCGCGCCCAGGATTCGGCTCAGATCAGAGATCGCGCTTTCCATCCGCTCCAGCGCATCCTCGCGTCTTCCCTGTTTTTCGCAGATCAGTGCCAGACTATGCTCCGTAGCCGCGTAATCGATGTTTTTCCCAAAGAAACGGTCCGTCAAAACCAGCGCCTGTTCCAGCAGCTGCTCGGCCTCCTGATAATCCCCCTGGCGGGCTCGAATGGCGGCCAGGGTGGACAGGCCGGCGGCATGGTGATCGTCCGTTTCCTCCATTGCCTCATAGATCTCCAGCGCCTCGCGGATCTCCCGCTCAGCGGCCTCCAGATCCCCCATCTGCAGATAGATGGCCGATAGATTGCTGTGGGTCGTGGCAACCTCATGTTCGCTGCCCGGCTGGGTGCGGAAATATGCCATTGCCTCCTGGACCTGATCCAGCGCCTCCTCCAGACGGCCTGATTCCTGATAGACCAGCGCCAGATTATTCAGCACGCTGACATAGGCATAGGCGGGTTCTTTTCCGGCCTGCTCCAGCAGCGACTTTGCCCGAAGGAACATCTCCGCAGACCGTTCTCCCTGCTTCATGAGCCGATACAAGCCCGCGCAGTTCACCAGGATCGTGGCAAACTGAGAGGTCCGCTCCAGACCCAGGCGCTCCATAAGCTCAAGAGACCGTGCAAAGGTGTCCGCAGATTCCGTATACCGGCTCACGCCGCGGAAAAAGCAGGCCATTTCATTGAGTACGGAGGCATACTCTCCGCTCTCTCTCCTGCCTTCTGCCTCCAGACGACTCAGGGTATCCCGCAGGAATCCTTCGATCCGCTCCAGATCACCGTCCTGAAAGCGCCGGTCCAATTCCCGGAAGAATTCGTCCATCTCTCAATCCTCCTCGGGAGGCTGCTCGCAGCGGCTGCAGCCGTAGGAGATCTGGATCCCCATGGCCTCAGCGCGTTTTTTTGTCTCCTCCTCCGCTTCATCCAGGCTGGCATAACCGTAGCTGCAGACGCTCCCCTCCAGGATCTTTTCCGCCAGGGAAATGCCCTTCTCTTTCAGATCGCACAGATGACGGTACAGCAGCTCCAGCGTACGGGTGGAATACGTCATGAGCTCTCCCCGCTGATAGGTTTCGATCGAGGTGGTGCCGCCAAGGTCCTGGGAGCTGAAAAGCGGCCTTCCCGCACCGGAGACATAGGGATATCGCTGGAACAGCATCTCCGTTTGCCGGATCATCTCCCCGTTGATCAGGTCAACCAGCTCCATACCCCGGTCATCCGGGAAAACAAGCTGATCCTTCAGCCGTTCATACTGCAGGATAGCCGTGTTCTTCATCATATGGATATACTTCTCCGCGCAAAGGTTCCTGCCCGTACGCTCAGCCTCCAGGATATCCTGATAATAGGAATCGCAGGCCTCCATGCTCCAGGCGGAAAACTGTGCCCGACGCATCATATCAAAGGTCTGCCGGTCATTCTGACAGTCCGCCTTCTCCCCGTCTCCGTTCACCGCATGGAACATAACGAATTCCTTATCCAGAAGTCTGGTGATCAATTCCTGCTGATCCATATCGATCCGCCTCCATTTCATTCATGGTAAACAGTATAATTGTCCCGGCGCCGACTTGTCAACGCCGAGGAAGCTGCATCAGAAAAAGCCCAGCCCGGCAGCGCAGATGCCGGGCTGGGGAGCGATCAATGGATCATGGCGGGGAGGCCGTAACTCTGGAACAGGGCAAGCTGTTCCTTCATAAAGCTGTCCTCCGGAGGTTCCACGTTGGTCAGCCGATACGGGATCCCCAGCCGGATGTATTTCATGGAGCCGAATTTATGGTATGGCAGCAGCTGTACCACGTCGATCCCCGCTTCGATCTCCTTGCAGAACTCCGCCGTGGCCCGGATATTCTCCGGCGTGGCGTTCAGCTTCGGGATCATGGGAAAGCGTACCTGGAAACGGGCGCCTGCTTTCACCAGTTCTCTGGCATTATTCAGGATCAGTTCGTTGGGAACGCCGGTGAGCATCTCATGGTGATGGGAATCCATGTGCTTCAGATCATACAAAAACAGGTTGACATAAGGCATTATCTCCAGATACTGCTCCGTCGGCGCAAAACCTGTGGTGTCCAATGCCACATTGACCCCTTCTTCCCGGCATCGTTTGCACAGAGCCAGCGTAAATGCGAACTGGCTCATCGGTTCTCCGCCGGAAATGGTCACCCCGCCCCCGGATTTATCATAGTACTTCTTATCCAGGAGGACCTGCTGCATGCACTCCTCGACGCTCATCCGCTTCAGGGGATCATACAGTGCATTTGCCGGACAGGCTTCCACACATTTCAGGCAAATATCGCATTTTTTCCGATCGATCTCCGGCTTATAGATGTCCTTTTCCCCGGTAAGGTCTTTGACCGCCTCTCCCCACGACATAGCGCCGCGGTCGCAAACCGGAGCGCAGAGGCCGCAGTCCTCCCGTCCGACGCAGCGCACGTCCATGAAGGCCACATCATGGCCAAAACTCTGGCTCTCGGGGCTGTGACACCAGAGGCAGTGAAGCGGGCATCCCTTCAGGTAAACATCCGTACGAATCCCGGGGCCGTCGTGAACGGAGAATTTCTGAATATCATAAACATTGCCGTACTGCATATCCGCCATCGTTCTTTTCCCTCTTTCCGTCATTTCGATTCTGTCTCCGCAGGTCAATCCTCCGGGGCTTCTTCCTCTTCCGGCAGTTCTGCCGGCTCCAGAAGCTCTTTTGCCAGCTCGACCATCGTTTCCGGCACATATACGTCCATGCCGGTCCCGGCAAAACCCAGGATCAGCTTTGCAAGGTTTCCGGTCGCGGTGAAGGTGCCCAGCACCGGTACGCCGTATGAGCGCAGCTGCGCCAGCAGCAGCTGATAATCCAGCTGGGTACCGGTCACCGTGGTCAGCAGAGCAGGAGCCACCGGCTCGCCGTCGTCATCCGTCGGCCATATCCCTTGATCGCAATTACCGGTGCAGCTTTCCTCATCCGAGCATATTCCGCAGGCAGAGCAGTCGCCGCTGCAGCCCTCGGCAGGTTTGCCGTCCTCCAGCAGATCCCCGCAGTCCGGGCAGATTTCGGTTCCGGCCGGATATATCTTCTTGCAATTCATACACCAGGGCATGATCCATCCCTCCGTCACTTGTGATACTTGCTTCCCACCTGGATCTGGAAGGCGCGGTATATCTGTTCCAGCAGCATGACCCTCACCAGATGATGGGGAAACGTCATGGGAGAAAAGCTCAGCCGGAGTGCAGCCCGATCCTTGACTTCCTGATGCAGGCCATAGGATCCGCCGATCACAAAGCAGAGCTTGCTTTTTCCCTTTGCGGCACACAATTCCAAAAACTGCGAAAACCCAACGCTGTCAATGGTCTTCCCTTCAACGCAAAGGGCGACCGTAACAGCCCCGGATGGGATGCGTAGGAAAATGCTCTCTGCCTCTCTGTGCAGCGCAGCCTCCACTTCGGCTTCTGAGGGTTCGGATGAAAGCCTGGCTTCAGGCAGCTCCTCCACCTCCAGGCGGCACAGTCCTCCCATTCGCTTCTGGTATTCCGCCGCGGCGTCCAGATAGAATTTTTCTTTCAATTTCCCGACGCAAATGATCTTGATGCTCAGCATAATGGTTCTTTATATCTCCAATTCTTCGCTTCGTTCGCTGCGCGGCGCCACCTGGATCTGAATTTCGCCGCCCAAACGGCGGCTCACGGTCTCCCGCGCCAGCCCGGGCAAATTGTTCTCTTTGCTCAAATGGGCCAAGAGGAGCTGCTTTGCACCCTTTTCCGCAAGGAAAGCGCACAGCTCCGCCGCATCCCGATTGTCCAGATGTCCGTAATTGCCCTGTATTCTTCGTTTCAGGTTCTGAGGATAGGGACCGTACCGGAGCATATCCAGGTCATAATTGGCCTCCACCACCGCCGCTGTGCATCCCCCGACCGCTTCCCGGACGCTCCGGCTCACATAGCCCAGATCCGTCACGATGGCAAGAGTCCCGTTCTCCCCGTCCACGCGAAATCCGAATGGCTCTGCTGCGTCATGGGATGTTTCAAAACACGTTACCCGGAGTTCACCCAGGGTGATCGGGACACCCGCTTCGATCATATGCAGGCTTTCTTCCCGGCATCTGATCTGCCGCAGAAGGGCCCGGGCGGTACCGCCGCTCATATACATCGGCAGATCCGAATACTTGCTCAGCATGGCGAGGCCGGCCACGTGGTCGCTGTGTTCATGGGTCACCAGGACCCCGTTCAGATCTCTCAGTTCCAGGCCCTCGTCCGCAAGGCAGGCCCGGATCCGCTTGAGAGAAATGCCTGCGTCCACCAGCAGGGAAACGCCTCCGCCCTGAAGCAGACCGCAGTTTCCGGAGGAACCGCTGGCAAAACTCACGTACCGCATGACGATCCACCAAAAAGAGACGCATTGACCTGCGGTTAATGCGTCTCATCCTTTCCTCTCAAGCCACCGCAGCGGCAAATCTCCTCAAGCCGTTTCCCGGGCCTTCCGGACAGGATCCTTTTCTTCCACCAGGCGGATATTCGCCCCGATGCCTTTGAGTTTTTCCACCATGTCTTCATAGCCTCGTTCGATATGATGGATCTCTCCGATGCTGGTGACGCCCTGGGCGATAAGACCGGCGATCACCATGGCTGCGCCGGCGCGAAGATCACAGCACCGCACTTCGGCTCCCGTGAGGATCGGCTGTCCTTCCACAACAGCGGTCTTCCCGTCCACCTGGACCTTTGCTCCCATTTTCAAGAGCTCAGTCACGTAATTATAGCGATTGTCCCAGATGTCCTCCGTCACAACGCTGGTGCCTTCCGCAATGGTCAGGCAGGTGAGGATCTGCGGCTGCATATCTGTGGGGAAGCCGGGGTACGGCATGGTTTTGATGTTGGCGCTGCACAGCTTGCCGTCCGAAGTGATCCGGATAGCATCCCCCATTTCCTCGATCTCTGCGCCCATTTCCACCAGCTTGGCTGTAATGGAGTACAAATGCTTGGGGATCACATTTTTCAGCACCACATCTCCGCCGGTCGCGGCAACGGCGGCCAGATAGGTCCCCGCTTCGATCTGATCGGGAATGATGGAATAAAAACCGCCGTGGAGCTTCTCAACGCCGTTAATCCGGACGACGCTGGTACCTGCGCCGCGCACGTCGCCGCCCATGGCGTTGAGGAAGTTGGCCAGGTCTACGATATGGGGTTCCCGGGCGGCATTTTCAATGACGGTCCTGCCTTCGGCCAGAACGGCAGCCAGCATGATATTCATGGTGGCGCCGACGCTGACCACATCCAGGTAGATATTCGCTCCATGCAGCTTGCCGTTTTTCGCCTGGGCATAGATATACCCGTCCGCCACTTCCACCTTGGCCCCCATGGCCCGCATTCCCTTCAGATGCTGGTCGATGGGCCGGACCCCAAAATCGCAGCCGCCCGGCATAGGGACCTTGGCTCTGCCGAACCGGCCGAGAAGCACACCGATGAAATAATAGGATGCGCGGATCTTGCTCATGGATTTGCTTCCCTCCTCCACGGGGGGAAGATCGCGGCAGTCAAATTCCATCGTCGTCCGGTTGATCGTGCGGATCGACGCGCCCATCTCATCCATGTTGGTCAGCATCAGGCTCACGTCGCTGATCTGCGGTATATTTTCAATTCTGCAAACGCCGTCCACCAGCATGGCAGCCGGAATGATCGCAATGGCGGCGTTCTTTGCGCCGCTGATCTCCAGTTCGCCATGCAGCGGTTTCCCGCCGCGGATCTCAATCTTTCGTGCCATGGAAGCACCTCTCTGTAACGGATCTCGGACTGCCGTCCGGTTCTCCGCCTTTCTGTTCATCAAAACGCAGAGTTTACATATTATCTCTATTATACAAGCTGCCTAAAAGAAAGTAAAGCATTTCCTTCTCCGCTCACGGGAAAAGTTTAGTCGGCCCTGACCCGGTTCAATTGGGGATATACTCGTTGAGGAGCTCTCCCTTTTCCAGATCCGCATACCAGATGCCGCCGTCCGTTTCAATGCACCAAACCGGTACCAGCTCCGCAGCGGGTACCGCCGGCCGCAGCAGGTATCCCGAGCGTATCGAACGGATCTCTGTGAAAACCTTGCCCGTTTCTTCCGCTTGATCCCTGAATCGAAGGATCATGGTCGGGGAGCTCAAGGAGGCGATCGTCTTTCCGGGCTGCAGCGTTCCCAGCAAGCATCGGCCATAGATCCGATAACTGCCCTCTTCCCGGGCGGAAAGCCGGATCCGGCAATTGTATACTTCACGTTCATCCAGGAGGCAAATGAACTCATCCCCATCCCGGGCCAGAGACAGGCCGTTCTCGGTCAGACGGTTTTCAATGGAGCTCCCCGGAAGCGATACCTGGATTTCAAAATCTCCGGAATTTCGAAAGCTGGCTCTGCCGTTTTCATTTTCATAATAGTGAATGCTGCCGCCCATATCCCGTCCTGCAGCGTCGCCGAGAAATGCCCGGACAAGGGCTGTCTCCAGGGACATATCCCGGGTCAGGGTGTATTGCAGCATGGTCAGTTCCCGGGGAATGATGCTCTCATCCATCGTCACGCCCATATTGGCCATGACCATTACCAGCTCGCTGCGGGTCTGTGCCTGGAGATCGGCTTCGTTTTTCCGTTGGGTCATCAGGATCCAGCCGAAGGCTGCGTTCACCAGGAGCAGGATCAGGATCACGGCAGATTTCAGTTTCCCACCGTCCATACTCAGCCCCTCCCTTCCCGCAGGATCCAGACCGGCTCAAGCAGAACATCGCCCCCGGGATCCGAAATGATCAGTTCCGGCGCGCTGCCATTCCGTATGCTTGCGGATGCCGCTGCCGCCTGGAGCGGGGGGATCCGATGAACCCTTTCCTCCGTGATCTGATATGTCCTGGGACGGAAACCGAGCTCTACGAGCCTGCCATCGCGGAATACCGCCCAGCCGGCGCTTCCGCTTGTGAGCTTCACCTGGATACCGCTCACCCGATAATCGAAACGATAGGTCACGCTGTTCTCTTCCGTCTGAGAAGCGGCATACTGCAGGTCTCCTATGCCTCCGCAGACATCGGAAAAGCGGGCAAGCAGGCTTCTGCTGAGCTCGACCCGATCCTCTTCCGATTCCGCCCCTCCAAGGTCGTTTCCTTCGGCAGACAGATAACGTATGGCGCCATCCGCTTCCAGGCGGAGTCGCCCCTCTTCTGCCAGGTAAACCGTATCCTCCTGCTCCTGAAAGCTGCTGCCGGCATTGAGTCTGATCCCGAACAGATCAGCCGCCGTCTGTACCGCGGTGCCGCTGTATTCATCGCTGGCAGTAACGGCATACAGCCTGGGAAGGTCCCGCAGGATAAGGGCATACGGATCACAATCCTGCAGCGTATCGATCTGCATGGCAAAATCTGCGCCGTTGGGCAAAAAACCGTTCATCCCGGCGTACAGGGTGCTGCCCAACGCCAGGGTCTCGCAACAGAATGCCCTGCCCTGCTCATCCAGATAGTACAAGTCTACTTTGTCTTCCTCGGGAAGGGCAAAAAGCAGCCGGCATGCCTGCTGATCCGGGGAAAAATCCGCCGTCGTTCCAATCCAGCAGGCAAGCACATTCAAGGGAACGGGCATACCGTAATCCAAAAACACACCGGGCCCAAGCAAAGCATCCCGCCAGGCTGATTCCTCCACCGGAACGGGAAGCGAAGCCGAACCGAGGGTCTCACCCAGCACAGCGCGGAATTCCTGCATCACTTCGCGGATGGCTTTATCATCGTAGCAGACGCCGTAAACCAGGCCCGGAACTCCGGTCACCGCTGCGCAGATCGGTTCAGCGGCGACCTGATAACTGCTCACCCCGGGAGTGGGCTCAGCAGGCGCCTCATATTCATGCTCCGGCATGAGGCGCTGGAACAAGCCTGTCTTCCAGGCCAGGAAGGCAGCGCTCACCGTCAAAAGAAGGATGAGAAGACTCTTGATCCGCTCGATCCATCGTTTTTCCCGGCTCATGTATCCTTCTCCTCCAATCGGGGCAGACAGATACTGACAGCAGTACCCTCCCCGACCTTGCTCTCGATCCGGATCTCGCCGTTATGTCTGCTGATGATCTCATAGGCAATGGACAGCCCCAGCCCGGTCCCGCCCATGGCTCTGCTCCGCGCCTTGTCCACACGATAAAACCGATCGAAAATATGCGGGATATCTTCCTCCGGTATTCCGATACCCGTGTCCCGGACGCGCACGATGATCGTATCCTTGCTCCTCTCCAGCTCCATGGTCACGCTCCCCCCGCTGGGGGTGTAACGCTCCGCGTTGGTCATGATGTTGATGATGACCTGTTCGATCCTGGCTTGATCCCCATATACCCGAAGCGGCTCCATGGGCAGGGAGATATGCAGGTCGATCCCATGCTTTTCCACGTCCAGCCGCATGGCCTCATATACTTTCACCGCGGACTCCGTCAGGTCGAAGGGAGCCATGGTGAACTGCATTTCTCCGGCATCGAAACGGCTCAATGCCAGCAGGTCCTGAACGATCTTTGTCATGCGGTCGCTCTCCCCCAGGATCACGTTCAGGAAGCGCTGCTCCGTTTCCGGCGGCAGATCCCCGGCGGAATCCACAAGGGTCTCTGCATAAGACCGCACGTTGGTGATGGGCGTGCGCAGCTCATGGGAAACGTTTGCCACGAATTCCCTGCGCATCTCATCGCTGCGCCGCTGCTCCGTTACGTCGTGGACCACCGCCAGGATTCCTCCCTGGGCGCTTTCTCCCTGGAAGGGAGCCAAAAACACGTCCAGGCTGCGGCTTCCGCTCTCCTTTTCCCCTTCGATCACCTCGTCCTGGCCCATATCCAATACGCGGCTCAGCGGGGCGATATCGCCGAAGATCTCGTCGAAGCGGAGTTCGGTATCCGTCAGTTTCAGGCCCAGGAAACGCTCGGCGGCGGGATTGAACTGGATCACGGCTCCTTCGCCGGAAAACGCCACGATACCGTCTGTCATATGCAGGAATACGGTGGCAAGCTTATTCCTTTCATTCTCTATCACCAGGAGGGTGTCGTGCAGTTGGGACGCCATATCGTTGAACGTATCCGTCAAAACGCCGATCTCATCTTCCGCCTGAACGGGGATCTTTTCGGAAAAGTCGCCGGTCGCCATGCGGTTCGCCGCCCGGGTCAGTCCCTGGATCGGCACTACCAGCGTTTTGGACAGGAGAATGGCCAGCAGGACGGATATCCCGAGGCCGACCAGAAGCGCCTCCAGGATAATCGTAAACAGCTGCCTGGTCAGAGCGGTCACCGTCTGTTTATTGTCCCGGACATAAACCACAAATCTGTTGTTCTCGTTGGAGATCGGCACAGCGACGTCCATGTATGAAGCTCCGGCTTCGCTGGCGTATCCCTCGGAGCCGGTCAATGCGGTGATGATATTGGGCGTCAGTTCGATCTCTTCCGTATTGCCGTCGCCGGAAGCCAGCACTCTGCCGGTATCGCCGGAAAGGATATAGAAGCTTCGGATGCCGGCGTCGATCCCCAACGCGCCGGAATAGGCGCTCATCACTTCCGCCAGATGGGTCTCTCCATCCGTTTCTCCGGCCGCCTCCCGCAGATCCGTGACAAAAGCCTGATTGCCGAATACCTCCTGCATCTGCTGATAGAAGCCGCCCATGTAGAACTGCATGACGCCGCGGATGAGGAAGGCGCTCACCACCACCATCAGGGCGACGATGAGCAGCAGCAGAACAAAGACCAGTTTGAACTGGAGACCTCTTCGCATCTGTCCGTTTTCCTCCTCTCCTTCAGTGATCCGTCGATCGCAGGGTCAATTTCCGCTGAGGTAATATCCGGCTCCCCGACGGGTGCAGAGCAGAGTCGGATTGGCCGGGTCGTCTTCCAGTTTTTCCCGGAGACGCCGAACCGCAACGTCCACGCTTCGGGTATCTCCCCAGTAGTCGTAATTCCACACCTTCTGCATCAGGATCTCCCGGGAAAAAACCGTTCCGACGGAACCGGCCAGAAACAGCAGCAGCGCATATTCCCGCTGTGTGACTTCCACCGGAACGCCGTTTTTGAAGATCTGCAGACCGACGGTATCCACCGTGATGCTGCCGGCCCGGATCATTCCTTCTTTTCTCCCGGCATCCGGCTCAGTCATGGCGGTCTGACGCCGGATATTGGTCCGCACCCGGGCCATCAGCTCACGGACGGAAAACGGCTTGGAAACATAATCGTCTGCGCCCAATTCCAGACCCATCACCCGATCCGCCTCTTCTTCCCGGGCGGTGAGCATAATGATGGGGGTCAGCTTATCCTCCTTGCGGAGCTCACGGCATACCTGGAAGCCATCCATTTCCGGCATCATTACGTCCAGAAGGATCAGATCCGGGTCAGAGCTGCGGGCCAGGGCCAATCCCTGTATCCCGTCTTCGGCGGTGATCACCTCATATCCCTCCCGTTCAAGATTGAAACGGAGGATATCCACGATGTTCTGTTCATCGTCCACCACCAGCACACGCTTAGCCATTGCTTTTTCCCTCCCGTCTCTGCAAAAGCACTTTCAGATAGATCGCCAGGGTCTTTCCATCCTCAACCTGTCCCTTGGCGATACGCCTTCCCAGTTCTTCCAGAGGCATTGTTTCGCAGTGCAGGAATTCTCCCTGGTCAAGCTGCTGTTCCCCCGGGTGGAGACCTTCTGCCAGATAGAGGTACAGCCTCTCCGTGAGGAATCCGGGAGAAGTGCAGATCCACCCCAGATCCGTCCATCGATCGGCGGTGAACCCTGTTTCCTCCCGCAGTTCCCGTTTCGCCGCCGCGAAGGGTTCTTCGCCGGCTTCCAGTTTTCCGGCAACCGCTTCCAGCAGGACCCGATCCTGGGCGTAACGGAACTGATGGACCAGCGTCACGTTCCCTTGCTCATCCATAGGCAAGATCACCACGCCTCCGTAGGAATGGACCAATTCCCGAATTCCCCTGCTTCCATCCGGCAAAAGGATCTCATCCCGGGTGACCCGAAAAACCCTTCCGGAATAGATTTCTTTCCGGGTAAGCATGGTTTCTTTCAGTTCCATTCCTTTTTCTCCCCTTTCGGTTCAGCGGTTTTCATCCTGCCATTTTTTCAGGGCATCCGCCAATGCGCTGTTTCCGCCCTGGGCAGGCTGCGAAGCCAAATAACGCTGGATGTCCCTTTTGTTCGCTTTGTCCCCGGAGTTCCTGCGCTTTTCGAAGTCTCCCATGCGCTCCCGGTAACCGCAGACGCATACAAAGATGCGCTTGTCTTCCTCTCCCTTGGCCGGCGCCTGCCCCCGCAGTTCCATGCGCTTATGACAGTTGGGACAGCGTGCCTGGGTCTGAACGCTCAGGCTCTTCCGATAACCGCAGTTCCGGTCCGGGCAGACCAGCATTTTTCCGCCCTTCTTGCCTTTGACCTCCAGAAGGAGCTTTCCGCAGTCCGGGCAGCGCTCACGGCTGACGTTATCCGGAGTATACTGTCCCTCGCTGGCCTTCACCCTGTCCACCAGGCGGGATGCGTATCCCCGCATTTCCTGGATAAAGGCGGCGGGCTTCTCTTTTCCGGCGGCGATATTGCTCAGCCGCAGCTCCCACCGGGCGGTCAGCTCAGGGCTGCGGAGCTCCTCCGGGGCAAGACTTACCACCTGAATCCCCTTCGCCGTAGGGATCAGAGATTTTCCGCTGCGCTCCACATAGAAGGCCGAGATCAGTTTTTCAATGATATCCGCCCGGGTGGCGGGGGTACCCAGGCCGCCCGTCTCCTCCAGGGTCTTGGACAGATCCCTGTCCTCCACCTGGCTGCCGGGATGCTCCATTGCGCTGAGGAGGGCGGCTTCCGTGTAGCGGGCGGGAGGCTTAGTCAGTCCCTGATTTACTCTGGCCTGACCGAGGCGCAGCTTTTGTCCCTGGGTCAACGCCGGAAGCTGCTGGATCCTGTCTTCCTCTTCCCCTTCTTCCGGCTCTTCCAGACTCATCGCGCCATACGCCGCCTTCCACCCCTCCTGCAGCACGCGTCTGCCTCTGGCGGACAGGGTCTCCCCCTGACAACGGATCGTCATGGTCAGATCCTCATACTCCATTGGGGGAAGCAGCACCGCCAGGAAGCGGCGGGCGACCAGATCATAGATGTTGCGCTCCGGACCGGTCATATCCCGATACTCCGGAGGCTGTTCCGTGGGCAGGATGGCGTGATGATCCGTCACCTTTGCCCCATTGACCAGAAAACGGGTCTGCATGGGCCGTCTGCGCATCAGTTCATTGACCAGCGCGTTATAGGGTCCTCCCCGCAGGGACTGGAGCCGCTCCGGCAGAGTCGGCACCACATCCTCCGGGATATATCGGGAGTCCGTTCGCGGATATGTGAGGACCTTGTGCCGCTCGTAAAGGCTCTGAAGGATGTTCAGCGTCTCCTTGGCACTGTAGGCAAATTTCTTGTTAGCGTCCCTTTGCAGCTCCGTCAGATCATAGGCAGCGGGAGGCGGGGTCTGTTTGAATTTCCTTTCCAACCGCTCCACAGCAGCTTCCGCGCCGCTGAGTTTCGCGGCAAGCTTCTCAGCCTGCTCCCGTTCCATGCGTCCGCCGCCGGAACCCTGACGGCTCAGGGTGAAGCCCTGCTCCGCTTTGACGCTGACGGTGTAGTATGCCTGGGGGACAAAGCGGCGGATCTGTTCTTCCCGGGCTACCAGCATGGCCAGGGTCGGCGTTTGTACCCGCCCGGCGGACAGGGAGGCGCCGAATCGGCAGGTAAGCGCACGGGTCACGTTCAGTCCCACCAGCCAATCCGCCTGACTGCGAGCCTCTGCGCTCTGATATAAATGGTCGAATTCCGAGGCAGGACGGAGAGACCGGAACCCTTCGCGGATCGCTTTTTCCGTCTGGGAAGAGATCCAGAGCCGACTTGTTCTGCCTTTCCAACCCGCCTTCTCCATGATCCAGCGGGCAACCAGCTCCCCTTCTCTCCCTGCATCCGTGGCGATCACCAGTTCGGAGATATCCGGACGGCGCAGAAGGCTCTGTACCACCCGATACTGCCGTCCGGTCTCCGGGATCACAACCAGCTTCCGCTTCTCCGGCAGCATGGGCAGGGTCTCCATATCCCATTTTTTGTACTTGGGATCATATTCCTCCGGGTCCGCCAGGGTCACCAGATGCCCCAGCGCCCAGGTCACGATATATCGCTCCCCTTCCAGGTAGCCGTCGCGTCCCTGACCTGCGCCGAGGCTCCGGGCTAGTTCCCGGCCCACAGAGGGTTTTTCCGCCAGTACCAGAGTCTTACCCATGCCGCCGTTTCCTTTCAAAAAATTACAGATCAGCGCTTCAGCGCTTCCACCAGCCGCTCCGCAGCCAGCCGAACGTAGGCTTCGGAGGTGGCCAGGTTCAGGCGAATATGGCAGTCTTTCTTCCCTGCCTCGACCGCGCGGATATCTCCGCTGCTCCGGCTCTCCTTGGGGAAAAACTGATGGCCCCAATCCACAGCCAGCTTGCACTGCTTCAGGACCACGTCCTCCAGCTTGTCCCGTCCCACGTACGGCGCCAGGTCCACCCACTGGAGATAGGTGCCCTCCAGCGGCGTGACCAGCGCGTCGGGCAGGCCGGCGCCAAGGATCTCTTCCGTAATGCGGGCATTGTTCCTCAGATGCTCCAGGCAGCCGTCCAGCCATTCCCGACCGCCGCGATAAGCAGCTTCCACCGCAACGTAGCCCGTCATATTGGAGTTGATGCCGGTAAAAGGCTTACAGTATGCGTCATATTTCTTCCGGATCGTCTCGTCCGGGATGATGATCATGGAGTGTGATAGTCCCGCCAGGTTGAAGGTTTTGGAGGCGGCGGTGAGAAGCACAGCATACTTCTCGCAGGGATAAGCCGCGAAGATCGGCACATGTTTGCCGGTGATCTCCAGATCATGGTGGATCTCATCGCTCACCACATATACCCCATGCTTCTCGCAGATCTGCAGCAGCCTGGCCAATTCTTCCTTCTTCCAGATACGGCCCACAGGATTATGGGGAGAACAGAGGATGAAGATCTTGACGTTCTCCCGAACGATAGCATCCTCGAAATCCTGATAATCCGGCGTATAATACCCGTTTTCCTCCTTCAGCATACTGCACACCAGCCGCCGGCCGGTATCCTCCGCGGCGCTCATAAAGGGGTAGTAGCAGGGGCTGAGGATGATGCAGGCGTCCCCCGGCTGGGTCAGTGCGCCGATGGCCCGGTAGATCCCGCAGACCACGCCGGGGGTGTAGCGGATCCAGCCCGGCTGCACGGTGTAGCCGTGCCGCTCCTGCTCCCATTTGACGAAGCTCTGATAGTATGCGGGAGAGGGAAAAGTATATCCATAGGTATTCTGCTCGGCCAGCTTGCTCATGGCCTCACGCACGGTATCCGGCCCCCGGAAATCCATATCCGCCACCCACATGGCGATCAGGTCCTTGCCGCCGAAGCCCCGTTCCATGCCGTCCCACTTCGCGCAGCCGGAACCGCGCCGATCCCAGTAATACTTCTTTTCGAATTCTGTCATGTCACTTCTCCAGTTCACCGGATAAAATTTGTCATCACAACGGGCTCCAGGGCAGGATACGTGATCCCCGCCTGCTTGCCGGCCTCGATGCACTTCACCAGCCAGGCCATATTCCGCCCCAAAGTGCGCATGATCTGCATACCTTCCTGATCTTCCTTTACCTGCTCCGGCGTACGCCCATGAACTACGCACCAGTACTTGCTGCTGACAATGGGCATACCGGCGATGGTGAAGTACTTGTTCAGCACATCGAAGGAAGCCGTGCCGCCGCTGCGTCGGCAGCTCAGCACCGCTGCCCCGGGTTTTCCTGCCAGGGGCTTCGCGCAATAGAAGATGCGGTCCAGGGCGGAGATCAGGTTCCCCGCCGGACTGGAAAAATGTACGGGGGAACCGAAAATCACGCCGTCCGCCTCTTCCAGCTTGTCGATGAGAGCGTTGACTCCATCGTTCTCCCCGAAAGCGCAATGCCCGTTTATTGCCCGGAAGCATCCTCCGCAGGCAACGCAGCCGTTGATGGGCTTATTCCCCAGCCAGACGATCTCCGCTTCCACGCCGTTTTCCCGCAGCTGGCCCGCCGCCTCTTCCAAAGCGGTGTAGGTACAGCCATGCTCATTGGGACTGCCGTTGACCAATACGACCTTCATTGCATTTCCTCCCGTTTTTCATGAAGCGCGGGGGCGGCGACAAGCGCCGCCCCCGCGGGTCAGTTCATTCTGCTGTCTTACTGATAGTTGTCGTAAATGTCGCCCAGGAACTTGGCCGCATCCTCAACGGTAAGCTCTTTGTCCACATAGACCGGGCACTTGGGCCACAGATGACGGGCGGCCACCACCAGAGGCGCGCCGTCCACCACCTGCTGACGGGTGGCGCCGTATTCCTTCAGGGACTTGACCTTGCAGGCCCTCATCATCTGATGGATCACGTCGCCGATCTTCAGGGAGACTTCCAGGTTGGTTTCCTTCCCGGTAAGCTCCACGCGCATGGCCTCGGCGATCTTCTTGATCTCTTCGGGCACATAGTCCGCCATGATCTTCAGCAGCTCGGGGGTGACCCAGGCGCACTCGATGCCGTGGGGGGTATGGCAGGTGGCGGAGATGGAGTCGCAGGTGGCGTGGCCCAGCTGGATGTCGGTGTCCACGAAGGCCAGGCCGGCCCAGTTGGAGGCCAGGGCCATCTCGCTGCGGGCTTCCAGGTTGGAGCCGTTGTTGAAGCACTCCACCAGGTTGTCCCGGACGCGGCGCAGGGCGCTGAGGGCCAGCAGCTCGGAATGGGGGTTGCGGTCCCGGGCGGTGATGGACTCGATGCAGTGGGCCATGACGTCGAAGCCGGCCTGGGCGGTGACGTGGGGCGGGCAGGTCAGGGTCAGCTCGGGGTCGATGATGCCGATGGTGGCATGGATGAAGATGGCCTGCTTCTGGCCGGTGGTGTCGTCGGTGATGACGGAGACCATGGTGCCCTCGGAGCCGGAGCCGGAGGTGGTGGGGGCCAGGAAGATGGGCACCTTCTCAGGCTGCATGGTGGGAGGGGGTGGGGGAAGATATTTCTCGATCTTGGTTTCCTTCAGGTCCAGCAGAAGGGCCACTGCCTTGGCCAGGTCCATGCAGGAACCGCCGCCGATACCGAGAACAGAATCGCAGCCTTCCTTGATGGCGAATTCAGCCGCTTTGTTGATCAGGCCGGAGGGGGCGTCGGGCTTGACTTCGTTCCAATACAGGAAATCGATGCCATGAGCTTTGAGGCTCGCCTCAGCCTTGACGGTGCCGCCCGCTTTGGTCACGTTGGGTCCGCATACGAAGAGCAGCTTCTTGCAGCCGAGCTTCGCCAGTTCCTCGCCCACGCAACCGATGGCGCCATTGCCGAAGATCACGGGGTTCAGCTGCGTGTACTTGAAAATGCCAGCCATGAAAATACCTCCTATAATTGATTTGTGTTTGTCTGTTATATAGAACGGCCTCAGCCGTTTATACCGTTTGCAAAAAAGCGTTTGGGATTGGGTCTCCGGAATCCCAGAGGACGATCCGGCGTGCCTTCCGTTCCGCGAACGCCGTATTCATCCAGGTCGATGATCCGGTAGCCGGTGCAGTTGATCAGGGTCACATCTCCCTCCCGATACACGGCGGAGCGGTTTACGGGATTCCCGCTGAGATGCCGATGTCCGAAAAGGTGCAGAGCCGGCTGATTCAGCCGATGCACGTCTTTAAAGCAGGAAAAACCCTGGTGGAACTCATCCGTTCCGTCTCCCACGCCCTTTACCGGCGCATGGGTGACGAAAATATCGATCTTTCGATTGCGTCGGAGCTCTGTCTGCAGTCTCCGGACACGCTTTTCCATCTGGCTTTCGGTAAACTGGAAATCGTTAGTGGGATCCGACCCCATACAGCCCCCCAGGCCTCCGATCCGCAATCCCTTGTATTCCAGCACCCGTCCATCCACGCTTTCACACCCGAAAGGCGGCTTACGGATGTATTCCTGATCATGATTGCCGAATACATAGAACAAAGGGGCCGGGATCATCGTTACCAGATAGCTGAGATAGGAGGACTTCAGATCCCCGCAGGAAATGATCAGTTCAATTCCGCTGAACACCTCCGGATCAAAGTGTTCCCAAATGAACCGGCTTTCCATATCCGAAACGGCAAGGATCTTCATGGTTATCCCGACTCCGCCCGACGTTCAGTCTTCATGACCATGATGCCCATGGTCATGATGGTCGTGTTCATGCTCATGGTGATGCTCATGTTCATGACAGGAACACGCTTCGTCGTGCTCATGGTGGTGCTCATGCTCATGACAGGAACACGCTTCGTCGTGCTCATGGTGGTGATGATGGTCGTGATCATCGCAGGTGCAATCCTCGCCGTGCTCATGGTCATGGTGATGGTGTTCGCATTCATGAGCATAGACGCACCACTGACCGTTCTGTCCGGCAATGGCTGCCGCCATTCCCTCCAGCCGATCCTCCAGGGCTTCCAGCCCCGTGCCGAATACGATACCGGTGATCCCCACCTCGGCGATCTCCGGCTCAGCGGAGGGCAGTTCGCTGCCCTTTACCTCTACGGCGCCGCCGGTGGTGGAAAGCATGAGGGCAGCCGCTGTCCCCCACTGGACATAAGCTTTGATGTGTCCGATCAGCGCTTCCTGCTCATCCGCCCAGAGCACGGAGATCCGCAGCTGCTCCGCGATCTGATCGCGCAGAGCAGCAACGCCCGCTGCAGGCTTCAGCTCAAATCTGGCAGAGGCGACCCGGGCTTCTTCATGAAGGCGGGCATTGATTTCGACTTTGATCATTGTCCTCTTACCTTTCCAGGAAAGCCCAGACTGCGTCGTCGATGGGCTTGTTTGCGATGACCTTATGCAGCTCCGCCCGGGGGTTGTAAGCATGAAGCTCACCGGCAATATGGTCGGCAGTTTCCTCGTCCACCAGATCCACCTTATTCAAGAGGATACAGTCGGCAGAATCCACCTGCGCCTCAATGAGCTGGGGCATATAAGTGTGCAGCCGTTTCCATCTTCCCGCATCCGCCATGGAAAGGATCTTGACCGGGATCCGGAAGCAGGCTTCCACGTTATTCTTGATCTCCAGGGGATAGGCGACGCCTGTTGCTTCGATAATGATCCACTCCGGATCCACCGTTTCCTGAATGGTCCGGATATCGCTGATCAGATCCGCTCCGCCGGTGCAGCATGCGCACCCGGCAAAGAGTTCCCGGACAGCCAGCCCCTGGGCCTTCAGGACCTTATCGTCCACACCGACCTCACCGATCTCATTTTCAATGATCATGACGCTGGTATCCTTGCGGCCGCTGCGCCGCACCATATAAGCGGCCATCTGCAGCAATGCGCTGGTTTTCCCGGAGCCGAGGAACCCGCTCAGAAGCAACACTTTCATACCCGGCAACCTCCATTCTCACAGATTAACAATAGCCCAAAATTCTGGGAATGTCAACCGAACTGCCGCCGCAGACGACCTCAGAACGGCTCCTCTCTGTTTACTGCGCCGGGGACGGAGAAGCGGTGGCGTAATTCAGATTGGTGGTGAGGTAGCCGCTGGACACCCATCCGAATTTTCCGTCATAGTATACCAGGTACCACTTTCCGCCATCGCTCTTGGCAACGGCGCCGACCTTGGTGGCATCGGGGATGGAGCCGATCTGTTTATAGGAGGTACCCGGACCGGAACGCATATTCAGCGCGCTGGAAACGGTCACCGCATAATAGACATAGTCGTCATAGATGCTGTCTTCCCCGGGAACGACCTCAAGATCCGGGTATTTGGACAGGTCCAGCCATCCCTTGCGGCCGGGCTCCTGAGTGGGTTCGGCAGTCGGTTCGGGCGTAGCCGGCGCTTCGGTCGCCGCAGGCGTCGCGGAGGGGGTCATGCTGGGGGATGCAGAAGCGGCTGTATGATCCGCCGGCTCGGCGGATACAGCGGTCGTGTCGGAGGGCTTCGGCGCGGGTTTTTCTTCGTTGCCCCGAATCGTGCGATAGAGGAACACCACCAGGAAAATATTCAGAAGCAGACTGATCCCCAGCAGGATCATCAGAAGCAGGTTGGTGCGGGAAACGGAATCTGCTTTTTGTCTGGCTTCCTGGAGGGAACGGCGATCGCTTGATCCATCTTCCTCGGAACCAATGGGCTGCATGACTCTGGTATCCCCGCTGAGCTTCCTTCCCGGCTTCTGTGCTTCGGCCGCAGCGGGCTTGACCTGGTTGGCTGTCTCGTTCGGTACCGGTTCCGGATCGATTTTGATGTTCAGCTCCCTGACCGCTTCCACGGCGGGGCTATACCCCTGCCTGGCAGACTGTTTGAGCCAATAGACTGCCTGCCGGGAATATTCCTTAATCTCCTCGTCCCGTTCAGCTTCCTTCAATCGTTTGCCATATTGCTCGGCCAGATCATATTGGGCGATCATATTGCCGTTTTTGGCTTCCAGCATCAGCTCTTCCAGATTCATGGCGCACCTCCTCATTTATCCACATTCCATTATACAAAATGTGCCCCGGAAGTCAACCATTTTCCCTTTTTCCCCCCTGCTTCGAAAGACTCGTTCCGGTGTTTTTCATCCTTGCAAAACCACGCAGTCTGTGCTAGTATTGCAATGTTTTATTTCGCTAAATGAAAGCGGTAATCCAGATGAACGACATTTTCATTCCCGGAGATATTCTTATCCCCCGAGTTGGCGATATCAGCCGCTGGTCCGTTATAGCCTGCGACCAGTTCACCTCCCAGCCGGAGTATTGGGCAAAGGTGGAGGAATTGGTGGGACACTCCCCCAGCACACTCCGCCTGATGCTCCCCGAAGCCTATCTTGGTCTGCCGGATCAGGCGGAACGCTCCCGGTCCATTCTCCATGCCATGGACGACTACCTGAAGAGGGGGTTATTCCGCACCCTGGAGGATTCCTATGTATATGTGGAGCGAACCTTGTCGGGCGGCGAACTGCGGCGCGGCCTTCTCGGACTTCTCGATCTGGAAGCCTATGATTACCGTGAGGATTCCGTCTCCCTGGTCCACGCGACGGAAGGGCTGGTCCGGGAACGCATCCCGCCCCGTCTTGCTCTGCGCCGTGAAGCCGATCTGGAATGCGCTCACCTGGTCCTTTTCTATGATGATCCCGATTTTCAGATCTGCACCGAATCCGCCAGGAACAAGGGAGAACTTCTGTACGATTTCGACCTGATGCTGGGAGGCGGGCATCTTCGCGGCTGGCGCATTTCCGGCGAAGGTGCGGATCGGCTTCGGGGCGCCCTGAACCGCTTGGCCGACCCGGAGATCCTGCGGGCTAAATACGGGGATTCTGCTGCTCCGGTGCTGTACGCCGTGGGAGACGGGAATCACAGTCTAGCCACCGCGAAGCAGAACTGGGAACAGATCCGGGAAACCCTGACGCCCGCCCAGCGGGAAAGGCATCCCGCTCGCTACACCCTGGCAGAGTTGGTGGACCTCCATGAACCTTCCATAGAATTTGAGCCCATTCACCGCGTGCTCTTTGACACGGATGAGCAGGCTTTTCTGGAGGAAGCCGCATGCCGATTTCCGAGCGCAGACGGCGCGCATCTCTTCCGCTGTCTGACTTCTGCGGGTTCTGCGACGCTGTCCGCCCGGGGCACCATCGGTCAGGCCATCGCCGCCCTGGACGCTTTCCTGCTGGATTATTCCCATCGGCACGGCGGGCGGATCGACTATATCCATGGTATGGCTGACACGGTCGCCCTGTGTTCTTCCCCGGGACGGGCCGCCCTGCTCATGCCGGAGATGAACAAGCGGGAGCTGTTCCCCTCCATCATCACCAGCGGCGTTCTGCCGAAAAAGAGTTTTTCCATCGGTCCGGCTTTGGATAAGCGCTATTACCTGGAATGCCGCAAGATCACCTGAGATGATCAGCCGCAGATGAAGCGAGACAGTCAATCGGCCCGGAGGTGCGATCTGCATCCTCCGGGCCGTACGCTTACCATATGAAATTCGATCGGAGCATTTCTCCGTTATCCATCAGAATATCCTCACCGGTTATGGACCGGTTCACCGCCGTCAGATACCAGGCCAGTTCGGCGACCTCTTCCGGCTCCGCCCATTTCCCCAGCAGGGTCTCCGCACGAACCGCCGCATACAGGTCCTCCTGTTCCAGGATATGCCGGTTGGCGGGAGTGATCACGCCGCCGGGGGATATGCTGTTGCAGAGGATCCGCCTCGGCGCCAGGGTCAGGGCAAGATTCTTCATATACCCTACGATTCCGGCCTTGCTGGCCACATATCGGGGAAACTCCGCCCCATTCCTGGCGGAGGCAGAGGCGATGAACAGGATGCTGCGCAGACTCTCCCCCTTCAGGATATCTTCCGTAAAGCGGATCGTCCCCGTCAGGTTGACCGCAATGGCCTCATTCTCCTCCAGGGTCCCGGCATTGTTGATCAGGATCTCCGCCTCCGGCAGTTCCTTCGGCGCGCCTTCCCGGATATCCCCGATGACATGGCGATACCGGGGATGCAGGACCGTGCTTTCTTTCACGTCGACCCCCCACACGTCCCAGCCTTCCTGCAGGAATTTTCCCGCCGCCGCCCTGCCGATCCCGCTGGCGGTCCCGGTGATGATCACGTTCATAAGCTTTCCTCCTGTACGCCGGCATATCCTTTTCCCCCTTCCAGGATCCCCCGGCTCATGCGGTAGCCCAGCGGGGAGAAAACCACCTCAAACAGCAGCTCCAGCACGGCTCCCGTCAAGGCGCAGGTCAAACACTGCACCATAGACCAGCCGAAGAAGATCCGGCTCACAAGAAGGGCAAAGATCAGATTGTCCGCAAACTGGGCCAGGAAGGTGGAAACATATGCACGCAAGGCGAAATTCCCGAAGCTCATTCTTTTTTTTAGCCGCCTGCCGATGCCATAGTTCAGGAAGTTGTTCAGTATGGCGGAAGCGGCGAAGGCAACGGAGCTGCCCAGGATGATATACCACGTGCCGCCGAAAGTGTTGTTCAGAGCGGTGTTTATCGTCTCCTCGCTGCCGTCCACGAAGCTCTCTCCCCACACGCCGGGAATCAGGCTGCCCAGGAAGAACAGCAGCGCCATGAACAGATTGAGCACCAGCGCCGTCAGGGAGATCACCGTTGCGGCCTTTGGTCCGCAGCACTGGGTCAGGATGTCCATGGTCAGGAAAGTGAGCCAGGAAAAAAGGATCCCGCAGTCCAGCGCGAGCCAGTCCAACCCGGTATCGATGCTCTTGTTGGCCAGCAGATTCATCCCCACTACGGAGAGGATCAGCAAGGCGGCGGGCATCGGCGGAACTGAGCGCAGTATACTGCGGAGATCATCCATCTTTCGTTTCATATTATTCGGTTCTCCTTGTTTTTTTAAGGTGGTTTTCAAGAGACACCTGTATTTGCCTGCCATCTGACAGGCCGGTTCATCGTAACACAGCGGAAGATAAAAAGCAAGAGAGAAAGCCTCTCCCCTGTCCCGGACCGCTTGCCGGAAGACCGGCACGCCCGCAGCGGACGATACAGAATTCGGAAATTCTTCCAGATTACCGGTTGAGTTGCCGCAGAAACTATGCTATAATACCGTATCATCTGATAAATCACTTAGATAAGGAGCGATATCATGAAAGACTTTGCTGGCAAGATCGCATTTATTACCGGCGGCGCTTCCGGCGCCGGCCTCGGCTACGCCCAGATCTTCTCTGAGGCGGGCATGAAGGTCGTCATCGCCGACTACCGTCAGGACCACCTGGACGAGGCTATGGCCTACTTCAAGGAAAAGGGCGC
>CAMZIY010000002.1 GCA_947307365.1 uncultured Clostridia bacterium
GGGGGTGTTTGGATACTATAAGCACTGGTTTATCTGGACCGTTCTCTGCCTGCCGGATCCCCCGTGTACAGCACGGAGATCCTGGGAAACGGCTGCGGTTGCCGCTTCGACGGTTCGTATTCGGTCTCTCTGGAAGACAGCCGCTGCGGCAGCGTTGAGATCCGGTATCCGGAGAGCATCGAGGAGCAGATGATCCACGCCGATTTCCGCAGAGCGGGGCATACCACCCTGACGCTGGAATCGCCCTCCGGCGAAAAGACCCTGTATGATCTCATCATCGAGCTGGACCGCTGCACGATCACGAAGAAATAACCCCGCTGACGACAAATCGAAAAAGAGCCGGGAACTTTTTCCCGGCTCTTTCGTCTATGATGGCAGAGATCATTCTGACAGGGAGACGGTTCCATGGGAAAACGGTTTTCCGCCGTAACGGCTGCGATCTTGTGCCTTGCGTTTCTCCTTCCCACGGTCTCCGCCCGGGCGGAAGAGAACGTACCCGCCACAGCCACCAACAACATGATCGTCGTGAGCAACGGCACCGAAGCGCCTGACGCCCATCCGGTCCATCCCGCCGTGTACAAGATCGGGGGTTCCAATTATTTCAAGCTCCGGGATCTGGCCATGCTTCTGAACGGAAGCGGCAGGCAGTTCTCGGTGGACTATGACGACGCTTCAAAATCGGTCTCCATTACCACAGGCGAACCCTATGCGGCGGTGGGCGGAGAGCTCACCGGCTCCGCTGCAGAGCGCTGCGGCGCGGCGGTCTCCAACGACGTCGTCCTCATCAACGGCGATCCCGCTGCCCTGACGGTCTACAAGATCGACGGAGCCAACTATTTCAAGCTCCGGGATCTGGGCAAAGCGCTGGATTTCCACGTGGGCTATGACGACGAATCCAAAATCGTGTATATCTCCGGCGCGAGGGGATACGAAGAAGAAAACCGTCCCGAAGGAGGCGCTCCGGCGCAGACGGACGCATCCGACCCCCATTGATAACCCTCCGGCTCGGCAAAACTGAAAGATAACATTGGGCTCCTCACTCCTGCCCTTTGCTGTCAGAGCGCAGCCTGCTGCACCGCAGGCTGCGCTCTTTTTTCTCCCGTTATATTTGCGCATGCCGCATGATCAGAGGCCGGATCAGCCCTTTCCCAGCAGCGCCCGCATGACCTGCAGAAAGCTCCGGTGATGCAGGGTCCTGGGGTCAAAACGGATCAGGTTGTACACCAGCTGCATCACCGCGCCGGCGCCGAAGGTGCTGATGAGGGTGCCGATCCCCACGGGTCCTCCCAGGAGCCAGCCGCAAAGGAGCACCACCGCCCACAGGAGGATCTCCACCACGCCGATGGGGATCTTCGGCAGCCGTTTTCCCAATCCCACCAGCAGGGAATCCCGGGGACCGCAGCCCTGCTGCCCCCGCATGTAGATCCACATCCCCAGGGCCATGAACACGAACCCGATGAGCATCAGCAGGACGCCCAGCCAGAGCCGCGTATTCAGGGGAAAGGGATTCAGATCGCTGTACATCTGCACGAAATTCCCCGTGAGCAGGGCGTCGATCACGGTGCCGCAGCCGATGCGCTCCCGCAGGAGCAGGTCGATCCCCAGCACGACCAGGGCGATACAGGTCATGGCCAGGCCGTAATTCAGGGGGGTATGGGCGGCGATGCCCATGCCCAGGCAGTCCCACGGGGCCAGGCCGATATTGGCAAAGATGGTGAGGTGCACTCCGAAGGCGAACACCAACAGACCCAGGACGATCCGCAGCCACTCCAGGAGGATGGTTTTCTTTTCTGTCTTCACGTCGGCTTATCAATCCTTTTCTTATGTGTCCCTTCCCTCATACGCCGCAGGCGTATATCATTGAACGAAGTGCGATACCATACTTCTGGTATATCACCCGTTCCGCAGGGAACGGATATCACTGATAACCCCCCCTTTTGTTCAGAAGACAAAAGAGGGGGTTGTCATGGCGGAGAAGCCGGGATTTGAACCCGGGCGCGGCTCAACACCGCCTACTCCCTTAGCAGGGGAGCCCCTTCGGCCTCTTGGGTACTTCTCCAAAGCTTTCTGAGAATACCACATGTACCCTGCCTTGTCAAGACCGTTTCGCGCGGTTTTTCGTCTTCTCCCGCAGGGGAAAACGCTCTCCCAGGTGCTGCCGGAAGAAATCCTCCAGGGCCGTGAAATACCGCTCGCCCTCACAGAAGGCGCAGTCCCCGTGGCCCGCTTCCTCGCCGGTAAACAGAGCCTTGGGAGCCGGGGTATCCCGAAACGCCTGCTCCGTGGCGGCATAGGGGATCATGCCGTCCTTCTTCCCGTGGGCGAAGAACACGGGGATCCGCTCATTCTTTTTCAGAGCCTCTGCTCCGTCCAGACTGCCGGGGAACCGGCCCCAGAACAGGCGGGCATAGGCGCTCAGCATCAGCAGCAGCGGAAAGCCCCGCATACGCAGCCGATCCCGTACCATGTACCGGATCTGCCGTTTGGGGGAGAAAAAGGGGGAATCCAGCACCAGGGCCTTCACGTTATCCGGCAGGCCCCGGTCCAGGGCCCGGAGTACGGCGGCGGCTCCGAGTCCCATGCCGCCCAGGATCAGCCGCCCGTCCGGACCGGCAAGCTCCGACGCCAGCTCCGCCCAGCGCAGGCAATCCTCCCCTTCTTTGATCCCCAGGGTACACCAATTCCCTCCGCTCTCCCCGTGGGCCCGCTCCACCGGCAGCAGGACGCTCCAGCCCTGGCGGATGGCCCAGCGGGCATGGAGGCAGAAATCGATCCAGGGACTCGAGCCATAGTCATGAAGGAGGAGCAGGACGGGCTTCTCCGGCGCTCCCCCGTGCCAGTAACCCGGCAGCGCGGCGCCGTCCCCGGCGGTGATCTTCTCCTCCTGCCAGTCCTGCTCCCGCAGCCATTTCGCCCCGGGAGTCACGATGGGGCTGTAGGCAAACCAGCGTGATGCCTGCATCGAGGCTTCGTCCGTCGGATCCACGGTCCCGGGCCGGTAAAGCGCCCGGCGGAAGAAAAGAAACGCCATGACCGACAACACCGCGAACAGGACCAGGATGAGGTAGAACAGCAGCATGGGGCGCACCTCCTAACTTTGTGCCTGGTCCATTCTAACCCCGGGGAGTAGAAGCGTCAATTCCCCAAACGCGGCTGACGCTGCTTTTTCACCCCCCGTGCGCCGGCATTGACCAGCAAGGCCCCCGCCCGTTCCGCCTCTTCATCCGAAACGCAAATGCGCAGGTCGGCCCCGCCGCTGCGATAAACGGGCAGGCCCAGGATATCCCCGGTAAACAGCACCCGGCTCCCCAGGGGTTCCCTTCCCTGACCCATTCCCGTGTGGGGCAGGCCCGCCGCTCCTCCCGGGTACAGGACGGAAGCCCGGAAGGGAGCGTCCCCCGGCAGGCTGTTCCGGGGGCCGGAATAATCCAGGGTGATGCCGGGGATCGCCCTGCGGAGTCTGGAGATCGCCAGCTCCGCCAGATCCACCTGATCAAAGCTGGCCTGAATGGTCGTCATAAGCCGCCTCCTGTTCATGGTATTCAGAGTTATTCTTCCCGAAAAGCGGGGAAATTAACAGGCTGTTTCCGCTTTTTCCCCTGCCCGCCGTTTCGACGGACAATCCTCGCCCCGGCCTGTACAATACGGACATGAGGGTCGTTTACCTGGATAGTCTGTTCTTCTTTGAGATGGCGTCGGACCTGACGCTGCTGTGGGCCGCGGGCAAGCTCTGCCAGGCCCGGCGGCGCAAGCTCCGTTTGCTGGCGGCTGCGGGTCTGGGAGCGGCCTACGCCCTGCTGTCTCTTCTCTGGCCCCCCGCCGCTTCCCTGCCGGGGAAGATCATCTCCCTGTCTGTCATGCTCCTGGCCGCCTACGGGCGGGAAAAGGGGCTGTGGCGGCTCGGACTGGCCTTCCTTGCCCTGTGCGCCGTCTACGCCGGGGCAGCCTCCGCCGTGATCTGGACCGCAGGCCGCGCTTCCCTCCGCGCCCTGGTCTTTGCCCTGGGAATAAGCCTCGGGGTATGCGCGCTCCCCTTTCGGTTCAGTGGAAGACGGGGCGGCAAAGCGCAGCTGCGGCTGATCTGCGGGGATCGGAGCGTGGAACTCACCGCCCTGCGGGATACCGGGAACCGGCTGCGGGAACCGCTCTCCGGCGCCCCTGCGCTGATAGCGGAGGAACGGGCTCTGCTGCCTCTGCTGGAACCGGAGCTGCGCTCCCGGCTCACCGCCACCGCCGGTCTCCCCGCGCCGGAACGGCTCATGGTCCTGGGTCCGGGCTTTCGCCTTCTGCCCTACCGTACGCTGGGGGAAAACGGCCTTCTTCTGGCCTTCCGGCCGGAACGGGTCTACGTGGACGGGACCCTCTGCCCCGATATCTGGGCCGCCCTCTGCCCCGGGCCTCTCCGGCCCGGAGACGGCTGCGCCGCTCTGCTGGGCGGCGACGAATAGAAAAGGAGCTGGTCATGGGATGTTTGCCGCAAATGAACTGCTGAAAAGGCTGCTGCGCCGGATCTGCCGCCTGCTGCCTCCGCCGGTCTTCTACATCGGCGGGAGCGACAGCCTGCCCCCGCCTCTGAGCCGGGAGGAGGAGGGAGAATGCATCCGCCGTCTGGCCGAGGGGGAGGAATCGGTGCGCACCGTCCTCATCGAGCGGAATCTTCGGCTGGTGGTCTACGTAGCCAAGCGGTTTGAAAGCTCCGGCGCCGGTCTGGAGGATCTGATCAGCATCGGCGCCATCGGGCTCATCAAAGCCATCAACACCTTCGACGCGGGAAAAAACATCAAGCTGGCTACCTATGCCTCCCGCTGCATCGAAAACGAGATCCTCATGTTTCTTCGGAAGAGCGCCTCCCGAAAGGGCGAGATCAGTCTGGATGAGCCTCTGAATACAGACTGGGATGGCAATGAACTGCTGCTGGAGGACGTGCTGGGGACCCAGGAGGACCTGATCCTGCAGCCGCTGGAGGAGGAAGCGGAGCGCAGCATGCTCCGCCAGGCGGTGGATCGTCTGTCTCCCCGGGAGCGTCGGATCATCACCCTGCGGTACGGTCTCTATGGCTGCCGGGAGAAGACCCAGAAGGAGGTGGCGGACGACCTGGGCATTTCCCAGAGCTATATCTCCCGGCTGGAAAAGCGGATCCTGACCCGGCTCCGGGGAGATCTGGCCAGGGAGATCGCCGGCTGATACAAGCGGCAATCGGCGCGGAGTCTGCTCCGCGCCGATGTTTTTGCATCCCGTCCCCGAACGTGGTATACTTTTTTTATGTTGAAGGAGATCAAAGGCGCGGGATCCGGCGGGGAGACGGTCTGCCGCTGGTTCTGCTGCGCCGCAGCCTCCGTGTTTCTGCTGGGTTTCGGCCCTGCGGGCTACCGGCAGATCACCGGGGCGAAGCTGATCCTGTTTTACGCCGTCTGGGGCAGCTTTTTGGCTGCCCTGGGGTTCTGCGCGCTGACGGGACGCCTCCGGCTTCTGCGCAGGCCCGGGCCGGCCCAGGTCCTGGTGCTGCTTTACTGGCTCGCTTCGCTGGTTTCCGCCCTGGCTTCCCCCTGGCGGCGGGAAGCCCTTCTGGGCGGCCCCAGGGATGAAGGGCTCCTGACCATCACGCTGTATGCCGCGGCGTTCCTGGCTCTCTCCTGCTTTTCCGTCCCCGGCAAACGCATGCTTCAGGTCTTTGCCGCCGCCGTCACGCTGAACTGCCTTGTCGCGCTGCTGCAGTTCATGGGGCTGGATCCTCTGGGACTTTATCCCGAGGGTCTGGGCTGGGCAGACCGGCATATCGGATACAACGGGGCTTTCATCGGCCTCACGGGAAACGCGGATTTCGCCGCCGCGATCCTCTCTCTGGCCTTTCCCCTGTGCTGGACCGCCGCTCTCCGGCTGAAGAGGCCCCTGTATCTGATCCCGGCGCTCCTGAGCCTTCTGGTCCTGATCCTGGGGGAGACGAAAGGCGGCCTGCTGGGGGCGGTCTGCGGCAGCGTCCTGGCCCTTCCCGTGGTGCTTCCCCTGGGAAAGACCGGCCGGAAGCGGCTGCGGCTGGGGATCCTGTGCGCGGCGGCGCTGGGGCTGGCCCTGCTGTGGCTTCTGCCTCTGCCCGGAACGCTGGGGGAAGCCCACGCCCTGCTCCGGGGCAAGGCGGAGGACAGCTTCGGCTCCGGGCGGATCTACATCTGGCGGAACACCCTCCCCCTCCTCCGGGAGCGGCTCCTGACGGGGGGCGGACCGGACACCTTTTCTCACCGTATGACCGCCGTATTCACCCGGATCGATGAAAACGGAAAGACGATCCGGCGCACCATCGACTGCGCCCACAACGAGTATCTGAATATTCTGGTCAACCAGGGCTTGCCCGCTCTGCTCTTTTATCTGGCGGCGCTGCTCTGCTCCTTCGTACGCTGGTTCCGGCGCCGGGGGGACGCCGCCGCGGCCCTGGCCGGAGCGGCGCTTCTTTGCTATGCCCTTCAGGCCTTTTTCGGCATTTCCACCCCCACCTGCACCGGCTTCTTCTGGATCGTCTGGGGTCTTCTGGAGGCCGCGCCGGAAGGGAAAGACGGCCCCTCTTCGGAAGCCTCGGTGATTGACAAAGAAGGCTCCGACATGTTATTATGATGAAAAAATATGCATGATTTTTCAGAATAATCGCGGGTTCGACCATCCTCCCGCGGAACGATGCTTACTGTGGAAAGGGAGCATAGATATGGATCTGTTTCAGAAGTGCGTCGATTTCACCCAAGCAGACGAATACCGGGAAAAGGGCATATTTCCCTATTTTCGGGAGCTCCAATCCCGGCAGGACACGGAGGTCATCATGGAAGGCAAGCGCCGGATCATGCTGGGCTCCAATAATTACCTGGGTCTGACCACCGACCCGGACGTGGTAGAGGCGGGCCTGAAGGCCCTGCGGGATTTCGGCACCGGCTGCTCCGGCTCCCGTCTGCTGAACGGCACCCTGCAGCTGCACAATGAACTGGAGGCGGAACTGGCATCCTTCCTGGGCAAGGAAGCGGTCTGCACCCTCCCCACCGGTTTCCAGACCAATCTGGGCATTATCAGCGCCCTGGTAGGCCGGAACGACTACGTCCTCTGCGACCGGGACAACCACGCCAGCATATACGACGGCTGCAAGCTCTCCTATGGCCGGATGCTGCGGTACAAGCACAATGATATGGATGAGCTGGAGCAGCGCCTGAAGAGCGTTCCCTCCACAGCCGGCATCCTGATCGTGACGGACGGCGTTTTCAGCATGGGCGCGGACCTGTGCAATCTGCCGGCCATCTGCGACCTGGCCGAGAAATACGGCGCCCGGGTGATGGTGGACGACGCCCACGCCCTGGGCGTGATCGGCAAAGGCGGCCGGGGCACCGCCAGCCACTTCGGTCTGGAGGACCGGGTGGACATCTACATGGGCACCTTCTCCAAGTCCCTGGCCAGCCTGGGCGGTTACTGCGCCGCCTCCCGCCGGGTGGTGGATTTCATCATGACCAATTCCCGCCCCTTCATGTTCGCCGCCTCCATCCCTCCCGCCTCCTGCGCGGTAGCCCTTACCGCCCTGCGGAAGCTGGAGGCCCATCCGGAGATGGTGGATCACCTGCGCCATCTGGCGGACTACCTCCGCAGCGGCCTGGTGGCCCGGGGCATGCGCATCCGGGATGGGATCACCCCCATCGTACCCATCTTCATGCACGATGCGGAAAGCACCCTCATCAAGGTCACGGAGCTGTACGAGGCCGGAGTGTACGTGAACTCCGTGCTGCCTCCCGCCGCCCCTGCGGACGGATGCATGCTCCGCTGCAGCCTGATGGCCACCCACACCGAAGCGCTCTTGGACGAGGCGATGGATATCATGGGCAAGGTCATCGGCGAATATCATGAATGATCCCTCTGTCGCCCTGGTCTCAGGCGGCAGCAGCGGCATCGGCCTGAGCTGCGCGGAGGCCCTGCTCAAGGCAGGCTGGCGGGTATACACTCTCTCCCGCCGGGGCGGCGGACCGGAAAACGCCGTTCCCCTTGCCGGGGACGTGACCGATCCCGCCCAATGCGCCGAGGCCGTTCGCCGCATTGCGGATGAATGCGGCAGGCTGGATCTCCTGGTGAACTGCGCAGGCTTCGGCATCTCCGGGGCGGCGGAGTTCACGCCCATGGAGGAAGCCCGGCGGCAGCTGGAGGTGAACCTTCTGGGCACCGCCAACCTATGCAGCGCGGCGATCCCGGTTTTTAGGGAGCAGAAGCGCGGCAGGATCATCAACATCAGCTCCGTCGCCGCCGTCACCCCCATTCCCTTCCAGGCCTGGTACTCCGCCTCCAAAGCGGGGATCAACTCCTATACCATGGCCCTGGCCAATGAGGTGCGCCGGTTCGGCATCTCCGTCTGCGCCGTGATGCCCGGGGATACCCGCACCGGCTTTACCGACGCCCGGGAAAAATCCGCCGCCGGCGACGAGGTATACGGAGGCGCCGTTTCCCGCAGCGTCAGCCGCATGGAAAAGGATGAGCGCGGCGGCGTAAGTCCGGACAAAGTGGCAAAGAAGGTCCTCCGTCTGGCGCAGAAGAAGCGGACGGGCCCGCTCCACGCCGTGGGCTTTGTCTACGGCCTGTGCGTTCTGCTCATGCGCATCCTGCCCTCCGGCCTGGCAAACCGGATCCTGGGCATGCTTTACGCGAATTGAGGAGGCTCACCTTGGACTTTTCTCCCCTTTCCGCCTATCTGAACGAACTTTCCGAAACCGTACCCGGTTACGACTGCATCCTGCGTCATGACCGGGAAACGCTTTTCCGGCAGGCCCGCGGCTGCAAAGCCGACGGGCTCTACTGGTTTTACTCCGCCACCAAGCTGTTTACCTGCACTGCGGCCTGCCGGCTGCTGGAGCGAGGGCTTCTGGGGCTGGAGGATCCGGTGAGCCGCTATCTGCCGGAATATGCGCATCTCCGGGTCCGGCAGGAGGACGGCAGTCTCCGGCCGGCCGGGACCGCCCTGCTGATCCGCCATCTGTTCACCATGTGCGGCGGTCTGACCTATGACATCATGAGCCCTCAGATCCGGGAGGCGAAGGATCGGAGCACCCGGGGGATCCTCCGGGCCATAGCGGATATGCCCCTGGCCTTCGATCCGGGGGAGAGTTATCTCTACAGCCTCTGCCACGACGTGCTGGCCGGGGTGGTGGAGGCGATCACCGGCCAGCGGTTTGCGGACCACGTCCGCCGGGAGATCCTCGATCCCCTGGGCATCTCCCTACAGGACATGACCTTTCACCCCGCGCCGGAACAGCTGAGCCGTATGGAGCCGCAGTATGAATGGCGGGGCGAAGGGAGACCGATCCTCCCCGTTTCCGGGGAGAACCACTTCTGCTTCTCCGATTCCTATGATTCCGGCGGCGCCGGTCTCTGCGGTACGGCGGAAGCCTATATCCTTCTGTCGGAGGCCCTGGCCTGCGGCGGAAAGGGACGGGATGGGTATCCCCTGCTGAAGCCGGAAACCATACAGCTGATGCGGCAGCCTCATCTGTCCGACGTGCCTCTGGCCGCTTTCCGGGCTCAGCCGCGCTATTCCTCTTACAGCTACGGTCTCGGGGTGCGCACCCGAGTGGATCAGCTGGATGGAAGCGCCGCTCCCCTGGGGGAGTTTGGCTGGGACGGCGCCGCCGGCGCCTATACCATGATATGTCCGGATGAACACATCAGCTTTCTCTATGTCCAGCATGTGCGGATGATGGGCCCCGTGTACGATACGGTCCATCCCCGCCTTCGGGATCTGGTGTGGCAGATCCTGCGATAAGCGAAAAAACAGACGAGAGGGATCATATCCCTCTCGCCTTCTGTAGTTTGCTCCCGATACTCTGTTCTTACGACCCGCGGCGCTTCAGCAGCTGATCCCGGGCAGCTGGTGCTCTGCCACCGCCGGATTGAACTCCGGCGCTTCCTCCGGCGTCAGCTGCTGGTATGCCCGCAGCAGCCGCTCGTCCAGGATCCCCCGGACGTAAAGCAGCTCCTTGGACTCCTGGTTCTGTACAAACAGCTGCATCAGGGCGGTAAAATGGAGCCAGCTCATCCGGCAGCGCTTGCTCTCGATCTGAGACAGGGTCACACGGCTGATGCCGCTGGTGCTCTCCATCTCCTCCTGGGTCTGTCCCAGTCTTTTGCGCAGCTCCGCCAGCACGGCAGTCAGCCGGTCGCAATATGATTTCTGCTCCTCTTCGTTGAGTACGATCCCGTTTCTCATCTGATCTCTTCCCGTTGTTTATGTTTTTGTTGATTATTGTAAAGTATATTGTTACTATACAGTCAACCGTTCTTTGCGAAAAAAGGGGCTGGATGAAATGAAAATGCACAAAGGGCTCATGTCCATCGGCGATTTTGCCGCCTACAGCGGTTCTACCCGCCAGGCCATGCAGTACTACGATCATATCGGTCTGCTGGATCCCATTGCCGTGGGAGACCAGGGGTATCGATACTATCATCCCCTTCAGGGGCATGAGGTCCGGCTGATCCACAGTCTGCAGGAGTGCGGCTGCAGCCTGGAGGAGATCCGGGACATCCTCACGACTTCCAGCGTCGAGCAGATGCAGACCCGCATCATGGCGAAGCTGAAGCTGCTGGATCTGGAGCTGCAGCGCATCAAGCGGGAACAGATCTATCTGAAGCGTTTCAGCCAGTTCATCACCTGGGTCCGCGCACGTCCCGTCGATGTCCCTGAGCTGCACACGCTGAATGAGCCGCTGTATTTTCGGGAGATCCTTTTTGAGGATCCGTGCGAGCTCTACTCCGATTACTATTATCAGATGCTCCTGCGCTATGCGGATTTCTGCAAATCGAACAAAATGGCCATCCAGCAGTATCCGTATCTCTTTTACATCGGCCCGGAGGAGCTGAAAGGGCAGCTCCGCCTCAGCAAGATCATCTGCATACCCGAGAACGTCCACATCCCTTCTTCCCACCCTATAATCGCTCCGCCGGGACAGTATCTGACCATGCGCTGCCATCCGGACACCCAAAACAGAGTGGATCACCGGAAGGCGGAATACGGTGTGCTTTTCCGGTACATGGAGGAGCATGGCATCGTTCCGCTGGACGGCTGCGCGGAGCTGCCCTTCTGCATTCCCCCCGGGCTGCGGCCGGATCCGCTCCGGTTTGAGGTGGTCATCTTCATGCCGGTGGCGACGACAAAAGAGAACAGCGACGGAGGTGGGAAAGCATGAGCGGCTATTCCCCTCAGGCGCAGGAGCTGCTGGCCAGGTGGAACTGTCTCTCCGCCAATATGCGGAGCGTGATCGCCCGGGCCCGGTATCTGCAGCGCAAAGCCCGGAGCATGGGTCCCGGAACGGTGCGGGATCTGAAGCGTCAGCTGGATGAGGCGGACGTGGGGATGATGTATCGGCAGATCGGCCTGGAGATGCGCAAGCTCTCCGCCACGGAGGGCGTGGAAAAGGAGTTTCCCGAGGCGGGAGAATTCCAGGGGGAGTTCATGGTCGGCCGCTTCGTGGATTTTCATATTTCCGAAGAGGCGATCCCCGGCATGCTGGGGCAGATCGACCTGGTGAACTGGAAGATCCTTCAGCTCCTGGCCACACTGTGCTTCGTCATCCGCCTTCGTTTGGAACCGCCGGCCGATATCGATTGAGAATAAAACGCTCGCCGCAGGGAGGAAACGCCTCTCTGCGGCCTTTTTGCGCATATTTTCCCCGTTGACGGACAAACTGGAAGCATGAAACAGAAACGGATCGGCGCCCAGACCGTGCGCTTTGCTGACCCTCCTTCAGTGATCGGCAGCGCCTGCGTTGGCGGGAAAAAGGAGGGCGAAGGCCCCCTGGGCAGCAGCTTCGATTATCTCTCTGAAGACGCCTACTTCGGGGAAAAGAGCTGGGAGAAGGCGGAATCCGCCATGCAGCGCCTGGCCTTCTTCCACGCCATGAACAAAGCAAGGCTCAGCGCCTCTGCCCTGGACTATGTTTTCGCCGGGGATCTGCTGAACCAGTGTACCGCTTCGGCCTTTGGCATGCGGGATACGGACGTTCCGTACTTTGGACTGTACGGGGCCTGCTCCACCATGGCGGAGGCCCTTTCCCTGGCTGCCATGAGCATCGACGGCGGCTATGCGGACACGGCCTGCGCCGTGACCTCCTCCCATTTCTGTTCCGCGGAACGGCAGTTCCGGCTGCCCCTGGAATACGGCGGGCAGCGCACCCCCACCGCCCAATGGACCGCGACTGCCGCCGGCGCGGCCATTCTCTCCGCCGAAGGCTGCGGCCCTTACGTGACCGCCGTGACCACAGGTCGGATCCGGGACGCCGGGATCACAGACGCCAACAACATGGGCGCGGCCATGGCCCCCGCCGCCTACCAGACCATCCGCGCGCATCTTCAGGATCTGGAACTTCAGCCCGGGGATTACGATCTCATCGTCACCGGGGACCTGGGCCTCGTCGGGCGGGGCGTGGTGATGGACTTCTTCCTTCAGGACGGGGTGGACATCGCCCCCTATTATGACGACTGCGGCCTGCTTCTCTATGACCGGGAACGCCAGGACGTGCATGCCGGCGGCTCCGGCTGCGGCTGCGGGGCTTCCGTGCTCTGCGGCTGGCTGCTGGACGGGCTCCGGGCCGGACGCTGGAGCAGCCTGCTCTTCTGCGCCACCGGCGCGCTCCTGTCTCCCACCACCGTGGGACAGGGGGAGAGCATCCCCGGCATCTGCCATGCGGTGGCATTCTCCATGACGAAAGGATGAAACGATGCTTCTTCCCTATCTCAAGGCTTTTGTGGCAGGGGGACTGATCTGCGCGGCGGGTCAGCTGCTCATCGACAAGACGAATCTCACCCCGGCCAAGATCCTCAGCGCCTATGTGGTGGCCGGGGTCGTCCTCGGCGGTACAGGATTGTACAAGCCCTTTGCGGAATGGGCCGGCGCAGGCGCCACGGTGCCCTTGCTGGGTTTCGGCAGCACCCTGGCCCAGGGGATCCGCAGGGGGATCGCGGAACGGGGTCTGCTGGGGATCATGACCGGAGGCCTCACCGCCGCAGCTGCGGGGATCTGCGCCGCCGTCTTCTTCGCAGGTCTGGCGGCCCTGCTGTTCCGCCCCGGTGAAAAAAGCTGAAGCAAAAAACTCCGCACCCCCTTTGGGGTGCGGAGTGGTTTGTTGGGAAAAACTCAGTCGTCGAACTCGTACTTCGCTGCGTACGCGGCGCGGATCCGATAACCGATGAACCAGCATGCGATGGACAGGATGATCACGATGCCGGCAAAGATCGCATTGTTCGTGCATTGCTGTGCCTTTGAAGTCAGGTTATAGGTCAAGCCGAACAGTGCCATTGCGGGAGCATAAACGCCGTAGCCATAGCTCACGAAGAAGTTGAATTTAGCGAAGAAGCCGATGGCCGGCAGCACATTCATGATGATGATCGCCAACAGGCCGCCGGGATTGCGGTTGTAGCCCAGGAGCATTGAGAAGCCCAGGGTGCCCAGCACGATCAGCACGGAGCAGACGATGTAGTTCCAGCCGATGTTCGCCCCTACCAGCGCGAGGGAGGTGATCTTCTCCGCGCTCATGCCGGTGGCGTATTTATCCGCGGCACTGCCGATTTCCACAAAGCGGTAGCCAGAGAGGATGCTCATTTCGAACATGATAAGAATGATGATCAGGATGGTATAGATCAGAGATTTGGGCTTGCTCTCAAGAAATTTCATGAATTTCACACGTCCCTTCGCTTTTATACGGGCATTATAGCATAACCGCCGCACATTGACAAGAGGATTCCATAAGTTTTTCTCTTTTCAGCGGTCAAAAACTATGCGCTTTGCATAAGTACCGCCGGAAAAAGGGGGAAAAACGCCGTTTTTCCGGGACTTACTCGTACCGATGGCCGGTCTTTTTCTTGTTCTCCAGATCGGAGGGGATCTCATTCCGACGCTGGAAAGCGGAAATCTCCTTTTCCAGGTTCTGATAGAAGGAGTCCTGGATCTTCATAGACTTTCTGCCATCCTTGAAAACCAGTTCGGCGGAGGTGTTGTTGATCCGGGCCGCGCGGGAGTTCACGGGATTCGCGCCGGGGAACTGCCAGAGGATCGCCCGGACATCTTCCGCCAGGACAACGGTCTTGCCGAAGAGGTTGTTCTGCACCAGGGCCTTTTCATAGATCTCCATGTTCACGCTCACCGCCTGCCGGATGAGCAGGATCACGGCGATCACGAAGAGGATGCCGAAGGCGATGGTGAGGCCCCAGCTGCCCTCGCCTCTCAGCCGCGGACCCAGGGAGGCAAAGGTGATGATGCCGAACAGGACGGTGGCCATGGCGGTGGGCAGATAGATCATCCCCGAGGTCTTCAGGGTGCCGACCTTTTTCCCATACTTTTCTTCCATGTAATCTTCCTCCAAATATCATTGAATTTTGAATACATCTTTAATGCAGAATATACCACACCGGGAAGGCGAAGTCAATCACGCAGGGACCAATCCGCCACTTTTCTCAGCTCCTCGTGGAGCCTTGCATAGCTCTCATGCCGGGACCGGGGGATCTCCCCCGCCTCCACGGCGGCGGTCACGGCGCAGCCCGCGTCCCGAACGTGGGCGCAGTCGGGAAAACGGCATTCCGACAGGTAGGGGCGGAATTCCCGGAACAGCTCCGGCAGCCGGCGCTTCAGTTCCAGGGTGACGTCCTCCGTATCGAAGGCGGCAAAGCCCGGAGTATCCGCGGCCCAGATCCCGTCCCCCAGGGAAAAAAGCTCCACGTGGCGGGTGGTATGCCTTCCCCGCCCCAGCTTCCGGCTGATCTCGCCGGTCTCCAGCTCCAGGCCGGCGCTCAGGGCGTTCAGCAGGCTGGATTTCCCCACCCCCGAATTCCCGGTGAAGGCGCAGAGCTTCCCGGCCAGCATCCGACGGAGCTCCGGGATCCCTTCCCCGGTCTCCGCGCTGGTCTCCGCCACCGGAAAGCCGCAGCTCCGGTAAGTGCGGATCAGCTCCTCCGCCCTGCCCAGGTCGCTCTTGTGAAAGCACAGGATGGGTTCGCAGTTCTTCAGCTCCGCAATGGCGATCATCCGGTCCAGGAGGTAGGGATCGGTCACCGGAGGCACGGCGGAGGCCAGGATCACCAGGGCGTCCAGGTTGGCCGCCGCCGGTCGGACGAAGGCGTTCTTCCGGGGAAGCAGGTCGATCAGGCTGCCCTTCCCATTCCCCAGGGATTCGACTTTGGCCAGGTCTCCCACCAGGGGGGTCAGTCCCCGGAAACGGAGCTTGCCCCTGGCCCGGCATTCCAGCACCCCTTCCGGGGTATGAACGTACCAGAAGCCGCTGAGCGCTTTCAGGATCCTGCCCTCAAGCGTCTCCGCCATTCTCTCCCTCCTGGCCGCCGTTCTCAGCGGGCTCGCCGTTATCCTCCGGCGGTTGTCCGCCCTCTTCGCCGCCTTCGCCGGCCTCGCCCTCACCGGGCTCTTCCTCGGGAGGCGGAGTCTCGGAAGGGCCGGAGGAGATGTTCAGGTTGATCTTGCTGTGTTCGGGGATGCTGGTGCCGGGGGCTGTGCTCTGGAAGATGACGGTACCCCGTTCCGCATCGTCCTCCACCTCGGAGATGCTGCCCACGGTGAGGTTCAGGGCCTCCAGCTGGGCTGCCGCCGCCTGGGCGGTCTTCCCGTACAGGTCGGGCATGGAAACGTATTTGATCTGCGGTCCGGAGCTGACGGTGAGGAAGACCGTATCCCCGGGGCGGAGCTCCTCCCCCGCCGTCGGGGAGGTGGAGATCACGTACCCCTCTGTCACCGTATCGGAGACCACCAGATCCTCCCGCACCTCCAGCTTCAGCTTCTGGAGGGTGAGGAAGGCGTTGCGGTATTCCTGATTCACCAGATCCGGCATGAATATGATCTCGGAACCGCTGCTGACCGTCACCTTCAGGGTGGGCTTTTCCTCTCCCTTGATCACCGTTCTGCCGCTGGCGGGGCTCTGAGTCAGGATGAAGCCCTCCTCCACCCCTTCGTCGGCCTCATAGGTGGGGATGATGTTGAAATTATCCGTGAACCCCGGGTTCTGGAGCACCGTCTCCAGGCGGCTGCCCACCAGGGTCGGAACGATCATGGTCTCCGGTTCCGTGAACATTTCCTTGAACCAGTTGCGCCACAGGAAGAGGAACAGAGCCAGGATGAACAGGATCACGCAGAGCACGCCGAAGAGGATGGTCACGCTCCTGGCCCGGAGGGTGTTCTTCCGGTAATCCTTCCGGCTCAGCTCCCGGGCGCCCCGGATCGGCTTGACCCCCTCGGTCTCCGAGGTCATGACCCGGCCTCCCCGTTTCTTCCGCTTCGCGGGCTGCGTTTCTTCCGCAGGCTCCTTCCGCTCGGGGGTCTCCGTAAAGGGCAGTTCCTCCTCGTCGAAATTCCCCTCCGGATCCTTCCGGAAGGCTTCCAGGTCCGCATAGAGCTCCTCGGCGGACTGATACCGCTTGTCCAGATCCGCGCACATGGCCTTCATGGTGATGCGCTCGAACCCCTCCGGGATCTCCGGATCGATCTCCCGGGGCATCAGGGGAATGGAGCTGATATGCTGGATGGCCACGGCCACGGCGCTGTCCCCCTCGAAGGGCAGGCGGCCGGTGATCATCTCATACATCACCACCCCCAGGGAATAGATATCCGTGCGGGCGTCCGTGTGGCTGCCCTTGGCCTGCTCCGGGGAGATATAGTGGACGCTGCCCAGGGTCTCCTGGGTCAGGGTGTTCTGGTTGGAATTCAGCCGGGCGATGCCGAAATCGGCCACCTTGACGCTGCCGTCCTTCAGGATCATGATATTGTGGGGCTTGATGTCCCGGTGGACGATCCCACGGCCGTGGGCGTGGATGAGCGCCTTGCAGATCTGGCTGGAGAAATGCAGGGCCTCCTTCCAGGAGAGCTTCCCCCGCTTCTGCATATACTGCTTCAGGGTGATCCCCTCGATCAGTTCCATGACGATATAGTTCACGTCCTGGGTGCGGCTCACGTCGTACACCGTGACGATATTGGGGTGGCTGAGCATGGCTACCGCCTGCGCCTCGGTATGGAAGCGCCGCCGGAAATCCTCGTCCACCGCGTAGTCGTCCTTCAGGATCTTGACCGCGACATACCGGTTCAGCCGATGGCACAGGGCCTTGTAGACCACCGCCATCCCGCCCACGCCGATCTTTTCCTTGATCTCGTAGCGGTTATCCAGCATCTCGCCGATGTATTTATCCATGTTGTCCATCTTCAAACCATCCTTATATCCGTTCAGCCTTCCGCATCGGATCCATCTGCGGAAAGCAGGATCAGGGTCACGTTATCCGGCGCGCCCCGGTCCAGCGCGATCCCCATCATCCGGTCGGCTGCGGTCTCCAGCTCGCCGCCGTAGGCGATCTCGAACAGCATCTCCTGTGCGTTCACGATGCCGCTGAGCCCGTCGGAACAGAGGAGCAGGATATCCCCGGGCTCCAGTTCCTCCCGGAACACGTCGCAGATCACGTCCTCATCCGTGCCCAGTGCCCGGGTGATATAGTTCCGCTGGGGATGCAGCCAGGCGTCCGCCCGGTCGATCTCCCCCCGGTCCACCAGGTCCTGCACCAGGGAGTGGTCCTTGGTGATCTGGCGGATGACCTTGTTCCGCACCAGATAGCAGCGGCTGTCCCCGATGTTCACGATCCGGGTCTCCCTGCCGTCGGTAACGGCGGCCACCAGGGTGGTCCCCATGCCCTCGTATTCCGGTATGGCGAAGGCCAGGTCATAGATCGCCCGGTTGGCTTCCCGCACAGCCAGGGGAGCGGAAAGCTCCGCCTGCTCCACCGTCTCCAGACCGGGGCAGAGGTATTCCGCAAACCGTTCCACGCCCATGCGGCTCGCCACGTTTCCCGCCTTGGCGCCGCCCATGCCGTCGCATACCACGGCGGTGAGGATTTCCTTCCCCTCGGGGGTCTCCGTGGAACGTACGAGCCAGGAATCCTGGTTCTCCGGACGGACACGGCCGGTGTCCGTCAGCGCCCAATAGCGCAATTCAGGTCGCCTCCTTCCTTCTCAGCTGTCCGCAGGCGGCGTCGATGTCCGCGCCGAGACGACGGCGGACGGTGGCGTTGCAGCCCAGCTGCTGCAGTCTGCGGGCCAGCTCCCGGGCGTTTCCCGGCTCCAGTTCGCTTCCGGGTACCCGGTTCAGGGGGATGAGATTCACATGCCCGTGCACCCGGCGCATGTGTTCCGCCAGGAGCGTCATCTGCTCCGGCGAGTCGTTCACGCCCCGAATGGGGGCATATTCGAAGCTGATGCGTCTTCCGGTCCGTTCATAGTATGCCCGACAGGCCTCCATCAGGGCGGCCAGGTCATACCGGCGGGCGACGGGCATCAGTTTTTTTCTGGTTTCATCGTCCGGCGCATGGAGGGAAACGGAAAGGGTGAGCTGCAGGTCCTCCTCCGCCAGTCTCCCGATCTGCGGGACGAGTCCGCATGTGGAGAGGGAAATATGGCGCATGCCGATATTCAGGCCGTCCTCCGCGTTCACCAGCCGGAGGAACCGCATCACGTTGTCATAGTTCTCCAGCGGTTCTCCGATGCCCATGAGGACGACGCCTGTGATCTTCGCGCCGCTGTCCAGCCCGGAATACAGGACCTCCTCCAGCATTTCCCCTGCGGTGAGGTCCCGGACGAGGCCAAGGCCGGAGGATGCGCAGAAAACGCAGCCCTGGCGGCAGCCCACCTGGGAGGAGATGCAGACGGTATTGCCGTAATGATAGCGCATGACGACGCTTTCCACCGCGTTGCCGTCCCACAGCCGCCACAGGGTCTTCACCGTGCCGTCCGCCGATTCCTGCCTGCGCAGGGCCGTCAGCGCGCTCAGCCGGTACTTTTCCTCCAGGAGATCCCGCAGGCTTTTGGGCAGATCCGACATTTCGCCGAAGCTCCCCGCGCCCCGGTGGAGCCAGCGGAACACCTGTCCCGCCCGGTAGGCCGGGAGTCCCATGGACCGGAAGTCCGCCTCCAGTTCTTCCCGGAGAAGGGATCTTATTTCTCTCTGATCATCCTGCATAGATAGAAGCCGTCCGTTCCGTATTCAAAGGGCCACAGGGTACGCCGGCCCTCGGGTATATCCCCCAGAGGGGCGGGGAGATGGATGGGCTCGGCGCGGAAATCCCCGCGCTCCGCCAGGAATGCGGCGGTGACCGCCTCGTTCTCCGCCTCCAGCAGGGTACAGGTGGAGTACACCAGCTGTCCCCCGGGCCTGACGCAGTCCCCCAGGCTGCGGAGGATCGCCAGTTGGATCCCGGGCAGATCCGCCAGCTCCTCCCGGGGCTTCCAGCGGATCTCGGGCTTTTTCCGGATGACCCCCATGCCGGAACAGGGCACGTCCGCCAACACCAGATCGAAGGCGTTTTTCCATTCCTCCGCGGGCTTCCGGGCGTCGGCTGCCTGCGTCCGTACGCAGCGGATTCTCAGTCGGTCCGCCGCCGCACGCAGCCGCTCCAGTTTATTGGGATGAAGGTCGCAGGCCAGGATCTCTCCCCTGTCCTCCATCTCCTGTGCCAGGAGGAAGGTCTTTCCCCCGGGGGCGGCGCAGGCGTCCAGCACCCTCATCCCGGGCTTCACTTCCGCGCAGAGCACGGGCAGGGCCGCCGCGGGATCCTGCACGGTGACCATTCCCCGGCGAAAGACCGACAGCTCCGCCGCCCGGCCCTCCTTCAGGGCAAAGAAATCCGGCAGGGGCGGCAAAGGGGAAAACACGGCGTTTTCTTCCGTCAGGGCGGCGGAGACCTCCTCCGCCGTCCCCCGAAGGCGGTTCACCCGCAGCGCCGTGGGGGGGATCTCATTGTCCGCCGCCAGCAGACGGCGGCAGTCCGCCTCCCCCAGACGGTCCAGCCAGAGCTGGGTGAGCCACAGGGGATGGCTGTACCGGACAGTCAGGCTCTCTGCGTCTCCTCCCCGGGGAAGAGGGGGCAAAGGGGCGGAGGTCAGCCGCCGAAGGATGGCGTTCACCACCCTCGCCGCAGCGGGATTCGCCATGGATTTGGCCATTTCCACCGCCGTATCCACCGCCGCGGAGGGGGGGATCCGGTCCAGGAAAGCCAGCTGGTATACGGCGCAGCGGAGGATCGCCCGCACCGGGCTCTGGAGGCTTCCCCGCACATAGGGGGCCAGGTAAAAGTCCAGGGCGGTGAGATTCTGGATCACGCCGCAGCAGAGCCGCTGGGCCAGGGCCCGCTCCCGCTCCGGCAGCTTTTCCCGGCGGAAAAGCCCGTCCAGATAAGCGTCGGACCAGGCGCCGCGCTTCTCCCAGGCCAGCAGGGCCCGTACCGCCGCCTCCCGTCCGTTCATCCCAGCTTATGGCCCCGGAGATAGTCCGCCGCGGCCATGCGTTTGCCGCCGGGAGCCTGGAGCTCCCGGATCCGCAGGATGCCGCTGCCGCAGGCGATATCCAGGCCTTCCTTTCCCTGGGCGACGATGCTGCCCGGGGTCAGATCGCTGCTTCCCTCCAGGACCCGGGGGGAAAAGAGCTTGAAGGTCACGTCCCCGAACACCGCGGTGGCGCCGGGCTTCGGGTCCAGGCCGCAGATATGGGCGGCGGCCTCCCGGGGGCTGCGGGACCAGTCCACGGGGCACATCTCCTTGGTGATGGGCGGAGCGTAGGTGGCCAGGCTCTCGTCCTGGGGCACGCTGCTTCGGTCCCCCGCCTCCAGCCGCTTCAGGGTGCTCTGAAGCAGGTCGGCGCCCAGGGCCATGAGGCGGGCATACAGGCTGCCGAAGCTCTCCTCCGGCTCCAGGGGCAGACAGGCGGACTGGATCACGCTGCCGGAATCCATCCCCTCCTCCAGGAACATGGTGGAGACGCCGCCTTCCTTCTCCCCGTTCAGCACCGTCCACTGGATGGGCGCCGCGCCCCGGTATTTGGGCAGCAGGGAGCCGTGCACGTTCACGCAGCCCAGGGGCGGGATATCCAGCACCGCCCTGGGCAGGAGCTTTCCATAGGCCACCACCACGAACAGATCCGCTCCGTAAGCCCGGAGCTGCGCCTGCACCGAAGGATCCCGGAGACTCTCCGGCTGGAGCAGGGGCAGGCCGGCCTTTTCCGCCTCCAGCTTCACCGGGCAGGCGGAGAACTTCATGCCCCGGCGGCTGGGCCTGTCCGGCTTCGTGCAGACGGCGCATACCTCCCAGCCCTCCTCCAGCACCCGCCGGAGGCACGCCTGGGCAAAATCGCTGGTGCCCATGAACAGGAGCTTCATTCCGCTTCGCCCTCGGTCATTTCCCGGATCTCCTCCTCGGAGAGGAAACGGTCCGCCAGCTCGTCGAACAGCACCCCGTTCAGGTGATCGATCTCATGGCAGCAGGCCCTGGCCAGAAGCTCCTCCGCCTCCAGGGTGAAGGGCTCGCCGTAACGGTCCTGGGCCTTGACGGTCACCTTTTCCGGGCGGGTGACCACGCCCCAGATGTTGGGCAGGCTGAGGCAGCCCTCCGGGCCGATCTGCTCGCCCTCCTCCGCCACGATCTCGGGATTGACGAGCTCGATGTATTTCGGCTCCTCCCCGCTGATATCCGCCACGATCACCGCTCTCCGCAGCACGCCCACCTGGGGGGCTGCCAGACCGACGCCGTCCGCATCCTTCAGGGTCTCCAGCATATCGTTCAGCAGGATGTGCAGCCGGGCGTTGAATTCCGTCACCGTGCGGCTCTTCTTCTTCAGGCTGATATCGCCCTTGCGGATGATCTTTCTCAGTCCCATATCCTCACGCTCCGCCCGAGGGCGGTCCTTTCGTCATATCGGCTTCTGTCCGAAGCATCAAGTGTTTTCCCTGTCGCTGTCATTCCTGTGGATGTCATCAGTGAATCGTTAGTCTGGCCGGAATCTGCCCCTCATCCATCACGGCGCTTCCGTGAGCCGCGCCGTGCCACCTTCCCCCCGGGGGAAGGCAGGGGGCCGCAGCAGCAGGAAACGGTGAACTGTACAGATTAGCACCCTGAAAAGCCATTCAGCTTTGCCTGCAGCACTGTCAGAGACGGCAGACTCACGTCCCGCACCCGCCTGTTCTACGCCGCGCCGATGCCCCCTTCGCTTCAGCGCCCGCCGCACCGGGGTGCAGGGGCGGAGCCCCGCCGCGCTCTTTCCCCGGTTTCTCTCGCGTCAGAGAAACCGGGCCGCCGGAGGCAAGCTGATGAACGCTGCGGAGGAAACAATCCGGGCTATGCCGGATCGGTCCCTTTTCCCCATGCCCCGCAGGGCAATTCATGGTGTCGCCTCAGCGCTTCCGCTGTTTTCCTCAGCTGTCCATGGCGTCCACGTCCCCGTACAGGGTGAGTCCGCGGTTCTGCCTGTCGCTCCCGTACTGCCGCAGGGCGGCAGCGATCAGCGCCCGCACCTTGCCGGAGGGCGCGGCGTTGACGGTGACCCGGTAGCGGAACTGGTTGTTTACCCGCAGGATCCCCGCCGGAGCCGGTCCCAGCACCCGCAGGTCCGGGAGTCCTTCCCCCGCCCGCTCCAGGGCGGTCTTCAGCTGGGATGCGCAGCGCAGCGTCTGTTCCTCCTCCCCGCCGGAAACGGTGACGGTATACAGGGAACGGATGGGCGGCGCCAGCAGCAGCTTCCGTGCTTCGATCTCCCCGGCATAGAAGCTGTCGTAATCCTGCCTGGCGGCGCAGAGGATCACCTCGTTCCGGGGGGTATAGGTCTGGATGAGCGCCCTGCCGGTCTTCTCTCCCCGGCCGGAACGGCCCACCACCTGGGTGATCAGGTTGAAGGTGCGCTCCTGGGCCCGGAAATCCCCGGCATACAGGGACTGATCCGCCAGGATCACCCCCACCAGGGTCACGTTGCCGAAATCCAGTCCCTTGGCCACCATCTGGGTGCCCACCAGGATGGGGACCTTTTTCTCCTCAAACTCCCGCAGGATGACCTCGTGGCTCCGGGAGGCGGAGACGGTATCCGTATCCATCCGCAGGATCGGCGTTCCCGGGAATCGTTTATTCAGCTCCTCCTCCACCCGCTGGGTGCCCAGGCCGGAAAAGCTCAGGGTCCCGCCGCAGGAGGGGCAGGCCCGGTCCTGGGGCTGGGAATAGCCGCAGTAGTGGCACATCATGCGCCGGTTCGCCATATGGTAGGTGAGTCTGGCGCTGCACCGGGGGCAGGAATACACGTATCCGCAGGCGGGGCAGGTCACCATGCTGCTGGCTCCCCGCCGGTTGAGAAACAGGATGCTCTGTTCCCCCCGCTCCAGGTTCAGGCCGATCTCCCGGCACAGCGCCCGGCTCAGGGGGCTGCCGTTGCCTGCCTTCAGCTCCTCCTTCAGATCCACGATGCTCACTTCCGGCAGGGGGTGGGAATTGTATCGGCTGTCCATGCGCACCAGGGCGTATTTCCCGGATCTGGCCTCGTACATGCTCTCCACCGACGGCGTGGCGGAACCCATGAGCAGCAGGGCGTCCGCCTCGGCGCAGCGGTACTTGGCGATATCCCGGGCATGGTACCGGGGGGCGTTCTGGGACTTGTAGCTCCCCTCCTGCTCCTCGTCCAGGATCAGGAGGCCCAGGCTGTGCAGCGGGGCGAACACCGCGCTGCGGGTGCCCACCACCACGTCCACCGCGTCCTTCCGGATGCGCTTCCATTCGTCGTACCGCTGGGCGATGCTCAGGGAACTGTGCAGCACGGCCACCCGGTCGCCGAAATGCTGATAAAAGGTAGCCATGAGCTGGGGGGTCAGGGCGATCTCCGGCACCAGGACCAGCGCCTGCTTCCCCCGTTCCACCGTTTCCCGGATCAGTCGGATATAGACGGCGGTCTTGCCGCTTCCCGTGACCCCGTGGAGCAGCGCCGCGGAGGCCTTCTCTTCCCGAAGAAGGGGCAGAAGCGCATCACAGGCCTCCTGCTGGCATTGGTTCAGCTCCGTCATATCCGGCCGCTGGCCGGGATGGAACTCCGGTCTGCGGAATTCCTCCCTGGGCCGAAGTTCGATGAAGCCTGCCCTTTCCAGGGCCTTCAGGCTCTGCATGGAGGCGCCGGTGAAGTAGCACAGCTCCTTGCCGGAGCACTCCCCCATCCCGCTGAGGAGCCGCAGAAGCTCCGCCTGCTGGGGGGCGGATTTCCGCTTCCGTTCCGCCGCTGCCAGGGCCTCCTCCGCGGAGACGCACAGGACGGCGGTGGAGGTGATCTTGTCCGAAGCCCGCTGCTTCCTCTCCAGGACCCGGGTGAGGATCCCCGCTTCTTCCAGCGCGCCGGCGGCGGCGGAAGCCTGGTTCCCCAGGGCGGACCGGACCGTATGCCAGGAAGCGCTGCCCCCCTGTTCATACAGGAGCTCCACCAGGGTGCGCAGATCCTCCCGCTCTCCCGCTGCGGCGTAGTTCCCCTCCCGGTTCCCGGGATCGGCGAGGGTGCATACCGCCTCCCCCACCAGCCAGACCCCGGCGGGGAGCATGGCCTTGACGGCGTCGTAATAGGTGCAGAAGAACCGGGCCTTCATCCAGCGGGCCAGGCGAAGCTCCTCCGGACTGAGGACCGGGCTTTCATCCAGCCACACGTCGATGGGCTTCAGGCCGGGATAAGTGCTCTCCTCCTCCAGGGCGAAGACCATTCCCTCCCGCCGCCGGTTCCCCCGGGCAAAGGGGACGGAGACCCGCTTGCCTGCGGCCGCCGCCCCCTCCAGGGATGCGGGGATCGCATAGGCATAGAGCTTATCCATGGCATAGCCGGCCTCATGGATGGCTACGCGGGCGATCACGGGTTATTCTTCGAACGTTCCCGAATTCCGGGCAACGGCGATATAATCTCCCTCCGCCAGCTCGTCAATGGCGATGGAAACCGGCTTTTTTTCCAGCTTCACATGCTCCTCGCCGGCGTACTCCGCAATATCCCGGGAACGTTTCGCGATGACATTCACCAGCATATAGCGGCTCTTCACCTTGCTCAGCAGGGTGGACATGGAAGGATACAGCATCATAACGGTTCATTCTCCCTTCAGCACCGAAAGGTGATCTTTAATCTTGCAGCGCTCTGCCGTCAGGATGGCGGCGGCTTCCGCAGCGGCCTTTTCCCGATCGTCGTTGATGATCAGGTAGGTATACATATCCGCTTTTTCGCATTCGCTCCGTCCCTTGATCAGCCGTCTTTGGATATCCTCTTCCGTGTTGGTCCCCCGGTCCCGGAGCCGCTTTTCCAGCTCCGCGAAGCTGGGGGCGCAGACGAAGATGCTGACGGCCTCCGGGTACTTGTCCATGACCTGTCTGGCCCCCCGGGACTCGATATCCAGGATCACGTCAAACCCCTGTTCCAGCTTCTCCAGCACCGGCTTTGCCGGGGTGCCGTAGTAGTTGCCCACGTATTCCGCCCATTCCAGCAGGCCGTCCGTGCGGATCAGCTCCCGGAACGCTTCCCGGGTCACAAAGTGGTAATCCACCCCGTCCTCCTCCCCGGGACGGATGGCCCGGGTGGTGGCGGATACGGAGAAGAAGGCCCCGGGGGACTGGGCCATGAGGGCGCGGACGATGGTGCTCTTTCCCGCTCCGGAGGGACCGGAAATGATGATGAGCTTTCCCCTCTTCATTCCTCGTCCTCCTCCCGTTCCGGGATGGCGGCGCCGTCTCCCCCGCCCAGGATGCGGTTGCTGATGGTCTCTGTCTGGATGGCGGAGAGGATGATGTGGCCGCTGTCCGCAATGATCACCGCCCGGGTGCGCCGCCCGTAGGTGGCGTCGATCAGGCTGCCGCTGTCTCTGGCGTCCTGGACCATGCGCTTGATGGGGGCGGACTCCGGACTGACGATGGCGATCACCCGCCCGGCGGAGACCAGGTTCCCGTAGCCGATATTGATGAGCTTCATATTCTGCTCCCCTATTCGATGTTCTGGGCCTGTTCCCGGATCTTCTCGATGGTGGACTTCATCTCCACCACGGTCTTCGTGATATCCAGGTCCACGCATTTGGAACCGATGGTGTTGACCTCCCGGTTCAGCTCCTGGATGAGGAAATCCAGCTTCCGTCCCACGGCGCCGCCGGACTCCAGCAGTTCCCGGAACTGCCGCAGGTGGCTGTCCAGCCGGACCAGCTCCTCGTCCACCGCCACCTTGTCCGCGAACAGGGCGGCTTCCGTAAGGATGCGGCTCTCGTCGATCCCCGGGGTGTCCAGCACCTCCCGCATCCGGGCCAGCAGCTTCTCCCGGTATTCCCGCACTGTCTCCGGGCTGCGGGATGCCACGGTCCGGCGCATGGCCTCCAGCTCCTCCAGCTTGCCCAGAAGATCCGTTTTCAGCCGTTCTCCCTCCCGCGCGCGCATGGCGCAGAGGGTATCCAGCGCCTCCGTCACCACCCGGCTCAGATCCGCCAGGAAGACCTCCTGGTCCAGCTCCTTCTTTTCAAGGATGAAGATATCCGGGATGCGGCTGTAGGCGGAAGCGCCCATGTCGTTGGGGATGAGGTACTTTTCCCCCATCTCCTCCACCGCCTGCTTGTAGGCTTTCAGCAGGGGTTCATTCAGCTTCACCTGAACGTCGTCCTCCTGGGAGCTGTCCACGGTGACGAACACGTCCACCTTGCCCCGGCCGACCCTGGCCTGGACCAGGCTCTTCACCTGCTCCTCCGCAAAGGAGCAGCTCCGGGGAAGGCGCACCGAGGTGTCCAGGAAACGGTTGTTCACGCTTTTCAGTTCCACGTGCAGGGCGGTCTTTCCGCTGAGCCCGTCCCCGCTGCCGTAGCCGGTCATACTGTATATCATGGCTCTGTCTTCCTGTTCAGATGATATTGTTCCCCGCCGGGGGGACAGAAAAACGCCGGGTGATCACATATTCCATGGGGCTGCGCCTCTGCCGGAGCTTTCCCAGCAGCACCGCCGCCGCCGCCCCCAGACACAGGGCCCTCACAGCGCATACCGCGCACAGGGTCTGGCCTCCGCCCGCCGCGGCGCACACCAGCGCCGCCGCCAGCATCAGGGCCAGGGGAAGGGCGTATACCAGCGCCGCCGCCCCCAGCACCTTTCCGGTCCCGGCGGTAACGGCTACCAGCTCTCCCCTTCCGGCTTCCAGGGGGTTTTTCGCGCGGATCACCAGTTCCCGTGAGCCGGAGGCGCAGCCGCCGCAATCCTCGCAGCTGTGGCCGCAGGCGGTGCGCATGGCGATCTCCACCCGGGCATACCCGTCTCCGCACACCTCCCGGATCACGCCGGTGCGGGTCACGGTCCTTCCTCCCCGCCGGTCTCCGGCTCCTCTCCGGAAAGCTCCTCAGGCGGTTCCTCCGGCGGTTCCTCCGGCTCAGGCTCCAGGGATACCACCACGTTGTAGTTCCCCTCCACCACGCCGACTTCGCTGAATCCGGTGATGTACACGGTGGTGGGCACGCTGTACCGGCCCACGGCGTTGCCGTACTCGCTCAGATCCGCCACCAGCTGCACGTTGTCCGGCGCCACCAGGTAGATGATCTCCTCCGGTCCCCGGATGACGACCTCCTTATACTGGGTGATGGGGTTGGCCGTGTATCCGTCGGATACGTTGATGAAGCTGATCTTGGTGGTGAGGATGTGCCGGGAAGCCAGACCGCGGATATTGACGGTGACGATGGCTTCCTTGTCCCCGGTGAGGTTCTCCGCCCCGTTGGGCAGGGGGATGGGATAGGTCGCGGTATAGGTCTGCTCGAAGGACGCCAGGTCGATGGCCCCCAGGGTGATCTGGTTGATGCCCTGGACGAGCTCCGCGTCGCCGGTGACGGTGAGGACGTTGGGCTTGACCTCCACCACGGCGTTGGTCGCCTTGGCGCCGCCTCCTTCGATGAGGTCCACGGTGAGGACGATATCCTTCACCATGACGATGGGGATGGTGTACCGGACCTCCTCCACGTCCATGCTCAGCTCCTGCGTATCCACCGCCTTCTCCTCGTAATCCAGCAGGGTGTAACTCACGGTGCCGGTGACGGTGCGGTTCAGGTTCTCCCGGTCCAGCACCACCTTGGCGCAGGCGATATGGGAAACGACCTCCTCCGGCCCGGAAACCATGACGGTGGCGGGCTCATAGACGATGGGCTCCTGCATATAGCCGTCCTGCACGCTGCCCTCGAAGTCCCCCCGGACCTCCACGGGCTTGGTGATGAGGTTGTCGATATTCACGGTGACGTACTCCGGACTGCGCTTGACGATGAGGACCGCGTCCTCCTTGACGCTGGCCGGGAAGGTGACGGTATAGACTTTTTCGTATACGCCGGTGCTGCGGATATCCGTCAGGTCCACGCTGACCTCCACCTCGTCCTTATTGATGGCGGAGACCACGTTCCGCTTGCCCAGGATGGTGAGGCTGACGCTCTGCTGATCCTTTTCCGTGACCAGGAGCTTCCGGTCCCGAAGGATATCGTCTCCGCCCACATAGTTGATCTCCAGCCCGGTGAGCTCCGCCTCCATGTCCGTATTGGCATAGGACGCCACGTACAGCCACAGGATCACGGAGAGGATGCAGGCCAGGACGATATACAGGGCGCGGCTACTGGCGATCTTCTTGATGGTCTTCATTCTCGTCTTCCTTTACCGGAGCCAGCTTCTTGCGGAGAGCGGCGACCCGGTTTTTCAGCATGGCGCGGAGACCTTCCTCCCCGCTTTCGGTATCCTGGCTGCGCATCAGGCACTGATCCAGCCGGCTTTCCAGTTCGCTGAGGGTGATATCGGGATAGATCTCCCCATTCAGGGCAAAGCTGATCTCCCCCGTCTGCTCGCTGACGATCACCACCGCCGCGTCGGAATGTTCGCTCATCCCCAGGGCCGCCCGGTGGCGCATGCCGTACCGCTGGGGCAGGTCCAGCCGCTTGCTGGAGGGGAGACGGCAGCGGGCCGCATAGATCCGCTCGTTGCGGATGATCACCGCGCCGTCGTGCAGGACGGTGTTCTTGTCGAAAATATGCTGCAGGAGGATGGACCGGGTCTCCACGTCGATGAGGACGCCGGTCTGGATCTCCTCGTTCAGATCATTGTCCCGCTCGAAGACGATCAGGGCGCCGGTCTTGGTTTTGGAAAGGGGATCGCAGGCCTTCACCACTTCCTCGACGCATCCGCCCAGCTCCTTGGAGCGCTCCGAGCCGGGGATGAACCGCGTCACCGCGCCGACCTTCTCCAGCATGGCCCTGACCTCCGGCTGGAACACGATCAGCAGGATCAGGACCCCCAGTTCCAGGCCCTTGCCGAAGACGTAGTTGAACATGTACAGGTCCAGCTTCCTGGCGATGAGCATGGCCACGATGATCAGGAGCAGCCCCCGCAGCGCCCTGCCCGAACCGGTCCGGGACAGGAAGTACAGGATCTTGTACAGGAGGAAAGCCATGATCGCCATGTCGATCACGTCGTTGATCCGTATGGTCCTGATCAGGCTCAGAAGCATGTTCCAAAAACCCATTCGGACTTCCCCCTTTCTTTCTGTCTGTCCCGCCGCAGGGGTTTTGCCCGCGGCAGGACCTATAGTGCTAACTTATATTATATCTTATCCGCTTCCGCTTGACAAGCGATTTCCGCGTTTGGTCATAAGTTTTCCAGGGCTTTTGCCAGTCTGCGCACGTGGCTCTCCCGGCTGAAGGCGGACACGCTCAGGCGCACCGTTCCTTCCTTCCCCGTTCCCGCCGTGTCGTGGGCCAAGGGGGCGCAGTGGAGCCCCGCCCGCAGGGAAAAGCCCCGCTCCGCCAGCCGCTCCGCCGCCGTCTCGCAGTCCATATCCTTCACCTGAAAGGAGAGGACGCCGCCCTGTCGAAAAGGTTCCGCCGCCGCGAAGACCCGGAGCCGGGGATTTTCCCCCAGGAGCTCCGCCGCCAGATGAACGAGCTTTTCCTCATGGGCCAGGATGGCCTCCGGCCCCAGACGCTTCACAAACTCCAGCCCCGCCCGCAGACCGGCGATGCCGGGCATATTATGGGTACCTGCCTCCAGCCGGTCCGGCAGCCAGTCGGGCATATCCGGCTCCCTGGGGCTGCTGCCCGAACCGCCCTCCATCAGGGTGCGGATGCGCCTGTCCCCGGGTTGTCTCCCCACAAGCAGCAGGCCGGTGCCCTGGGGGCCGTACAGGCCCTTGTGCCCGGGCATGGCCACGAAGGCCGCGTTCCATTCCTCCGGCCGCAGGGGCAGGACGCCGGCGCTCTGGGAGGCGTCCACGATCAGCGGGATCCCCCGCTCCCCGCAGAGGGCGGCGATCTCCTCCACCGGCTGGATGCAGCCGAACACGTTGGAGACGTGGTTCACCACCGCCAGGGCCGCCCCCTGCTTCAGTTCCCGGTGGTAAGCCTCCGCCGCAGCAGCCGGTTTGAAGGGCGGTGCGGCGGCCACCCGGATCCGGGCCTCCAGCGCCCGGAGGGGCCGGAGCACGGCGTTGTGCTCATAGCCGGAGATCACCACCCGCTCCCCGGGACGGGCCAGGGCTTTTATGGCGATGTTCAGGCCGTGGGTGGCGTTCTGGCAGAAGACCACCCGCTCCGGCTCCGATAAACCGAAAAGAGCCGCCGCCGTTTCCCGGCAGCGGTACGCTTCCTCCGCCGCCGCCATGGCGGCGGGATATCCTCCCCGGCCCGGACTGGCCAGGGTCAGCATGGCCCGCTCCACAGCCCGGTAAACGGAGGCAGGCTTCTGCAGCGTGGTGGCGGCGTTGTCCAGATAGATCACGGCGCCGCCTCCCGCAGACTTCCGTCCCCCTCCCGCAGCCAGATCCGGCCCGGAAGGAAGTCCGCCCCCCGCAGCCGCTCCACCGCTTTTTCCAGGTCTCCCCGGCGCAGTCGCACGGCATAGGCGCAGGTACCGGACCAGGGCGCCCGGGCGGCGGAGGCGGGCATCCCCAGGCCGGACAGGAACCGGGCCGCCCGCTGGGCATAGGTGAGGGAGCGGAGGCCGATATAGGCATCATTCAACGGGTATTCCCCCAATTCACGCAAGAATGGGCAGGACCGGAAAGGAAAAAGGCGGCGGCCCGAGACCGCTTCCCGCCCCGAATCGGATCCATCTCTTCCCGGCGTCCTGCCGGTCCATCCTATGCCCCGGGATCATGCATTGCGCCAGTCGGCGCATGCATCGTTCCTTCGAAACGGGAATTGACGCTTCACGTCATGAATTGCCCTGCGGGGCATTGGAGGGGACGGGGATCAGCCTCCCTCTCCGAGGGAGCCTGAGTTGCGATTCAGCCCCGTCCCCGCCGCAGCGGCAGGCTCCCCTGAAAGGGGAGCTGTCAGCGAAGCTGACTGAGAGGTTACGGGGATAGAACGAGGAGTATTCCGCTTCTGCGGGCGCGGTCCCTGCCGGAGGGTATGACTGCCTTCCTTCTCGCAGGCCGCCTCGCCGGCGAGGCGTTTCTTTCCTTGCGCGAGGAAAGAAACCAAAGGCGCGCAAGGGGGGACCTTCCGAATGGTCCCCCCTTGATCCCCTCCTCCCGGCCAAGGGGGGCCGATTGCCCCCCATTGGATCCCCCCGCATATATTATCCGGTACCGTTGTTCTTCGGAGAACTCCCGGGGACGGGCATAGGAACAGCGTTAATTCGTATTCAAAAGCTCTCCTGCATCCCTGCCTTGCAGCCCTCACAAAGGGAGCCTGACTCCCTCGTCCCTCGTCTTTCGTCCCTCGTCTTTCGTCCCTCGTCCTTCGTCCCTCGTCCTTCGTCTTTCGTCCCCCGGAGGGAGGATCCAATGGGGGGAACCGCCGCGGCGGTTCCCCCCTTGGCCGGGAGGAAGGTCCAGGGAACCTTTCGGAAGGTTCCCTGGCGCTTTTTCTTTTCCATCTTTCTTTTTGTCGCACAAAAAGAAAGACGGCCGCCGGAGGCAAACCCAGGGGGTTTACCGGCAGCAGGGGAAAGCGCCCGGCAGCGGCTGCCCAAATGACCTCAGCACTCCCTCAGGCGCTCCGCGCCAGCTCCCTCAAGGAGGGAGCCTGATCCCCATCCCCATCCTCCATGCCCCGCAGGCCAATTCATTCCGCGAAGCGGAAATTCACCGCCCGCACGGGCGCAATTCATTTTTCTCCCCGTCAGAGAGATATTAAATGTACAAGTAAAGCGCAAACCGCATGGTTAAGCCATCTCCGTTTACTTGTGCAGATGTGCAAGTAAGAGAGTAAGGCCATAGATCCGTCCCTTTACTTGTGCAGCTGCACAAGTAAGAGCAAACCGCATGGTTGAGCCATTTTCCCCTTTACTTGCTCATTTCGCCGTTCCTGACGGAGAAACAAGTGCGATCACCCAGCGTTTATTATCACCGTAGCCGGTCGACCAAGTCCTGGCCGCCTTTTCCTGCTTTACCAGAGTCTCCTTTGCGCGGCGGTATGTGCCGTAGCTGTACCCTTCCGCGGCGGCGGCCCGCTCCAGTTCCCCCAGCCCCATGTCCCCCTTCTCCTCAAGCTGCCGGAGGATCCAGCTTTTGCAGTCCTCCCGTTTGGCGGCACAGCGCTGCTGATCCCGTTCCTGCATAAACTCCCGATCCCGTTTCCAGATCCTCCCCTCCTCCTGTACCTGCCCCTCCTCGTCGATGCTGAACAGAAGAGTCTCCCGCAGGGTATCGTAGCTGTTCTTCTCCTGGCTGAGATACCGGATCTCCTTCTCCTCCGTATACCCTGCCATCCATACGGACCGGGCTGCGTCCCACAGGTCCGCGCTGTCTGAAATCCGCTCCCGGCCCCAGGCGCCCTTCCGCTTGTTGGTATGGCAGATGAGGAGGAAGCTGGTCCCTGTCTCCTCCCCCAGGGCCATGAGAGGGGCAAGGCAGTCCCGCATCTCGTTGCGGCTGCCCATGTTCACCCTGGGGGGAATAAAGCCCTGGATGGGATCGAAGACGCAGAGGGCGGGCCTGTACATCCGGATACACTCCGTCAGCATGGGGGAGCCGAACTTGAATTCCCTCAGCGCTCCCTCCCGATCCCCGCTGAGGTCCATGGTAAGGATGTTTTTCTCATCCGCCCCCGCCTCCCGCAGCTTCCGCTTGAGCTTTTTGCGCACGCTGTCCTCCGTGGTGAAAAAGGCCACGGGCATGGGCTCCCGGCTATGCCCCGGCGGGTCCAGGACGCAGGGCTCCCCGCTGCTCAGGGCAGCCAGGATGTTCACCCACAGGGAAGTTTTTCCCGTTCCCCCATCCGCCGCCAGCAGGGTGATCTGCTCCTCCGGCAGCCAGCCCGGGATGAGCCACCGGGATTCCTGCTCGGCGAAGCGGTCCAGGGGCTTGAAGCATTCCAGAAGCAGCGTCTCTCTCATGCCGCACCGGACCTCCTCCGCGGCCCGTTCCTCCCATCCGTCCCGGCTGGATCCCCCGTATCCCCGCTGATCCTCGTACATAGTCTGCCGACCTCCTTTCGCCGCCGGAATATCTCCATCTGTTCCTCCCGGTCCCCCGCCTCCAGGGTAGCCGCGTACCACTCCAGCCGGGCCTGCTCCCGCACCGCCAGACATTCCTTCGGATCCCAGTCCTCCATGGGCCGCCTCAGGGCGACGTTTCCCGTGCGGATGGCGGCGCAGAGCCGGGTGAGCATCGTCTGCCGCCATTCTTCAAAGATCTTCCGGGTCTCCCGCAGCTCCGCCTCCCGCCGGGCCCGCTCCCGCTCCTCCGGTCCGGCTGCCCGGTCCACAGGCAGATCGAGACCCAGGTCTTCGTTCAGCTTCCGCACCGCATCCAGAGGCGCCAGGCCAAACAGGCGGGCGGAAAAATCGATGGCGGAACCCGCGGCTCCGCAGCTCCAGCAGCGGAAATTTCCCCGATGGAAGCTCAGACTGGGATGCCGATCCGGATGAAAAGGACACAGGACCTTCCCCCGACGATCCGGCACATAGCCGTAATACCGCGCCGCCTCCTCCGCCGTGACCCGCTCCCGGCAAAGCTGAAACAGGTCGTTCAGGGGCATCGCACTCTCCCGGATTTTTCGTTCCTCAATTTCAATTACTCCAATACTCAAATATTATTGAGTATAGGATACCATATCCTCCGGGGAAGTCAAGAGCAAATTTGCCCATTTTCCCGGTTTTTCGCTGAGATCTGACCGGACCGGGGACAGTACCGTGCCGAAGCCTGCGTTTTCCGTTTTTCCCCGTCTTGTCGGCGCGGTATCAGTATTATGTCAACCTGAGAAAGGGAAAAAGAGGCCCGGCTGTTCGCCGGGCCTCTGCCTCTATTCCTTTTTTTCAGCTCACCGTGGGTCTGGGCTGGTCGTTCCTTCCCTCCCGCTCCGGTGCGGGGGCGGCCGCTTCCGGCTGCTTTTCCTCCGGCTTCCAGGGCTGGATGCCTGTGAAATCCAGGGCGGTGTGGAGCACGTCGTCGATATGCCGGGCGGTGATGAACTGCAGGGCGCCCCGCACGTCCGGGTCGATCTCCGCCAGGTCCGCCTCGTTCTCCGCGGGGATGAGCACGGTCTTCACCCCGGCCCGCAGTGCAGCCATGGTCTTTTCTTTCAAACCCCCGATGGCCAGGATCCGGCCCCGGAGGGTGATCTCTCCGGTCATGGCCAGGTCCCCCCGGAGGGGCGCTCCGGTGAGGGCGGAGATCATGGCCAGGGTAATGGTGATGCCCGCGCTGGGGCCGTCCTTAGGAACGCCCCCTTCGGGGAAATGGATGTGGATATCCTTCTTCCGGTAGAATTCCGGGTCGATGCCCAGGATGGCTGCCCGGCTGCGGATATAGCTCAGGCCCGCCTGGGCGGATTCCTGCATCACCTTGCCCAGGTTGCCGGTGAGCTCCAGACGGCCGGTGCCCTCCATCACGTTCACTTCCACGTCCAGGGTGACGCCGCCCACGCTGGTCCAGGCCAGGCCCCGGGCCAGGCCCACGGCGGGCTCCAGCCGCTTTTCCTCCGGCTTGTACCGCCGGACGCCCAGGAACTTTTCCAGGTCGGAGGCCTTGACGCCCACGCTCTTGCTGTCCCCCTCCACCAGGCGCATGGCGGCCTTGCGGCACACCGCCGCCAGCTCCCGCTCCAGCATGCGCACGCCGGATTCCTCCGTCCAGCCGGAGATGATCTCCCGGATGGCGGTGTCGCCGATCCGCAGCTCCCGGGCCTTCAGGCCGTGGCGCTTCCGCTGCTTGGGCAGCAGGTGGTCCTTGGCGATATGCAGCTTCTCCTCGTCGGTATAGCTGCTGAGCTCGATGATCTCCATCCGGTCCATCAAGGGCCGGGGGATGGTTCCGGTGGTGTTGGCGGTGGTGATGAACAGCACGTCGGAGAGGTCGAAGGGCACCTCCAGGTAATGGTCCCGGAAGCTGCTGTTCTGCTCGGAATCCAGGGCCTCCAGCATGGCGGCGGAGGGATCCCCCCGGTAATCGCTGCCCAGCTTATCGATCTCATCCAGCAGGAGGACCGGGTTCCGGCTCCCCGCCTGGGCGACGGCGGTCATGATCCGGCCGGGCATGGCCCCCACGTAGGTCTTCCGGTGGCCCCGGATCTCCGCCTCATCGTGGATGCCCCCCAGGCTGATGCGGCCCAGCTTCCGGCCCAGGGCCCGGGCGATGCTCTTGCCGATGGAGGTCTTGCCGGTGCCCGGAGGCCCCACCAGGCAGAGGATGGTCCCCTTCAGATCGGGGGCCAGCTGGCGGACGGCCACGAATTCCAGGATCCGTTCCTTCACCTTTTCCAAGCCGTAGTGGTCTTCGTCCAGGATCCGGCGGGTCTGCTCCACGTTATAGCAGTCCTCGGTCTCCACGTTCCAGGGAAGGCCCAGGACCGTATCCAGCCAGGTGCGCAGCACCGCCGCCTCAGAGGAGGCGAAGCCCTGACGGGCCAGGCGGTTCAGTTCCTTGCGCAGCTTATCCTTCACTTCGTCGGAGGCCTCCAGAGCGTCGATCCGCTCCGTATACTCGTCCATTTCGGAGGCGGCCTCCTGCTCCTCGTCCATCCCCAGTTCCATCTGGATGGTGCGCATCTGCTCCCGCAGGATGCCTTCCCGCTGGGCGGCGGCCAGTCTTCCCTGGGTCTTGCGCTGGATCTGTTCCTCCACCTCCAGCACGGCGATCTCGTGGGTGAGCATCTCGTCCAGAAGCTCCAGCCGCCGCACGGGCTCCGCCTCGTCCAGGAGCTGCTGCCGGTCTTCCGGCATCAGCCGCAGGGTCTGGCCCAGATAGTCCGCGATATAACCGGGACTGTGATGTCCGGCGATGCCCCCCAGAAAATCCGGATGGTTCTCCGGCAGGAGCTCGGTGAGGTGGGCCATCAGGCCCCGGGTGCGGCGGATCAGCGCCTCCCGGTATCCGGGGGACTCGGCGCTCTCCTGTTCCTCCTGCTGCCGGACCTCCGCCCGGTAGTACGGGATATGCTCCAGCACCCGCTGGAGCTCCGCCCGATACATGCCCTTTACCAGGACCCGCACCCCGCCCCCGGGGATGCGGAGGATCTGCCGGATCTCTGCCACCGTGCCCACCTTGAAGAGCTCGCTTTCCTCCGGCTCCTCCGCTTCGGGGTCGGACTGGCAGAGCAGGTAGATCCGCCGGTCCCCGTCCATGGCGGCGTTCATGGCGGCGATGGAAAGGGGCCGCTCCAGGTCGAAATTCAGCACCATATCCGGGAACACGTGCAGGCCCCGGAGGGGGATCATGGGCAGCTGTTCCATTCTTTCGTTCATTCGGATTCTCCTTTCCTGGGAGAAGAATACCGCGCTGCCGGCAGGACCGGCCGATCCGCGTCCCCGAAAAAGGGGGCCTCGGCCAGGCTGCCGCAGCGCGGCTCATGCCGGGAGATTCAGCCGGCCAGCTCGGGTTTGTTCCGGGTGATCACCGGCGCCGCGGTGCCCCGGATGCAGTCCCCGGTGATCTCCACGGCGGTGATCTCCGGGTCGGAGGGGATCTCATACATGATCTCCAGCATCACCCGTTCCATGATGCTCCTGAGGCCCCGGGCCCCCAGGTCCATCTCCAGGGCCTGGTCCGCCACCGCCTCCAGGGCGTCCTGGGTGAAGGTGAGCTCCACGTTGTCGTACCGCATCAGCGCCTGATACTGCTTGGTCAGGCTGTTTTTGGGCTGGGTGAGGATCTGGATCAGGTTGTCCCGGTCCAGGCCGTGGAGCGGGGTGATCACCGGCAGTCTGCCCACCAGCTCCGGGATCAGGCCGTATTTCAGGATATCGTGGGGCTGCACGTTCTGGAGGATCGCCCCCACGTCCTTCTTCGTCCGGCTGGCGACGTCCCCGCCGAAGCCGATGGTGGCCTTGCTCATGCGGCTCTCGATGATCTGCTCCAGGCCCGCGAAGGCGCCGCCGCAGATAAAGAGGATATTCTTGGTGTCCACCTGGATGAACTCCTGGTGGGGATGCTTCCGTCCCCCCTGGGGCGGCACGTTGGCCACGGTGCCCTCCAGGATCTTCAGCAGGGCCTGCTGCACGCCCTCGCCGCTCACGTCCCGGGTGATGGAGACGTTCTCGCTTTTCCGGGAGACCTTGTCCAGCTCGTCGATATAGATGATGCCCCGTTCCGCCTGTTCCACGTCGTAATCCGCCGCCTGGAGCAGCCGGAGAAGGATGTTCTCCACGTCGTCCCCCACGTAGCCCGCCTCCGTCAGGGTGGTGGCGTCCGCGATGGCGAAGGGCACCTGCAGGAGCTTCGCCAGGGTCTGGGCAAACAGGGTCTTGCCGGAACCGGTGGGGCCCAGGAGCAGGATATTGCTCTTCTGCAGCTCCACGTCCTCGTCCTCGCCCCCGTGAAGGATGCGCTTATAGTGGTTGTAAACCGCAACGGAAAGGGCGATCTTGGCCCGCTCCTGTCCGATGATATACTGATCCAGAAAAGCCTTGATCTCCCCCGGGGTGGGCAGGCCGCCGTCCTCCCCCAGCAGCCCGGCCTCCTTGGGACGGACGGGGAGGGTCATGTCGTCCTGCATGATCCGCACGCAGGCGCTGACGCATTCGTTGCAGATAAAGGCGTTGCGCCCCGCAAAGATCCGGGTCACATCGTCCTGGGATTTGCCGCAGAAGGAGCATCTGGCAATATGCTTTTCGTCCATTTTCATTCCTCTTCGCTCCATTCAGACCGAGATCGGGTCAGATCCAACGAGAAAAGCAGAGGCCGAGCCACCGGCACGGCCGCTGCTTGTCGATAACAGGTTATCGTTTGACGATGACCTTGTCGATGAGGCCGTATTCCGCAGCCTCCTCCGCGGTCATCCAGTTGTTGCGCTCGCAGTCCGCGTAGATCTGGTCGTAGTCCTTTCCGGTGCTGGCGGCCAGGGCTTCGGTCAGGGTGTGCTTGATGCGGGCGATGTGCCTGGCTTCGATCTGGATATCCGTTTCCTGGCCCTGGGTGCCTCCCAGGACCTGATGGATCATGATCTCCGCGTGGGGCAGTGCCATCCGCTTCCCCTTGGCGCCGGCGGCCAGCAGGAAAGCGCCCATGCTGGCGGCCATACCCACGCAGATGGTGGCCACGTCCGCCTTGATGTACTGCATGGTATCGTAGATGGCCAGGCCGTCCGTCACGGAGCCGCCGGGGCTGTTGATATACATCTGGATGTCCTTGTCCGGATCCTGGGCTTCCAGGTACAGGAGCTCCGCCACGATGATGCTGGCGGAGGCTTCGTTCACCTCTCCGTTGAGAAAGACGATCCGGTCGTTCAGAAGCCGGGAGTACAGGTCATAGGACCGCTCCCCCCGGGAGGTCTGTTCCACCACATAAGGGATCAGGCTGCTCATGGGCACGCCTCCTTTGCACGATAAATCGCTCCGGTCAGGGAGCATAACCGATTTCGGGATGGTTTATACGGGGATCCGGGTACGGCGGCAGGAATTATTCCGCGTCCTTGGTCTCCTCGGCGGGAGCGGCCTCCTCAGCCTTCTCCCCGGCGGGCTTCTCCTCCTCGGCAGGCTCGGGCAGGGCAGTTGCGTTGGCGATGATGAGGTCCGCGGCCTTGTTGTACAGGATGCCGTCCGTGAGCATATCGGCGTCCATGAAGTTCTTCACGGTATCCAGGTCCACACCGTACTGGTCGGCGGCCTTCTGCAGCTCCGCGTCCTTGTCCTCCTCCGTGACGGTGAGGCCTTCCAGCTCGGCGATCTTGGCCAGAGCCAGCTCCTGCCGGATGGTCTTCTCCGCGTTTTGCAGCTGCATCTTGGTGAAGTCCTCCGCGTTGGTGCCCATCCAGCCCAGATAGGTCTCGAAGGGGATGCCCTGGTTCGCGATGCGCTGGGCCATATCCTGCACCATCTGCTGGGCGCGCTCGTTCACCATGGCCTCGTTCAGATCCACCTTCATGTCCCCCGTCACCTGGGCCAGGAGCAGGTCCAGGAAGGCGTCCCGGGTCTGGCTCTCCTTCTGCTTCAGGAGCTTCTCCTCGATGTTCTTCCGGAAATCCTCCAAGGTGTCGAACTCGCTCACGTCCTTGGCGAATTCGTCGTCCGCCTCGGGGAGGATCTTCTCCTTCACCTCGTGGATATGGCACTTGAACACGGCGGGCTTGCCCTTCAGCTCCTCGGCGTGGTAATCCTCGGGGAAGGTCACGTTCACTTCCGTATCGTCGCCGGCGGAGGTGCCGATGAGCTGGATCTCGAAGCCGGGGATGAAGCTGTTGGAGCCGATCTCCAGGCTGTGCTTCTCGTCCTTGCCGCCCTCGAAGGGCACGCCGTCGATAAAGCCTTCATAGTCCAGCACCACGGTATCCCCGAACTTGGCGGGGCGCTCGGCGGTCTGGATGGTGGCGTTGCGGTTGCGGAGCTGGTCGATCTCCATATCCACCTCGGCGGGATCCACCTTGGCTTCCTTCCGCACGGCGGACAGGCCCTTGTACTGGCCCAGCTCCACCTCGGGATAGAGCACGCAGTTGATATCCAGGGTGAGGGACTTGTCCTCCTCCACCTTGGCGTCCTCAATGGAAGGGCTGGCCACGACCTTCAATTCCTTTTCCTTCACGGCGAAATAGTAGGCCTCGGGAGCCAGATCATTGATGGCCTCCTCATGGAACACGCCTTCTCCGTACATGGCTTCCACGATCTTGCGGGGCGCCTTGCCCTTGCGGAAACCGGGGATCTGGATGTTCTTTCTGTTCTTGTTGAAGACCTTGACCACGGCCGCCTCAAATTCCTCCGGGGAAACGGAAACGGTGATCAGCGCGCTGTTCTTTTCTTTCTTTTCGACGTTTTTGACTTCCATTGCGGCTCGTCCTCCCAATGCTGTTTGATACGGGCGCCCGTCCTTCAGGCCCCGTAATTGAAGCAAATTTCGCGCATTCCATACAAATGCAAGATACTATATCATAAGCGCATGGTTTTTGCCAGAACTTTTTTCAAATTATTCCGTTCCCCTCAGGGGACCCGCCAGGATCCCCGATCCCTCCCGGATGAGCCGGGGCTGAAAATCCAGGTGATCCGCGCTGAGGAGGGCGTAGCGCACCCCGTCCCGAGGTCCTTCCACCGCTCTGGTCCTGGCCTTGCCGTGGAGATGCCCGTAGTAGCACTCCTCTACCCCGTACTGCCTCAGCAGTCCGCAGATCTCCCGGCAGACGTAGTCGTCCCCGTACCGGGGAGGATAATGGAGGAAGCAGAGTTTTTCCCGCTCCCCCGCGGCCTTCAGGGAGGCCTCCAGCCGCATCAGCTCCCGCTGGAGGATCTTCCGGTCGTGGGCCTTCCCCGTCTCCTCCTCGAAGAACCAGCCCCGGGTGCCGCAGAGGGCCAGATCCCCGTAGGTATAGCAGTTGTTGTGTAGGATGCGGACGCTGCGGATGTTTTCCCGGGCAAAAAAGCTCTCGATCTTTGCGGCGGTGCTCCACCAGTAGTCGTGGTTGCCCTTGAGCAGCAGCTTCTGCCCGCCCAGCTCATCCAGGAAGTGAAAGTCCGCAGCGGCGGCCTCCAGGCCCATGCTCCAGGACAGATCCCCCAGGATGACGCACACGTCCTCCGGCCCCAGGGCAGAAAACGCCTCCCGGAGCTTCTCCTGATGATCCTTCCAGAGTCCGCCGAAAATATCCATGGGCTTATCCGCGCCCAGGGACAGGTGCAGATCTCCGATCCCGTACAGCGCCACGCCTTTTCCTCCGGCTCAGCCCAGCCCCAGCATGCGCAGCACCGCGTCCGTCATCTCCGTCTTTTCCACGGAGGCGGTGAAGCGGCGCTCCCGGTTTTCCAGTCCCTCCAGCGGGGCGGGAACAGCGGTGCCCGTCACCCGGGAAAGGGTGCGGATGAGCTCCGTGCCGCTGCCGGACTCCCGGCAGCCGATGGAACGCAGCACGCTGTCGCAGAACTTATAGGGGCTGGCGGTGGAGACCACCACCCCGAGGCGGTCGTCCCCGCTGGTGCGGCGGTACTGCTCCAGCACCTCCCAGGCCACGGCGGTATGGGGATCCATCAGGTATCCTTTTTTGTACATCCGGCCGATGGCGGCCTCCGTTTCCTCCTCGCTGCTCCAGCCGCAGGCAAAGTCCGCCTGCAGCCGCTCCAGCAGGCTGCCGGAAACGCTGTATTTTCCCTCGCTGCTCAGCCGGTCCATGTATTCCCGCACGGTTTCGTCGCTGCCGGTCATAGCAAACAGCAGGCGCTCCAGGTTGCTGGAGATCAGGATGTCCATGGAGGGAGAAATGGTGCAGTGGAAGGGCCGGTTCCGGTCGTAGACGCCGGTGCTGAGGAAATCCGTCAGGATATGGTTCGTGTTGGAGGCGCAGATGAGCTTCCCCACGGGCAGGCCCATGTGCTTGGCGAACCAGCCGGCCAGGATATTGCCGAAGTTCCCGGTGGGCACGCAGAAGTTCAGCTCGTCCCCCCAGGCGCAGAGGCCGGCCTTCACCGCGTCGCAGTAGGCGGAGAAGTAGTACACCACCTGGGGCAGCAGACGGCCCCAGTTGATGGAATTGGCGGAGGAGAAGAACCAGCCCGCTTCCTCCAGCCTGCCCCGGAGGGCGGTATCGGAGAAGATGGCCTTCACCCCGTTCTGGGCGTCGTCAAAATTCCCCTTTACGCCGCAGACGCCCACGTTCCCGCCGACCTGGGTCTGCATCTGCAGCTTCTGCACGTCGCTCACCCCGTCGGAGGGGTAGAAGACCAGGATCTTCGTGCCGGGCACGTCCCGGAAGCCCTCCAGGGCCGCCTTGCCCGTGTCCCCGCTGGTGGCCACCAGGATGCACACCTGCTTCCGCTCCCCCGTCTTCTTCAGGGAGGCGGTGAGGAGCCTGGGCATGATCTGCAGGGCCATGTCCTTGAAGGCGCAGGTGGGACCGTGCCACAGCTCCAGGAAGGCGGCGGCGCCGTCCACCGGACGCAGGGGCGCCGGATCCGGGCCGAAGCGCTCCGGGGCATAGGCCGCGGCGGCATACTCCGCCAGTTCATCGGCGGAGAACTCCTCCAGGAACAGGCCCATGATCTTCGCCGCCCGTCCGGGATAATCCAGGTCCCCCAGGGCGCGGATCTCCTCCGGGCTCACCCGGGGAAGACTTTCGGGAAGGAAAAGGCCGCCCTCCCGGCTCAGGCCCCGGGCAATGGCCTCCGCAGCGCTCAGGCTGAGGGAAGCGTCTCTCGTACTCAAATACCGCATAGCTCGTTCCTCCTGTTCAGTCTCCGACGACCCGTCTCCAGTTATTGAAGAACAGATCGTCCAGCAGGCTCTGTGGATATCCCCGCTTCTGCAGCTCCTGTTCCAGGAGCCTGACGTCCTGCACGCCGCTCATCCCTTTGGGCAGGCTCTCGCAGCCGTCCAGGTCTCCGCCCATGGCCACGGTCTTTTCCCCGCCCAGATCCAGGAAATGCTCCAGGTGCCGGACGACGGTCTCGACGGTGACCTCTCCCTCCCCCAGGAAGGCGGTGTACAGGTTCAGTCCCGCTGCGCCGCCGTGGTCCCGGATAGCCCGGAACATATCGTCCGTCAGGTTCCGGGTGTGCTCATGGACCGCCCGGGAATTGGAATGAGTAGCCGCGAAGGGCCCCTTGAGCTGCTTTTCCAGGTCCCAGAAGCCGGGATCGCTGAGATGGGAGACGTCCAGGATGAGTCCCAGCTCCTCTCCCAGCCGGACGAAGTCCTTCCCCGCGGCGCTCAGGCCCCGGTCCGGGTCCTGCACGTTGGTGCCGCAGAGGGCGGTGGCCCGGTTCCAGGTGAGGCAGAGGCTGCGCACGCCCTTCTCCGCCGCCTGCTCCAGGCGTCTGGGGTCGCAGTTCAGCACTTCCGCCCCCTCCACGCTCAGAAAGGCCGCCGCCTTGCCCGCGGCCATGGCCGCGTCCGCCTCGCTGCCGGTGCGGCAGAAGGCCATATGGTCCCCGCAGGCCTCCAGCTCCTCCTGGAAACGCCCGTAGAACAGGTCGAAGATATCCCCGTCCCGGACGAATTCCGGGGTGCCGAAGATGGCGAAAAACTGGGCGTAGCCTCCCAAGGAGAGGCCCCGTTCCAGGTCCACGTGCAGGGAATTGCGGTATAGCGCCCCGGCGGGCTGACGGGAAAACCGCAGCGCCAGGAGGGTATCGCAGTGTCCGTCGAACAGCTTCATATCAGAATGCCTCCGAGATCAGATTCAGTCTTTCGATCCGGTCGCTCTCCCGGTCCAGGTAGATCTCCACCACGTCGAAGCGGCAGGGAGGATCCTCCAGCCCGTTTTCCACCAGCCAGCTCTCCGCCGCCAGCCGCAGCTTCCGCTGCTTGGCCGGGGTGACGTACTCCGCCGCCGGGGCGTAGCCTCCGGTCCGCCGGAGCTTTACCTCCACGAAAACGTATTCCCTGCCGTCCCGGGCGATGATGTCCACCTCCCCCAGACGGCAGCGGTAATTCATGGCCAGGATCTTCCACCGTTTCTTCCGGAGCCAGTCGGCGGCGGCCGCCTCCCCCATGGCTCCCAGCAGCTGGGTCTTCATTTTTCCAGCCCCTTCAAAAAGGTCAGCCGATGGATGGGGCAGGGTCCCAGCTCCGCCAGCGCGGCGTAATGGGCTTTTGTCCCGTAGCCCTTATGCTTTGCAAAGCCGTAACCGGGATACTGCCGGTCGTAGTCCAGCATGAGCCGGTCCCGGCTCACCTTGGCCAGGATGGAGGCGGCGGCGATGCAGTCGTATTTTCCGTCTCCCCCCACCACGCAGCGCACCGGGACCGGCAGCTGCGGCGGGCGGTTCCCGTCCACAAAGGCATAGTCCGGCGCCCGGTCCAGCTGACCGAAGGCCCGGCCCATGGCCTGAAAGGTGGCCTGCAGGATGTTGATCCGGTCGATCTCCTTCTCGTCCGCCCAGCCGACGCCCCAGGCGACTGCGGTTTCCAGGATGCGGTCGAACAGCGCATCCCGGGCTTTGGGGCTGAGCTTCTTGGAATCGTTCAGGCCGGGCAGGTCGTACTCCTCCGGGAGGATCACGGCGGCGGCGCACACCGGTCCCGCCAAAGGGCCCCGGCCCGCCTCGTCGATCCCGCATACCAGACCGTATTCTCCTTCCGGCTTCAGCATTCCGGTTCCTCCAGGGTGATCCTGCCCAGGCTTCCCGCCTGGAATTCATCCAGCAGCACCCTGCTCATCCGTTCCAGATCCGTCTCTCCCCCGGAGACCAGGAATCCCCGCTTCCGGGCGGCGGCCTCCAGAAGGGCGGGGCCGTCCAGCCCCTCCGTATCCCCCAGCTTGTACCGGGCCCGGAACAGCTCCCGGTATTCCCGGTTCAGCAGCTCCGCCAGGCGCAGGGCCAGGGCCTCCTGGTCCAGGATCTCCTCCTTCACCGCTCCGGTGAAGGCCAGGTGCTCCCCCACCGAGGGATCCTCGAAACGGGGCCAGAGGACGCCGGGGGTATCCAGAAGCTCCAGGCTCCGATCCACCGTGATCCATTGTCTGCCCTTGGTCACGCCGGGTTTGTTCCCCGCGGCGGCGGCTTTGCGTCCCGCTGCCTTGTTGATGAAGGTGGATTTTCCCACGTTGGGGATGCCCACCACCATGGCCCGGATGGGACGGCTGGCCTGGCCCTTTGCCGCCAGACGCTCCAGCTTTTCCTTCAGCAGCGCGCGCATGGCCGCCGGGAGCTTCTCCACGCCCTTTCCTCCCCGGCTGTCCGCCGCCAGAGCGGCGACGCCGGAGGCGCGGTAATACCGCAGCCAGCGCTCCGTGGCCGCCGGATCCGCCAGATCCGCCCGGTTCAGCAGCACCAGCCTGGGCTTCTGCCCCAGCACCTCATCCAGCGCCGGGTTCCGGCTGGACCGGGGGATGCGGGCGTCCGTCAGCTCGATCACCGCGTCCACCAGCTTCAGGTCCCCCTCCATGGCCCGCAGGGCCTTGGTCATATGACCGGGGAACCAGTTCACATTCACCTGATCCCGGTCAGCCACTGCTTTTTCCTCCGGCCAGGAAGGTCAGGGGCCAGATGCGGAACAGCACCTTCCCCAGCACGCAGCGGGTGTCGATCTGCCCGATGCGGCTGCTGCGGCTGTCCGTGCTCTCGTTCCGGTTGTCCCCCATGCAGAAGATGCACCCTTCCTTCACGGTGACGGGACCGGTCATATCCAGCTCCCGGTGGGTGAGCTCCGCGATATAGGGTTCATCCAGCACCTTGCCGTCCACGGTGACGACGCCCTTCTTGAAATCGATCTTCACCGTCTGTCCCTCCGTGGCGATGACCCGCTTCACCAGGCTGTCGTCCCCGTAGCTGCGTTGGGTGAACACCACGATGTCCCCCTGCTTCGGGGCGGAATGGATCCGGCTGATCACGACCCTTTCCCCGTCAAACAGGGTGGGATTCATGCTGCCTCCGTCCACGGTCACGACCCGCACCACGAACAGGAAGAGCAGGATGCAGATGACGATGGCGCTGACGATGCTCTCCAGCCAGTCGTACACGCCGCTGAGAAACGAGGGCTTCTTCTCCGTATCCTTGTTTTCTTCCATGACTTCTCGCCTCCTGCATGATCCGTAATGGCAATCGATCGCGGTAAATCGGAAGGGGGCGCTGAAAGCGGCTCCTTCACCGTTCCCCGCCAAGGCCGACGATTTGCCCGATGCTCTTGATATGCTGAAGGGGGTGCCATCAGCACCCCCTTCTGTGCTTCGACAAAGTCTCCGCACTGAAGCAATTTGCAGGCGCACGCCTGCAAATTGGCCGCCTGCGGGCGGGTTATGCGACGTGAAGGGGCCTCCGGGCCGGCCCCTTCACCGTTCCCCGCCAAGGCTGACGTTTTGCTTGATGCTTCTGATATGCAGAAGGGGGTGCCATCAGCACCCCCTTGCATTTGATTACAGTTTTTCCTTGACCTTTGCCTTCTTGCCGACTCTGTCCCGCAGGTAATGGAGCTTCGCCCGGCGGACCTTGCCGCGGCGGACGGTCTCGATGGACGCGATATTGGGGGAGTGGATCGGGAAGACTTTTTCGTAGCCCACGTTGTAGGCCACGCGGCGGACGGTGATGGTCTCGTTGATGCCGCCGTGCTTCCGGGCGATCACGATGCCCTCAAACACCTGAATCCGCTCCCGGTTGCCTTCCTTTACCTTAACGGAAACGCGGACCGTATCGCCCACGTTGATCTCAGGCAGCTCCGGCTTCAGATACTGATCGGAGAGCGCTTTTACCAGATCCATGATTTGTTTTCCTCCTTTCAGAGCAGGTGTTCGTACCGCGTCTGACGGCATAGGACCACCCTTATCCAAGCTGCAAGCACGCTTGCAGACTGAAGGATTTTACCATAGTCTCCCGGGAAATGCAAGTACTTTTTTACGCAAATACCTTTATATCTCCGTCGTACAGGGCAATGCGGCGGCATTTCCGGGGCGCGGGCAGTCCGCAGCCCTCCAGGGCCCGGGAAACGTCCCCTGTGTTCACCGTGGGCTCCGCCGCCCGGATGCGCAGGCGAAGGGTCTCCCCCTCCCTGCCCAGCACCCGCACATGGGGGGCGATATCCAGGGGATTCAGGCCCCGCTTGGTCTTCTTTTCCACCACCAGAGGCTTTCCCGCCCGGAGCAGGCTTTCCGCTTCGGCGCAGTCCCGGTGGAAGATCAGCTCCCAGTCCGCCCAGGCGATCTTCCCCGCCCCCAGCACGGGTTCTCCGGCGTCCAGCACCCGCAGGCCCTCCGGCAGCGCCGGGTTCAGGGCGGCGGGCAGGTCCGGCGGACCGGAAAGGATCTGCACATCCAGCACCTCGCAGACGCTTTCGCACCCAAGCTGCAGGGGGGCGGCGATACTCATCTTCGGATGGGGGTTGAAGCCTTCGGAATGCTTGACGGCGATCCCCGCCCGGACGAAGGCCCGCTGGAAAGTGCGGAGGACGTCCAGATGGGAGAGGTAGGCGGCCTTCCCCGTTTTCTCGAAACGCAGGCGCAGCTCAGGCATCGCATTTTCCTCCCTTCAGCAGGGACGCGGCTCCGCAGCCCAGGCACTGCTGCCGGCAGTCCGGGCTGGTCTTCCCCTCCCGGGCCAGGCGCAGCTCCCGCAGGAGATGGGCCTTGGTCACCCCGTCGTCGATCACGTCCCAGGGAAGGTACTCCTCCTCCCCCCGCTCCCGGCGGGCGTAGAAATCCGGGTCCAGTCCCTCCTCCCGGAAGGCGGCGAGCCAGTCCTCCAGGGAGAAGAATTCCTCCCATGCCTGGAGCCCGCCGGACTTTTCAAAGAGCCGCCGGAGCACACCGCCCATGCGCCGGTCCCCCGCCGCCAGGGCCGCCTCCACATAGCTCACGTCCTGGGCATGCCAGTTGTATGTGATGGCCTTGGTGCGGATGGCGTCCTTCAGCAGCCGCTGCCGCCGGATCAGCTCCTCCATGGAGCACTGGGGGCACCACTGGAAGGGGGTCATGGGCTTGGGAATGAACATGGATGTGGATACGGTGATCCGCACTCCCCGGCTCCGGTTGGGACTGGCCTCCCGCCAAACCTGCCAGACCTTCTGAGCCAGGTCCGCAATGGCCAGCACGTCCTCGTCCGTCTCCGTGGGCAGACCCAGCATGAAATACAGCTTCACCCCGTTCCACCCACCGGCGAAGGCGGTGCGGCAGGATCGGAGGAGATCCTCCTCCGTCACGTTCTTGTTGATCACATCCCGCAGACGCTGGGACCCCGCCTCCGGAGCGAAGGTGAGGCCGCTTTTCCGCACCTTCTGCACCCGCTGCATCAGGTCCATGGAGAAATTGTCCGCCCGGAGGGAGGGAAGGGACAGGCTCACGCTCCGGGGCTCGCACCAGTTCAGCAACCCGTCGCACAGTTCCCCCAGCTCCTTATAGTCACTGGTGCTGAGGGAGGTGAGGCTGATCTCCTCGTATCCGGCATACCGGAGGCTCTCGATCCCCTGACGGATCAGCGTCTCCGCCTTTTTGGCCCGCACCGGGCGGTAGATGTATCCCGCCTGGCAGAAGCGGCAGCCCCGGATGCAGCCCCGGAACAGCTCCAGCATGG
>CAMZIY010000003.1 GCA_947307365.1 uncultured Clostridia bacterium
CAGATTCTGCAGGGGGAAGAGGATGTTCTGCCGGACGGTCAGGTGGGGGTACAGGGCATAGTTCTGGAAGACCAGGCCAACGCCCCGGTTCTCCGGAGGGAGATCCGTCACGTCGTCCTCGCCGAAGTAGATCCTGCCCGAAGTGGGTTTTTCCAGTCCGCAGATCAGATACAGGGCGGTACTTTTGCCGCAGCCGGAGGGGCCCAGCAGGCCTACCAGTTCCCCATCCGGGATCTCAAAGGTGAAATCGTTCACCGCGACGGTCCCCTGCTTGACCTTCCGGTCCCGGGAGGGGAAGACCTTGGTGAGGTGTTCAAGGATCACGTTCATATCATCGCTTCTTCCGCTTATTAAATCATGTAAATAGGTAATTGAATCATAGCATAATCGGGCTGTCGGGACAATACCGTGCCTCGTTGGAAAAAAGCAGAAATCGGGATTGACATTTACGATTTAAAACGCTATAATCTATCCAACCTGTTTTTGGAGGACAGCTTGATGCGTTTCATCAGCGGCAGCAGCTTTTATTTTTGGTACTATTCCTTTGCTGAGAAAAGGAATAGCGCTTTGTGCTGCCGTTTCTGAACCGCCCTTTTCCCGTTCGGCCGACTGCACAGCGCGTATGCTGGGCAGTCTTTTTCTTTATCCAAATCGAAGTAAGGAGAATGCGTTATGATCGCCGTATTGAAACCCAATACCTCCCCGGAACAGAGGGAACATCTAATCAAATGGCTGAAAACCATGGTCGCGGACGTGCATATTTCCGAGGGAAAGGCCTATACGGTCCTGGGTCTGGTGGGTGATACCAGCCGCATCGACCCGGAACTGCTGGAAAGCCTGGATATCGTGGAATCGGTTCAGCGGGTCAGCGAAGCTTATAAAAAATGCAGCCGCCAGTTCCATCCGGAGGACACGGTGGTAGAAGTGGGGAAGGCGCGGATCGGCGCAGAATTCTGCATCATCGCCGGTCCCTGCTCCGTGGAGAACGAAGCGCAGATCATCGACGTGGCGAAGCGGGTGAAGGACGCCGGAGCCGACGTGCTCCGGGGCGGCGCCTTTAAGCCCCGCACCTCTCCCTATGATTTCCAGGGCCTGAAGGGGGAGGGCCTCCGGCTCCTGAGCGAGGCAAAGAAAGCCACCGGACTGCCCCTGGTCAGCGAGATCATGAGCATCGATACCCTGGACCTGTTTGAGGACGTGGATATCATCCAGGTAGGCGCCCGGAATATGCAGAACTTCGATCTGCTGAAGGAGCTGGGGCATCTGGACCGGCCCATCCTGCTGAAGCGGGGGCTGGCCAGTACCTTGAAGGAGCTTCTGATGAGCGCGGAGTACATCATGGCCGGGGGCAATGAGAAGATCATCCTCTGCGAACGGGGCATCCGCACCTATGAGACCATGACCCGGAATACGCTGGATCTTTCCGCGGTGCCCGTGCTGCAGGAGCGGACCCATCTGCCGGTGATCGTGGATCCCAGCCATGCCACAGGCCTCAGCCGTCTGGTGCCCCCCATGGCCCTGGCCGCCGCGGCGGCGGGTGCGGACGGGATCATGGTGGAGGTGCATAACGACCCGGCCCACGCGCTGTGCGACGGAGCCCAGTCCCTGACGCCGGAGCAGTTTGCGAACCTGAGCGGACGGGTCAGAAAGCTGCTGGAGGCGATGCGCGCATGACGGTAGGCATCGTTGGCCTTGGACTCATCGGGGGCTCCATGGCGAAGGCTTTTTCCCGGGCGGAGGGAGTCCGGGTGCTGGGACTGGATACGGACAGGAGCATCCTGGGGTTTGCCATTCTGTCGGGGGCTGTGTCGGAGGAACTCACCCGGGAGAATCAGGCGGACTGCGATCTGCTGCTCCTGGCGACGTACCCGCAGGCTGCGGAGGATTACCTCCGGAGGGAGGCCCCCTTTCTTCCGAAGGATATGGTCGTGATGGACTGCCTGGGGACCAAGCGCCCGATCTGCGCCGCAGCGTTTCCCCTGGCGGAAAAATACGGGTTCACCTTCGTGGGCGGACATCCCATGGCAGGCACCCATCATTCCGGTTTCAAATATGCCCGGGATAACCTGTTCCACGGGGCGCCCATGGTCCTGGTCCCCCCCGCGCATTTCGATATGGAACTGCTGGAGCGGGTGAAAACGCTCCTGGCCCCTCTGGGCTTCGGCTCTTTCTCCGTCACCACGGCGGAGCAGCATGACGAGATGATCGCCTTTACCTCCCAGATGCCCCATCTGGTTTCCAACGCCTATATCAAGAGTCCCACGGCTGCGGGGCACAGGGGGTTCTCAGCGGGGAGCTACAAGGATATGACCCGGGTAGCCTGGCTGAAGCCGGAGATGTGGACGGAGCTGTTCCTGGAGAATCGGGACAATCTCCTGCGGGAACTGGATTCCTTTATGGGGAATCTGGAAAAGTACAGGAAGGCGTTGGAATCCCGGGACGGCGAGACCCTGCAGCATCTCCTGGAGGAAGGCTGCAGACGGAAAATGGAGATCGACGGAAGATGAGCACGGTCGTCATTCCCGCTTCCCGCACCTATGAGGTGCAGATCGAGGACCGGCTTCCCGCAGATGCGGGGGAGCGGGTCCGGGCAGCCGTGCCCGGCGCCGCCCGGGCGGCGATCCTGGCGGATGATACGGTCTGGGGCCTGTACGGACAGGAACTGGAGGATCGCCTCACCGGAGAGGGGTTGACGGTGTCCCGCCATGTATTTCCCCATGGGGAAGCCTCCAAAAACGCATCCGTCTATATCGGGATCCTGGAATGGCTCAGCCGATGCCGGATAGACCGGCAGGACGTGCTGCTGGCCCTGGGCGGCGGGGTCACGGGGGATCTGGGGGGCTTTGCCGCCGCCACTTACCTCCGGGGCATCGCCTATGTCCAGGTACCCACCACCCTGCTGGCTATGGTGGATTCCTCCGTGGGCGGAAAGACCGCGATCGATCTGAGCGCAGGAAAGAATCTGGCAGGGGCCTTCTGGCAGCCCAGCCTGGTCCTGTGCGGCTGCTCGGCGCTGGATACGCTGCCCCGGGAGACGCTGGCGGACGGCTGCGCAGAGGTGGTGAAATACGGCGTTCTATGCGACCCGGAGCTGTTCCTCCATCTGGAGGAACGGGGACTGGATTTCCACCGCTCCTGGACAGTGGAGCACTGCGTGCGGGACAAACAGGGCTTTGTCAGCCGGGATGAATTCGACCGGGGGGCAAGAAAACTCCTGAACCTGGGCCATACTCTGGGTCATGCCTTGGAGCAGCGCAGCGGCTTTACCCTCAGCCACGGCCGGGGCGTGAGCATCGGCATGGCGGCAGTGACGAGAGCCGCCGCCGCCCGGGGCTGGTGTCCGGCGGATCTGCCCGGGAGGCTGGAGCGCCTGCTGGAGAAGCTGGAGCTGCCTGTCCGTTCCCCCTGGCCGGCGGAAGACCTGGAGGAATTCATGCTGGCGGATAAGAAATGGAGCGGATCCCGGGTGGACGTGATCGTGCCCGAGGAATTGGGCCGCTGCGGGATCCGGCCTATGGATCGGCAGGAACTCATGGATTTCATGGAAGCGGGGTGCCGGGGATGAGAGTGATCATTCAGCCCGGGCCTCTGGCGGGAGAATTAAGGGCTGTCCCATCCAAGTCGCAGGCTCATCGCCTCCTGATCTGCGCCGCCCTGGCGGACAGGCCCACGGTGCTGGAGTGCGGCGTGCTGAACAAAGATATCGAGGCCACCGCCTCCTGTCTTCAGGCTATGGGGGCGGAGGTGCAGTATCGCTGCGGAGCATTTCGCATCGTCCCGATCCGGACGGCCCCCCGCGGCGCGGTGCTGGACTGCGGGGAAAGCGGCAGCACCCTGCGTTTTCTTCTGCCCGTGGTCTGCGCCTTGGGCGGGGAGGGACGCTTCCTCCTGCGGGGCAGACTGCCGGAGCGGCCCCTCTCCCCCCTGTGGGAGGAACTGGAACGGCACGGAGCGGTGCTCGGCAGGCCCGCCCGGGATGCCGTCGCCTTCACCGGGCGACTGGGATCGGGCGCTTATTCCATTCCCGGGGATATCTCCTCCCAGTATATCAGCGGCCTGCTCTTTGCCCTGCCCCTGCTGGAAGGGGAGAGCGTACTGATCCCCACCGGCAGGCTGGAATCCGCCGGGTATCTGAAAATGACGAAACAGGCGCAGGCCCTGTTCGGCCTGCGTTGGTCCGGGGAACAGGCGGGGGAGAACTGGCGGCTCGTCTCCGGCGGCGGTTACCGTTCCCCCGGCCGGGCAGAGGTGGAAGGAGACTGGTCCGGCGCCTCCTTCTGGCTGGCGGCGGATGCGCTGAGCAACGGGAAGATCCGGATCACGGGCCTGGATCCGGATTCCGCCCAGGGAGACAGGATGGCTGCGGAGCTGATCCCCCGTATCCGATCGGGCGGCGCGGTGATCGACGCGGGGAATATCCCGGATCTGGTGCCCCCGCTGGCTGCGGTGGCTGCCGCCAGCCCGGGGGAAACACGGTTCGTCAACGCCGGGAGGCTCCGGCTGAAGGAAAGCGACCGGCTGCAGAGCGTCTGCACCATGCTGAATGCCCTGGGTGCGGAGGCAGAGGAGAAGCCGGAGGAACTGATCGTCAGGGGAAAGGAGATCCTGCGGGGCGGCGTGGTGGACAGTTGCCGGGATCATCGGATCGCCATGAGCGCCGCCGTTGCGGCGCTGGCCTGCCGGGAATCGGTGACCATCCTGGGGGCGGAGTCGGTGGAGAAATCCTATCCCGCCTTCTGGGAGGATTACCGCCGTCTGGGCGGCAGCATTCAGGAGGTGAAAGCATGAGCAACAGCTTCGGCAATCTGTATCGATTTACGATCTTCGGCCAGTCCCACGCCCCGGCCATCGGGGTGACCATCGAGGGACTGCCTGCGAGGGCTCCTGTGGATCTGACGGTCCTGCAGGCCTTCCTTGACCGGCGGGCTCCGGGGAAAAGCCCCCTGTCCACCGCCCGGAAAGAGGAGGATATCCCGGAGCTTCTCTCCGGCCTGGGGCCGGAAGGAAGGACCTGCGGCGCGCCCCTGACCTTCCTCATCCGCAACGGGGATACCCGATCCGGCGACTATGAGCAGCTTCGGTTTGTCCCTCGGCCGGGACATGCGGATCTCCCCGCCATGCTCCGCTTCGGGGCGGATCGGGATTACCTGGGGGGCGGGCAGTTTTCCGGCCGCCTTACCGCGCCGCTGTGCATCGCCGGCGGGATCGCCCTCCAGCAGCTGGAGATCATGGGGATCCGGGCGGAGGCGAAGATCCTCAGCATCGGCGGGGAGAAGGATCCGGAGCGGTTCGAGGAGACCATCCTCGCAGCCGCCGGAGAGGGAGACAGCGTTGGCGGCGTGATCGAATGCACGATTCGGGGCTGCCCCCCGGGGATCGGCGAGCCCATGTTCGGCGGCCTCGAAAACCGCATCGCCCAGGCGGTGTTCGGGATCCCCGCAGTAAAGGGGATCGAGTTCGGCGCGGGTTTCCGGGCAGCGGAGATGACCGGAAGCGCCTGCAACGACCCCTTTGTCCCCGGACCGGAGGGAAGCATCCGGATGGAGAGCAACAACCACGGCGGCATCCTGGGAGGAATGAGCACAGGGATGCCCATCGTCTTCCGGGCGGCGGTGAAACCCACGCCTTCCATCGCCCTGGAGCAGCGCAGCGTGGATATCCGCACCGGGGAACCGGTGCCTCTGCGTATCGGCGGAAGACACGATCCCTGCATCGTGCCCAGAGCCGTACCCTGTATGGAGGCGGCTGCCGCGGCAGCCCTGTATGACGCCATATTGGAAAGGAGATGTTCACAGGATGGATCTATCTGAGGCCAGAATGAAGATCGACGAGATCGATAAGCAGCTGGTGGACCTGTTCTGCCGGAGAATGGCGGTGAGCAGGGACTTGGCGGCCTGGAAGAAGGAAAAGGGCCTGCCCTTGACGGACCCGGAGCGGGAACGGAAAAAACTGGTGGCAGTCACGCAGCAGGCGGGAGAGGAATTTCAGGGTTATACTGCCGCCCTGTATTCCCAGCTCTTTGACCTGAGCAAAGCCTACCAGGCCCAACTGAACCGGGGCAAAGCTCCTCTGTGCACCATGATCGAAGAGGCGATCGCCAAAACGCCGGAGGTCTTTCCGGAGTTTGCCCCCGTTGCCTGTCAGGGCGTGGAGGGGGCTTATTCCCAGGAAGCCTGCGAGAGACTTTTCTCCGTACCCAATATCCTGTTCTTCAAAAATTTTGAGGGTGTTTTTACCGCCATTGAACAGGGCATGTGCCGGTATGGCGTCCTGCCCATCGAAAACAGCACCGCGGGCAGCGTGAACGCGGTGTACGACCTGATGATGCGCCACCGCTTCTACATCGTGCGCAGCGTGCGTCTGAAGGTGGAGCACTGTCTCCTGGCCCCCGCCGGGACGGAGCTGAAGGATCTGCGGGAGGTCGTTTCCCATGAGCAGGCGCTGAATCAGTGCGCGTCTTTCCTCAAAAGCCTGGGAGACGTGAAGCTCACGACGTTCGAAAACACCGCCGCGGCGGCCAAATACGTTGCCCAAAGCGGCAGAAAGGACGTAGCGGCCCTGTCCTCCCGGCACTGCGCGGCCCTGTACGGCCTCAACTGTCTGCGGGAATCCGTGCAGGATCAGGGCGGCAATTTTACCCGCTTCATCTGCATCGCCAGGGAACCGGAGATCTATCCCGGAGCGGATAAGACCAGCATCATGGCGGTCACGCCCCATAAGCCCGGATCCCTGTATAAGCTTCTGGCCCGCTTTTTCAGTCTGGGGATCAATCTGACCAAGCTGGAGAGTCGGCCGCTGCCGGAGCGGGAATTCGAGTTCATGTTCTACTTCGATCTGGTGAAGCCCATCCGGGCTCCTCAGATGATCAGTCTCCTGGGTGATCTGGAAGGGCTCTGCGAGCGCTTCGAGTACCTGGGCAGCTATTCCGAGATCGTATGACGAACCGCTTCGGCCTGCTGGGGGAGCATCTGGGCCACAGCTTTTCCCCCCAGATCCATGCCGTTCTGGGCTGCCCGGATTACGGCTTGTATGAGGTCGCGCCGGAGAAGCTGGCGGAGTTCCTGGAGACCACCCCTCTGCTGGGGATGAACGTCACCATTCCTTACAAGAAGGCGGTAGTTCCCCTGTGCGCGGCGCTGTCCCCGGCGGCAGAGCGCATCGGCAGCGTGAACACGCTCCGCCGCACTTCGGAGGGATGGTACGGGGACAATACGGATTATGCGGGCTTCCGGTATATGCTCTCCTCCCTCGGCTTCGATCCGGCCGGGGAAAAAGCGGTGGTCTTCGGCACCGGAGGAGCCAGCGTCACCGCCTGTGCCGTGCTCCGGGACCTGGGAGCGGCGGAGGTGACGGCGATCTCCCGCACCGGGCCGGATCATTACGGAAATCTGGATCGACATCGGGATGCCCGTCTGGTGGTGAACGCCACCCCCGTGGGCATGTATCCGGAGAACGGGAAAGCGGCGGCGAGCCTCCGGAGCTTTCCGGAATGCCGGGCCGTACTGGATCTGATCTATAATCCCGCCCGCACCGCCCTTCTTCTGGAAGCGGAGAAGCTGGGCATCCCATGCCGGAACGGCCTGGGGATGCTGGCGGCCCAGGCCCACGGCAGCGAGGAGGTTTTCCTGGGCCGTTCCCTGCCGGAGGACCTGATCGAAAAGGCTGCCGGGAGCGTGCGGAAGACCACGGAGAACCTGATCCTCATCGGCATGCCGGGCTGCGGGAAGACCCGGCTGGGGAAGCTGCTGGCCAGGGAGCTGGACCGCCCCTTCCTGGATGCGGATGAGGTGCTGACCCGGGAAGCCGGGCGAAGCCCGGCGGAGATCATCCGGCAGGAAGGGGAGGCGGCCTTCCGGGACCTGGAGACCCGGGTGCTGGCGGAGCTGGGTAAGGGTTCCGGCGCGGTCATCGCCACGGGAGGGGGCTGCGTGATGCGGCCGGAGAACCGGGACCTTCTGCGGCAGAACGGCAGGATCTTCTGGCTGCGGCGGGATCTGGGCAAGCTCCCGGTCTCCAACCGTCCCCTGAGCCAGAGCGTCGGGCCGGAAGAGCTGTATCGGAGGAGGAAGGATCTGTACGCCGCCTTCGCGGATCACCGGGTGGAGAATAACGGCAGCCCGAAGGCTGCCGCCAAGGAGATACTGGAGCTATGGGAAAAAAGCTGCTGATCATCAACGGACCCAATCTGAATATGCTGGGCATCCGGGAGCCGGAACTCTACGGAAAACAGGATTTCGCCGCCCTTTGTGCCTGCATCCGGGAGGCCTGCGATCAGGCCGGAGCGGAGGCGGACCTCTTTCAGTCCAACCATGAAGGGGAACTGGTGGAGGTCATACAGAAGGCCTACGGCGTATACGACGGCATCGTCATCAATCCCGCGGCGTACACCCATACCAGCGTGGCCATCCTGGATGCGCTGAAGGCCGTGGCCATCCCTGCGGTGGAGGTGCATCTGACGGACGTGCAGTCCCGGGAGGAGTTCCGGCGCATCTCCTACCCCGGTATGGCCTGCCTGAAAACCTTTGCGGGCTTCGGTTTTGACGGATACAGGCTTGCAGTTGACTATTTGATGAGTTATCTTAAAGAAGAGGAAAAGAAAAAGGAGGAATTCCTGTGATCCCATCTGATACCCTGGGCTGGGGCATCGCCCGAAACTGCATCCGTGAGGTATATGAATACGGTCTTCGCCTGAAGGCGGAGATCGGGGAGGACAAGGTCTATGATTTCAGCTTGGGCAATCCCAGCGTGCCGGCTCCGCCTCAGGTAAAGGAGGCGATCCTCAAGGTGCTGGAGGATCCCACCCTCCATGATTATACCGTGGCTCCCGGCCGTCCCAGCCTGCGGAAGGCCATTTCCGACCAGCTGAACGCCCGCTGCGGGGTGAATACGGAGTATACGGATATCTACGTCACCTGCGGCGCTTCCGCCGCCGTCACCTCCTCCATCCGAGCCCTGACCCGCATCGGGGAAGAGGTGGTGGCTCTTGCCCCCCATTACCCGGAATATCCGGTGTTCACCCGTACGGCGGGGGGGAAGTTCGTGGTCTGTTCCCTGCGGCGGGAGGACCTGCAGCTGGATGATGCCGCTTTGGAGGCGGTCCTTACGGAGAAGACCGCAGTGGTGCTGGTGAACTCCCCCAACAACCCTGCCGGCAGCGTGCTGACGGAGGACAGCCTGAAGCGGCTGGCGAACGTTCTGCACAAGGCGCAGGAGAAATACGGCCATCCGATTTATATCGTCAGCGACGAGCCTTATCGGGAACTGGAGTACGACGGCAAGCAGGTGCCCAGTCCCATCAGTTTCTACGAGAACACCGTGGTCTGCTACTCCTACAGCAAGTCCCTTTCCCTCCCCGGGGAGCGGATCGGCTACTGCGCCGTGAGCGACCGTGCGGCGGATCGGGAGAAGGTCTTCGCCTCTGTGGCAGGCGCGGCCCGGTCCTATGGGTATGTGAATCCCCCCAGCCTCATGCAGCGGGTCATCGAGGCCTGCGTGGATCTGAAACCGGACGTCAGCACCTATAAGGAGAACCGGGATATACTCTGCAGCATCCTGGACGAAGTGAAGATACCCTATATCCATCCGGACGGAGCGTTCTATCTCTTTATCCGGTGCCCGATCCCGGACGCCAAGGAATTCTGCGAACATGCCCGGAAATACGGCCTGCTCCTGGTGCCCTCCAATGATTTCGGCATCACCGGATATGCCCGGGCGGCCTACTGCGTGAAGGGCGAAATGATCCGCAGATCCCTTCCCGCTTTCCGGTCTCTGGCACAGGAATACGGCCTCTGCTGAAAACAAACGTTCGGCGCCCGCATCGGTCTGATTCCGATGCGGGCGCCGTTTTTTGCACGCCTCAGTCGATGCGGTATACCCGTTTTTCCAGCGCCGGGACCCGAAGGGTGAACCGGCCCGGCTGAGCCTGAGGCAGGGATTCGGCGTAGATCTCCATCCGGCTGTCGATCCGGTCGATGGCGGAGAGCAGCTCCGCCTCCGCGCATTTAGGGGGGACCGCCGCGCCGAATTCCGGGTCGCCGTGGTGGGAGAGGATCATGTGGGCCAGGAGGGTCGTCTTTTCCTCCGGCAGGCCCAGTTCCTTCCCGGCGGTCTCCACCTCCCGGGCGCCCATATAGATGTGGCCCAGCAGGTCCCCGGGAACGCTGTATTCCGTCACCAGGCCCAGGGGAGAGAGGCGGAATTCCCAGAGCTTGCCCAGGTCGTGCAGCAGAGTGCCGGCCAGGAGCAGGTCCCGGTGGACCACCTCGGCGTACAGTCCCGCCATGAAGTCCGCCAGCCGAAGCATATTCAGGGTATGCATCAGCAGGCCGTACAGGAAGGCATGATGCATGCTCTTGGCGGCCGGGAGCCGGGTGAAGGCCGCCTCGTACCGCTCTGTGAGGGCGAGGCACAGCCGTCGGTAATCCTCATCCTCCAATGAGCGGATCAGCTGCCGGACCTCGTCCATGGCCGCTGTCGGGTCGATCGGCGCAGCGGGGACCAGGGCTGCAGGATCATAGTCGTCCTGGTCTCCGGCAAAGCGCATGCGCTGGATGATGAACTGCAGATTGCCGTTGTATTCCGTTACTTCCCCCCGGATGAGAGCGGCCTTGCCGCTGTCCTCCGCACCGGCCTGGCCGGTGAAATTCCAGAGCTTCGCGTCCACGGAGCCGGTGGCGTCGGAGACGGTGCAGCTGAGGTAGGGTTTTCCGGCGGCGCTCTTCTTGAGCTGGATGTTCCCCAGGGCGTAGTAGCCTTCCACCTGATCCCCGATATGCAGATCCGAAACCGCTTTGTTGTATTCCATGTTCCGCCTCCTATTTCATCAGTCGACGCAGGGCCTTTTCCCCGGCCTCGGGGAGACAGCTCCGCAGGTGCAGGATGATGGCCTCCCGGGAGTCCGCCGGGTCCTCGGCATACGCGGAGGTGACGGCGTCATATCCCCACCGGGTCTCCGGGGTGCAGAGCACCGCAATGTGCCAGCCGTAGGGCTGTCCCGCTTTGTTCAGACGGGAACGGAAATCCCGGATCACCAGATAGGTCAGCATCTGCAGGGCGGTGACCGTTCCCTCGAAACCGTGTTCCCCCTCGCTGCCGAAGCCGGCCAGACGGCGGACTTCGTTGGAGAACAGTTCCTCCCGATCCGGGAACAGGTCCATGATCCGCTTCATTTTGGCCTTGGCCTTGCCCTCTTCCCAGAGGGCGTCGAAGTCGTACCCGTCCCGCCGGGCGTTGGCGAAGCGGGGAAACCAGTCCAGGGAGACGAAGCCCGCCCGTCCGCCGAAGAATTTTCCGTAAGCGACCCTGCCCCTGCGGGCCAGCTGCTCCCGCCAGCTCCAGGGGTCCCGGGCTTCGCTGTCGGTCCACCAATCCGCCGGATCCGTATGCTCCTCAACGGAGAAGCCCTTGACTTCGTTTTCAAACAGGGGGAGAAAGCCCAGCTCCTCCACCCGTGCCTCCAGTTCCTCCGGGGTCCTGAGCTGACCCGGCCCCGTGCGGCCGCGGAGGATCCATTCGCCGTTTTCCTTGCCCATGGTTCAGCCTACGGGGTTGATGGGCGTCGCGCCCATGAAGCGGCGGAAATAGAAAGCAGAGTCCTCCTCCAAGCAGCCGGGGAGCAGCAGCCCCAGGCTGCCGGTATCGCCGATCTGGTACAGAGAAAGGATCTGTTCTCCGGGCAGCTGGATCAGGGACAGAGCATAATCGCCGATCCGATCGGAATCCCGTTCCCCGGAGCTGCCGATCCAGCTGCTCCAGCTCTCGGAGCCGGCGGTGAGACGGACCGCGTCGGGAGCCTGATCCTCCCGGGCATTCAGCCGGAAGAACTCGCCCTGCAGGCTGTACCAGGTTTCCGTGAGGACGATGTCCGCCCTTCCGTCTTCATAGATCTGCAGGCAGGCCAGAATGTCTTCGCCCCGGTCGTCCGTGAGGAGCCAGGGATTGCCGCTGAGGACGTTCATCAGTTCAGTTTCGTTCAAGGGGGAGCAGCCCCGGCCTTCCCCATCCAGGTCGTGACCTGTGACGTATCGCCGGGTATCCGGCTCCATGGCGGCGTTCCAGTTATCCTGACCGAACCAGTATTCTCCCCAGAAATAATCCTTGGTGAGCTCCAGCCGCAGCCGGGGATACCAGGCCAGATTGACCTCCAGAGCCACCGATTCATTTGTGTTCAGCGTGCCGGAAAACAGCACCTGATCCGGGAGCTTTGCTCCGATCAGCGCCTCCATGGCGTCAGCGTTCTCCCCGGACATGGAAGCCCGCTGGAAGCTGTACTGCAGGCCGTTCTGGCAGGAGGTGATCACTGCCCAGACCCAGTTGGGCTCGTCGGAATCCAGGTGCTCCGTGGGGATGCAGGCGGAGACCCCCGGGACCGCCTCCGCTTCCTCCCGGGTCTCATAGAAGCGGATCATGGCCAGCTTCGCCGGGGCGATCCCACCGGCATTGGAAACGGAGCCGAACACCAGGCCGCTGCCCTCCTGATCGACCCGGAACAGCCGGGCCCGGTACACCGTTTCTTCATCCTCCGGCAGGGTATAGTATACGGTCAGCCTGTCGCCGCTCAGATACATGCTCCGGAACTGAACGGGCTCCAGGGCGGCGGGATCCCGATACCCCATGAAGTGATCCCCGTCCGGCTCGAACCACCAGAGAAGGGGATCCTGGGCCTCCCGGTAGTCCGTATACGTCTTCCTGTCCGCCAGCTCCGGCAGATCGGCCTTCCGGATGACCATGAGTTCGCCATCCGGCTCTTCCCGGTACTGCTTTCGCCAGGCCGCCAGCTCCTCCTCTGTGGGTTCCCGGGAGATGCCCGCGCCGCCGGCACAGACCGCCGCCCAGTCGATCTCCTGGGGATAGGCGTAACAGGTACGGAAGAAGCCCCAGTCGGCGGGGCCGAACCGGGCGGCGAACTCCGCCGTTTCCTTTGCGTCCAGGGGACGGCCGTCCTCCTGGGGTTGGACCCGGTTGAACCAGAGAGTGCTCCCGCCGGGGGAGCCGTCCGGGTTTTCCCAGCTGCAGCTCACTTCCATATCCCAATCGTTCATGGCGGTAATGGTGAAACACCGCGTCCCATCTTCGTTCTCTTCCCTGAAGAAGAGCGCGCCCGTCTCGTCCTGCATTACGTCCATATAATCGAAGACGGACCACAGACCGCCGTCCGAACGCCCGTAAAAATCCACCTGGGCGTCGTCATAGAAGAACTCCAGCCATTCCTCAATGCCGTTTTCCCATGCCTCTTCATAGCCGCCCTCCACCTCATAGGCATATAAGCACCAGAGAGATCCCATCAGCTCGGGCGGCAGATCATCAAGCGGTATTGCTGCAGGCGTAGGCTCCGGCGTAGGTTCGGGGGTGGGTTCCGGAGTGGGTTCCGGCGTCGGCTTCGGGGTCGGGGCCGGCGTCGGCGTGGGAGCCGCCGTTTCCGGCGGAGCCGTAGGCTGAGGCTCCTGAGTGGGGATGGGGGTGACCGTGGCGCAGGCGGTCAGAAGAGCCAGGACCAGCACAATGGCGATGATCCTCAATGCGCTGCCTTTTTTCATTGCCGTGCCCTCCTTTCGGGCTGAATGGGCGGAAAAGCTTTCGATCCATTATAATGCAAAGGGTAAGCAGATTCAACGCCTTTGCGCCGGAGAGACCTGCGTTTGGGATTTGATATTCTTCATCGAGAGTGTTATAATACAAAATTAACAAGAGGAGAATCAAGATCCGTACGAGAGGTGAACGCTATGGGAATGCCAACATTGGAAAAGCAGATCAAAGATTTTGTCCTGACTGAGTGTCATCAGGAAAAAGTCGGCATCGCCAGCATCGAGCGCTTCAATTCCGCGCCCAAGGGGATGCATCCAACGGACTTTCTTCCCGGATGCCAGTCGGTGATCATGTTCTGCACGCGCCTGCCGGACGGGGCCGTCAACGCCGCCCTGCGGGCCTATGAGGATCGGAAATTCAACGTACACGGGCAATACGGCATGTTCGGATACGTTGGCTCCCCGAACTATAACCTGCTGTGGGCCGCCTACCGGCTGGCCAGGTATCTGGAGCAGAATACCGGGGAGATCGCCATGCCCATGACCGCGGGCCCCACCCATGGCTCCGGCATGCTGAGCATGCGCCATTGCGCCGTTGCCGCCGGCCTGGGCCAGTTCGGCTGGCACAGCATCGTCCTCACCCCGGAATTCGGTCCCCGGAACCGTTTCGGCGGGGTGCTCACCACCCTGAAGCTCACTCCGGATCCCATGATGGACGGGGAGCGTCTCTGCGACTTCGAGAAGTGCCACATCTGCGAGAAGGTCTGTCCCACCGGGGCCATCCCACCCTACAAGCCCGGCCAGGAGCGGATCGTGGATTTCGGAGAGGGCCACATCGAAAAGTATTCCGGTCTGAACTGGACCAAGTGCAAGATCGCCTGCGAGGGCTGCTATTCGGATTTCAACTTCAACGGGGATTATAACCTGATGGATCCCATCATGGAGAATCCCATTGACGAGGAATTCACTCCGGCTCAGCGCTTCCGGGTGAAAAAGGAGAACATCTACCACCATTTCATCCAGCACCAGACCTCCTGGAAATGCGGCAACTGCCTCCAGTACTGCCCCGTAGGCAACTGGAAGGAACGCTTCCACGATACCAAGGTCTCCAGCGTGGACATCAATCAGTACATCGACGACTGTCCGGATGTGGACGTGGACACCTATAACTGGGAGGAGGCGCGGCACAAATGACCCGATCGGAAATGGTAAAGAACCGCGTCCTCGCCGGTTCGGACATGGACTACGTGGGCCTCTGCCCCGCCTCGGCGCTGGAGGATGAACCTGTTGGCCGCCGCCCTTCGGACCTGCTTCCCAACGCCAAAAGCGTCATCGTCTTCGGCAGGCGGCTCATCTCCGGTTCCATCCAGACCAAGTTCCGCCAGTTTGAGAACGGCGTGATGAACGTTTCGGGTTCCTATTCCGCTCATTCCTTCGTCCTCAGCGTGAACCACCTGTGCATGAAGGAGACCTACGATATTGCCCAGTGGCTGGAAAACACGTACGGCTGCTTCGCCATGCCCCTGACCAACAACGTGCTCCAGGCGGTGCAGCCGGAGGGGAACTACGTCCCCTATTTCGCGGATCCTCTCAAATCGGGTCTGCCCATCGACCTGTACAAGGCCGCCTACTGGGCGGGGATCGGAGAGATGGGCTGGAACCACCGGATCATCACTCCGGATAACGGCCCCCGCGTATACCTCTGTGCCATCGTCACCAGCCTGGAGTTTGAGGAGTACGATCAGCCCTATTCCGGGGAAAAGCTCTGCGATCCGGAAAAATGCGGCGCCGTCTGCGTGCAGGTCTGTCCCGTCCATGCCCTGGAGGCTGGGGAGGGGATCGAATGGAGATCCGGGGAAGCAAAGGTCCGGGTAGGCAAGCTGGATGTGAACGGCTGCGCCGCCGCCTGCTTCGGCTTCAAGCGGGAACTGAACCGCTTCGCCTCCAACGCGATCGAGAGCGAGCATCCCAGCGACGAGGAGTTGGCCGCAGCCCTGGAGAAGCAGTTTGAAAGCCCCGGTTTCCAGACCCTGGATCATCTGCCCATGTACCATTGCGACCGCTGCCTGGTCTATTGTCCCGTGGGCAACTGGGCGGAGAAGTTCCGGAAGACCGGATTATCGAATAAGTGAGGGCCGGGAAGATGAAAAAACGGATCAGATTATTGTCCACCGCCCTGCCGGAGGGGTATCTGCCCTATCGGGGGGAGTATGTGTATAAGGTCAAGGCTTTCCGGGAAGGAGCCAGGGGCTTGGGTCCCGGCTTCCCTCAGCCTGAGTTTCTGGAATTGGAGCTGGAGGGGGTCGGCGGGATCGACGGCAAGCTGGAGCGGGTGATCCCCGTCAGCTCAGCCAATCCCCTGAACTGCCGCATCCATAAGTATTATCTGCTGGAGCACAACGTATGGATCAAAAACCTGGGCAACGGCCGGTATGTTTCCGACTGGACCTCAGCCGAGTCCTGGGCCCTGGCGGTGCAGGAGACTCTGGATGACGACGGAAACGTGACGGAAGAGCGGGAGCTTGGCTTCAGCATCATCCACAGCGACCGCCGCGCCGGGATCGTGCTTTGAGGAGGGAGGAACGGAACATGGATAAACAGATCATCACCCGAAAGATCAAGAACTTCCTCATTGCGGAACGGGGCATGGACATGGTGGGCGTCTGTCCCGCCTCCGCCCTGGACGCCGAACCCGAAGGCTACCGCCCCACGGATATACTCTACTGCTGCAAGAGCGTCATCGTCTTTGGCCGCCGTCTGCTGAACGGCGCCGTGCAGGCCCAGTTCCGGCGGCTGGAGGACGGCATGGCCTTTGCCGAGTCCATTTACTCCACCTACGGCCTGGAGCTGGTGCCCAACTGGACCATGGCCCTGTCCACCTTCTATCTGGCGGATTACCTGGAAAATACTTTCGGCGCCGCCACGCAGCCCATGGGCTGCGGTCCGGAACAGGGCACTCTGCCGAAAAACACGCCCCTGCCCATGTTTGCCGGTCCCAACAAGGACGGTCTCATCATGAACATCGGTCATGCGGCCATCGCCGCGGGGCTGGCCCAGCCCGGCTGGAACAATTTCCCCATTACAAAGCAGTATGGGCCCCGGGTGCAGTTTGGCTGCCTCCTGACGGATCTGGAACTGGAATATGACGCCCCGGACGACGGCCCCCGGCTCTGCGATCCGGAGAAATGTCATGTGTGCAGCGATCTCTGTCCCATGCACGCCCTGCCGGACAAGGCCAGCGGGGAGAGCAGCACCTGGAGCATCGGCGGAAAGGAATACCAGGTCGGAAAGCATAAGGTCAACGCCTGCACCGTCGCCGCCTTGGGCATGCGCAATGAATTCGCCGGGATCCGCAAGCGGGGCGATCTGGTAGAGAGCGAGGATCCCACGGACGAGGAGATCGCGGATGCCATGAAGCGGTATGAGATCTCCAACTGCAACCTGGACCACTATCCCAAATGCTACTGCAACCGCTGCCAGATCTACTGCCCCGTGGGCAACTGGCAGGCCACCTTCGGCGATACCGGTCTTTCCAGGCAGAAGGTCTGATCGTCGTCAGAGAGAATGAACAAGGCGGTGAGGAGTCTTCCTCACCGCCTGATCGATTTGTCGGTTATCTTTTGATGATCCTTTCCTCCGTCTGCTTCAGCCTGCGGATCCGCTCTGCCGTAAAGGCCTCCACCTGCTTCCAGAGGGAGTGGAGCTGAGTTTTATGGGTGCAGAGTTTTTCCTTGCAGTTTGCACAGTGCAGATATGCGTTCGTCCGTTCGGAGAACCATTCCGGATGCCGGTAAAAGGTGATCTCCCATCGAAGGAGCAGAACCAAAGACAGTGCAAACAGGCTCCAGCTGTAGGCGGCCCGGACAAAGAACAGGGGAGTGAACATCATGGCATAGTCCCAGTTGTAGATCCGGCAGGCGCTGCAGCATTTGTTCTTCAGGAACCAGGTCTGGAAAGGACAGAAGAAGAGGATGCAGATCATATCGCATACCGCATAGGCGCAGCTGATCAGGATCATGATGCCCACGTCGAATACGCCTGTCATGTACAGCGCGCCGAAAACGCCGTTGAAGCAGATCCAGAGCAGGGCCACCAGCATCGTGCCATGGTTGTCCTGCACGTCGATCTCCGTCTGCCCGGTCTTGATGTAATTCCGGGCGAACTGCTTCTGGCAGCCGGGACTTTCCAGTCTGGAGGGGAAGAACCGCAGGACCATCTCCGCCACATACACGACCCAGATCACGCCGAGAACAACCGGCAGCTTGTCCAGATGGACGGAGATGCGTTCATCGTTGGTGAAGCGGTAGGCGATATAGAAGGCGGCTGCGGCCAGGAAGAGAATGGAGCGGTATACCAGCTTGATATAGTGGAAGGTGCTGATGGCTGTGAGATGGATCTTTCGCTTCTTCAAGGGAAAGACTCCTTTCTGATCGCCAAATGTTGACGGGAGATCATCCTGCCTTCCGGCGATCCAAATCGAACAAGGTCATTATATCGGCAAAATATGAACAAATCTATGTGCAAAACGGAAAAAACGACCGCCGCCGGGTCTCCCGATTCATTCGTTCAATGCCTATGCTTGTCCGGATCCGCGCCCAGTTCTGCACGATCGATGATCCGATGGCAATCTTCGACAGCATGACCGATCAATCGATCGTGTTTCCGGTATGGCATATTGCTGCGGCGTAATGACCGGTTCCCTTACTTCCGTTTTCCGTGATGTTCAATCCTCCAGAACGATCACGTTGATCTTCCCGCTGAGCACGGTACAGGCGTCCAGCGCGATGATTCCAGGCGCGACATAGGGGGAATAGTCCGCATCGGGGCCGAATTCTGCGCCCCGTTTTTCATACTTCGCGTGACCATAAGAGGTATGCCAGTGCCCGCACACAATCGTTTTTCCTCCCGGGCAGGTCTGAACGGCATCCATGCCGTTGATCCAGTGCGCCCGTTTCCATTCGAAATCGTCTGCATCCCGCCATTCTGAATAGTAGGTGAACCCGGTGCCGCCATCCGCAATGCACGGAATCCACCCATGAACGAAAATATAGTGTTCCGTTTCATGGTAATCCGGCATTGACGGGATGATTTGAGAGTAATAGGGGGTCTTTCTGGCCGCGAGTGAAAACGCAAAGTTCTGCATTTTTGCCATATCACGGGTAAATCCGGTCAGCTGCAGAGCGGTATCGTATGTTCCGTTATGGATATGATGATCATATGGAAGACCATGATCCTCGGTCACCAGTTGCTGAAACAGATCCTCGTGGTTTCCCTTGATCAGCATCAGCTTTCCCGTTTCCATTTGCTGCAGGATGAATTCCTGCAGCTCCTTTGCCTCATTGCCGCGGTCAAACAGGTCGCCGAGTATCACAAGCCTGCTCTCACCCTTGTCGCTGAAATACCCGGCCTGTTCCAGCGATTCCCGGAATATCGAATAAAACCCATGAATATCCGCAGCCACGTAATACTTCATTGCTCGCTCCTCTTTCAACGTCCGTTTTTTCCCGCCGTTTGTGCTGCAATTACCGCGGCATATCGGTTGGGGTCATGCACATTGTACCAAATGCATTGATAGAGGTTCCTGGCCTTGGAAATGACCGATCCGCCAAACGGAAGATATTCCGCACGGCGCAGCGCATCCGGATACCATGCAGGCACATCGTGCGCGCACAATTTTTCCTCCAGATCTTCCCCGGATCCCAGCCGCTTGAAAGCGCCTTTTCTTGCGGCTTCCATCAGCAAATATGCGCTTTTTTCGTCAATGCCACCGGCTGAAAGCGTCCGCATCACGTCCTCCCGATAAACGATGAGCTCTTCGAGCTTGACCGTTTCTCGTGCCAGAAGCGTCAGCATCAGCTTCATCCAGGCCTCCGGACTCCGCGCCAGGCCGTAAGCCCTCACAAACGCTCCAAAATGATCGGGGCGTACGGCTGCCATCACGCTGCACAAGCGTTCAGGCTCCTCCAAAGGCAGTTTCCCGTATACCGAAATGTCGCCGGATGCCAGTAGCCGGAATATTTCCCCGTCGTCCAGCGGGATCGTTTCCGGGTCTTGCCCCGTTGCGATGTGCAAGTCCTGCAGCAATGCCGGAATCGGATCTTCCCGAATGTGCACGGCAGGGACAATGCCTGCCAGTTCGTACCACGGAAAATGCGTCAGAGGGACCGTGCTGCCGTCTGCCGTTTCCGCTTCCGCGGGACACAGATCTTCCAGGCAATCCGCGCTTTGAGGGAGCACGATATATGCGCCGGACGCACGCTTCGTTTTCCGCTTTGCGCTCACACAGGCGCCTGCAGCCCGCGACAGAGCCTCAGGGTCGAGCCGGATCCTGTTTTTTGAACAATAGGACTCTGCAAGGGATCTCGCTTCCGCCTGTGAAACGATATCGATCTCACAACCTTGAAAAACCTTATCTGCGTCATAGTGTTCGCGCAGCGCATGTTCCGCTTCCAGAACGGACGGCATGGAAAGTCCCAGTACGATGTATGGAAGCTTTTCCCGCCCCGGGATCCCGCAGTAGCTCTCCGCCGCAAGGCCGAAGCCGTCCCGTTCCAGCTCCGAGCCGCAGACGGGGCACCGTTTAGGATGCAGATCCGCCCCGCAGGCTGCCTTTCCATCGGCAAATTCCGTATACCTGCATTTTGCGCAGCGATAGTGCGGCGGGAGCGGATTGACATCGCTGATCCCGGCAAAATACGCAATCAGCGACGAGCCCACGCCGCTGTGAAGCGAGACCGGTCCCTTTACGGAATCGGTTACCGTCATGGCTGCAATGTAATACGGATCATAACCATGTTCAAGCGCCATAGTGAATTCTTTTTCTGTCCGCTGCGTGATTTGCGGAAGAGGATCGGCGCCGTAAAGCGCATGCATGCGGCTGAAAACCCGCTCCTTCAGCTGCTGAAGGCTGCCTTTGTCTTCCGGGAAAAAGTGCAGGGGCTCCAATGCATCGGCGCATCGGGCGACGGCGCAAGGGCAGTCAATGACAACCCGGCGTGCTGTTTCGTCACCAAGGTAGGCGAATTCATCAAGCATCTCGTTCGTGCTTCGAAAATACGATGCGTTCCGGTCGTCAAACTCAGGATACCCTGCGGCAGAACGAAGGATCTTACGGCTCAGACCGTCTTCCGCCCGTTGATAGTACACATTTCCGGTGGCACAGACCGGCACGCCGATCCTTTCGCCGAGGGAAACGATGCGGCGATTGAATGCCTGCAGATCTGCGGTCTCATGGGCGAGGCCTTCGGCGATCAGCCCGGTGCAGCAGGCGAGCGGCTGGATCTCAAAATAGTCGTAGAAATGCCGCATCGGAAAGAACGAGTTCTCTTCACGCCCTTCCGCGACGGCACGAAAGACCTCGCCTTCCGCGCCGCCGGATCCGATGATAAGCTCATCGCGAAAGGGGAGGATCTCGCTCTTGGCGATCACGGGATCCCTCCGGAAGTGCTTCGTATTGGCCAGCGAGATCAGGCGGTAGAGGTCTTTGAGCCCCTCCCGGGTTCTTGCGATCAGGACGATCTGATAGATCCGCTCCCGATCGGCGTCGATCGGATCGACATCATTGGCAAAGCCAATCTCGCAGCCATAAAGGATCTTTACACTGTGGCTGATCCCGGCACGGTACGCTTCCGGAAACGCCTGCACGCTCCAAAGGTCTGTGACGGCGAACGCCTGCATCCCCCATTCTGCAGCCTGAGCTGCAATGGATCGCGGATCGCACAGCCCGTCCATCGCAGTCATTTTTGTGTGCAGATGAAGCTCCACACGTTGCTTTTCCTGTTCGATCATCTGGTAACCTCCAAAAGTATGCACGCATCATCGTGCTTCTCAGATCGGAATACTTCAAGCTTCACTATTTCCGCCCCATGACCTCCATGCGCGTGATCTGCTCACTTCCTGCAGGATAAATCTGCCGTCGAATCCGGGGATGAACGCCAGATTCAGCAATCCCAGGACGGCATTTGCAGTCGCCGCGCTGAAAAACACGGACGGAAAGCGCGAATAACAGCAAATAAGGAGAAAGCAGCCCGCGAGGAGAAAATTGCTCTCGATTCCTGCAGCCAGGACTTGCACTCTCTTTGTGCATGAGGTGATCCGGTCCAGATCGATCCGCGTATACGCGCCGAAAAAGACATAGAATCTGACCATGATACCGACTTCCGAGACCTTTGCTCCCAGCACAAAACCTGCACATGCGTGCGAAATCTCGTGGATCAGCACGCCGAGCAGCACGCCCAGCAAATAGGCAAACGTGGAAAATGCGGCATAACCATGCGGCGTATGATACAGAAAGGACCAGATACCGCATGCCAGCATCGGCGCCCAGAGCACCTGCAGGCAGCGGTTGAACGCTTTCGCAATGATCTTCAGCAGCGGGCAGAGAACGGGAAACCAGAGTCCGCAGTAAGCCGTTCCCCTGCCGCAGCGTATCAGTCTTCCCGTTCGCAAAAGCTCGTGCGCTTCCAGCTCGGACAGCAACCTTTGTACTTCCCGTTCGGAAAATGCCGGGTCGATCCCATAAGGATCCGTTCTGCCGTTCAGTTTTTTCAGGAAGCGCGCGACAGAGCTGTTCATCAAATACAGCATCCCGCTCGTTTCGTCTTCGACCACGTATATGTCAGGACCGCATCTGGAAAACTCGAGCCACGGATCCAGCATGGGGTATTTCATATGCCCACAACCTCAATCTCAGATATAATCAACCAAAAGTCCGGACCGGGAGGGATGCCGGAGCTTGCGAAGGGCTTTCGCCTCAATCTGCCGGATCCTTTCACGTGTCACATGGAACTCGGCGCCGACCTCTTCGAGCGTCCGCGTTCTTCCGTCTTCCAGTCCGTAACGCAGTTCTATCACTCGGCGCTCGCGATCCGTGAGGGTGAGAAGCACCTTATGAAGATCGCGCTCCAATGCCGACGAGTCGGCTGCTTCCGCCGGATCCAGGGCATCTATGTCAGGAATAAAGTCGGAAATCCGCGAATCACCATCTTCGCCGACCGGAGTGTCCAAAGAAACCGTGTCGCTGTTGATACGAAGAACGTATTCGATCTTTTCGAGAGGCCAGCAAAGATATTCGGCGATTTCCTCGACGGTCGGTTCCCGCCCATATTGAAGTGTGAGGTCACGGTAAACAGCCCGAACCTTGTTGATCGTCTCTGTCATGTGAACCGGAAGGCGGATCAGCAGGACCTGATCCGCAATCGCTCTTGTGATCGCCTGCTTGATCCACCAGGTCGCATAGGTAGAAAACTTGAAGCCAAGGTCAGAATTATATTTCTCAACCGCCTTGATCAGACCAATGTTTCCTTCCTGAATCAGGTCAACCAGCGGCATCCCCCGATTGCTGTACCGTTTCGCAATGGAAACGACGAGACGCAGGTTCGCTTCGATCATGGCCTGTCTGGCAAGCGCGTCTCCATGCGCGGCTTTGCGGCCGATGACTTCCTCCTCCTGAGCAGAAAGCAGATCAAACGTCCCGGTTTCTTTCAAATATACACCCAACGTGTCGACCAACTCAAGCTGATCTATTGTTTCTTCCGCGTCGGTCAGTTCTTCCTCTGTGATTTCTTCTACAGAGCCGAGGTCCTCTTTATCGGGAGTCTTTTCAATGAATTCTGCCATAGAAACTCCTTTCGCGGTATGATTCTTCTGTTGCGGACGGTCAAAATGCGTGGAAAGCCCACCCTGCAAACGCGCGCTCCGTTCCTTATCTGCTGACCGCCAGAGCGACCAGGTCCCGCGCATGGTATGCCTCGATCACCTGCAGATTCCCGCAAAGGGAGGCGCCCTGTTTCGCGATCATCTCGCTGACGCCGACAGGGGAATAGAGGGTCTGGATCCCGGAATCCGGCAAAGCCTTCAGCAACGGCACGATATTCGCTTCGTCAAAATAAAGATTGCCGTTCAGATCGACGCCGCCGATGAAGGCGGTGTCCATCGGCTGCAGATCCATATGGCAGAGCAGACCGCAGATAGCTGCGTAGGCGGCGCAGCCGACGCAGTTGCGCGCGCTGTCCGGCAAACGATCCGGAATAAATACCGAGATATCCAGTTTTGAAAAATCCTCTTTCACCGTGCTGCGGATGGATTCATAGGCAACCCGGATGTATTCCCTGTGGAGCTCCGCCACCGGCCCAAGCACACGGAACTCGCCGTTTCCGGGGGCTGACTGCGCCTCCACAAGGAGCGGATACGCTGCTCCGCCGTGGAAGAAAAAGGAATTGACTTCTCCGGGATGCACCGCAAAGTACCGTTTTACCGCTTTTCCCGGGCCGAGCAGCTTCGTCAGCTCTGCCTTATCATAGGTGTGGGTATAGTCTTCACCCTTCTCATCCAGATAGGCTTCCGTAACCGCGGCCAGGCGCTCCGCATACTGCTCCAGATCCCGTACGCCCGGCTCGACGGTGTATTCCAGCGTCAGCGTTTCCAGAGCATCCTCCGTAAGCGACATCTGGTCCGGCCTCATATGGAAGCGACCGGCCACATCAGGGACGACATGGCGTTTCCAGATCTCCGCTTTTTCCCTGGCGTTATATGCCGGCAGATCGATCCGGCAGAAGCGGTCGCGGATCGGCGCGGGGATGCAGTCAATGCTGTTGCAGGTCGCGATCGCAAAAAGCTGATCCACCGGAAGAAGCGCTTCCAGGAAGTTTTCCCGGAATCCCTGCTTGTCAAGCAGAGAGAGCAACGCGTTTGCCGCTCTACTTTCCCCGTTTTGGCCCGCACAGAACGCCTTGTCAAGTTCGTTGATCAACAATACGCCCGCGGCGCTTCTCTCATCGAACATCCTGCTCAGAATATCGCCGGGGCGTGCATTCTTATAGATCCTCGAGCTTCCGGAGATGGGCTCGACCTCCCGCCCGATCACCGACATATCCAACAAAATTACAGGCAGGCCGATCAATTCGGCGAACGCTTTGGCAACGCAGGTTTTACCCGATCCCGCAGGGCCGGTCAGCAGGATCCCCCAGCGGGGAAAGGTTCCCGTCCGGCGGATATGCGTGAGGGTTTCCAGAATGCGAGTCTTGACTTCTTCCATTCCGAACAGCATGCGGTCCAGCCTGCTGCGGGCCTCCCCGGCGTCAGGGACCCGGATCCTTCTGGGAGACCAGTCGATATTGAGCAAGTATCTGAGCGCCATGTACGCATGATCGCGGGCATGGGAAGATCCGCTTCTTGCAATGTTCAGATTCCTCTGCGCCGTATTGGAAAGCCATTCCGGAAAGGTGTGTCTGCAAACTGTGAAGTAGGCCTCCAGATCCGGCTGGTAATACAGATCCGTCGAGGCGTCGGTTCGCTGATCCGTTCGATCGAGGTCCCAGGCCAACAGCCTGTCGATGCATGCGCGCAGCCCATCAGACGTCATTTTTCGTTTGATCATTGCAAAGCTATCCGTATCCTCAAGCTCCACAGAGGTCACGGCATAGAGATTTTCTTTCTGCAGCGCCGTGCCGGTGATGACCGCGTCAAGCCCCTCCCGGGCCAGATACTCCAGAAGCGGAACGAGCCTGTTGCTGATTTTGCCGCGTTCCTTGCAGTACGGCAGACGCAGTCTGGCAGGCTCCTTGGGAGCAAAACAGGGAAATGCCTTTTCGTCGATAAGAAACGTTCCCTGAAGCTTCTGAGGAAGCACAGGGCCTTCTCTCTGCATACGCAGGCAAAACAGCGGACGCATTTTGACACTTTCATTCTTCTGTTTCATCGCGTTCCCCCTTTTCGCATCGTTCCTCCGGTTTGTTGCCATACTTCCTCCTGTTGCGCGCAGCATACAACGGAATAATAGGAGGCGTTTTTCATTTTTCCGCGCTTTTTTGGAAAATTTCCGCAGAAAACGCAGTTGGCATAAAAAACGGCTGATTGTACCGCGGGCAGGGGACGGCGATCGCATGAAAGAAGAATCGCAAAAGATCCGACCGGTCTTCCCGGCAATTACCATTCCTTGCCTCTGATCAACCGTCAGAAATCCGCGAGCGCCGGCATACGGCGGGAAATTCTTACCGGTTTCCCGGATTGAAATCGATCGTGCCGTATGATAAACTACCAGATATTTTGCGGGTATGTGTCTGCGCAGGCATGCATAGGAAACACGTTTTGCGAAAGGAGGAGAATACCCGTTGACGTATTGTGACGATGCAGTAAGCAGGGAAGACGATCCGGCTGAACGTTCGTCTGCCGGAAACGCTGAAGACAGCACCGATCAGGCTTTGAGGCCGGAGCATTCCGCGGCGCGTGTTTTTGCGGATGGAAAGCGGGATATTGACATTCTGGACCTGTATCTGCGGGATTTGTCTGAGATCACGGTTCTCAGCCCGGAAGAGGAATCCTCCTTAGCGGCGCGTGCCGCGCAGGGAGATCCGGACGCCTTCAAACGAATGGTCGAGGCCAATACCCCTCTGGTGGTTACGATCGCAAAGAAATACAGAAACAGAGGGGTTCCCTTTTTGGATCTGATTGAAGCGGGAAACCTTGCTCTGTTCGATGCGGTTAAATATTTCGATCCTGCCAGAGGAAACAAATTCTCTTCCTATGCGTATCCCAGCATCCACCGCTCGATCTCCAGGGAACTTACACGTTTCACATCGTCCGTATCGCTGAATTCCCCCCTTGCCGATGCAGAAGACGGTGCAGAGATAGGCGATCTGATCGGGGACGCCGTCCAGGAAGATCCCCTTGACGCGGTGATACGATCCTCTATGCAGACAGATGTAAAGGCTGCCCTGAATTGCCTTCCGGCGCAGGAAAAGCAGGTCATCGAACTGCGTTATGGGATGTATGACCGGCATGTCCATACTTATGCGGAGATCGAGAGAATGCTGGAACTGAAGAAAGGCGCAGCCGCTCGCATCGAAGAAAGAGCTCTGAAAAAACTTCGCCACCCTTCTGTCCGGAGGCTGCTGATCAGCTATTCCCTGGAAAGCGCCTATTCCCAGCAGGAAGAGGTCGTCAGCAGACCGAAGCGGAGCAAAAGAGGGACAAAAACGGATCAACAGGAACCGGAGCCGGGGTCTTGACCGGAAGCGGCCGGCCGGATTGATAGAGCAGGCATATTTCGGCAGAAAACACGCGCCCCAGACAACGTCGGATGAAGAAGCCGCGCCGGCGATGCTGCGGGAAAATCCGGAGGTCCTGAAGCTGCTTTTGGCCTGAGAAAGGGAAAAACCGCGTCAACAGCACGATCTCAGCGGATTTGTTCCCAATTTGTTCCCAAATGGCGCTGTTACACATTATCGTATAAAAGAACGCTCACAAAAAATTTCCTGAAATCACTCAAAATGAGCAACTTCAGGAACTTTTATGGAGCTGCTGACCAGATTCGAACTGGTGACCTCATCCTTACCAAAACTAAAACGAGGCAGAATACGCGAGTTTACAAGAAGATATGCGAAGCCATAAAAGTTGCGGAAACGCCTATATATCAAGGAATTCTCCGATTTGCTTGACAAATCTTGCTGTAGATTGTCAAGGACTGATGTTGCACTTTGTATCTTGAATGTTGCACTTTATGTTGCACTTTCTGGATAATGAATCGGAGCAGGGATAGATACCTCCAATCATACCCGCTCCTGTATGGAAATGATGGAATTGATGGAAACGACGAATGATAGGGAAATCTGTTATGCAGAACAGGGGAGGGAAGGGATGTGTCTCTTTCTTCCCAAATAATTCGCATACTAACAATATGTGCGCTTCATGTACGAGAATACGCAGGCGCGCATGTGTACGTGTACGCGAGGGACAGGACTTCTCGCTTAAATTCCGGGTCAACCTCTGCGGCACGGTCTAGTCCACGTCCAAACTCAACGGCCTTTTGCACCTGATGTTCGGAAATGTTGTGTTCCTGCGCGATGAGCTTGCGGGTCTTGTTTTTGCTGGCTCCCGAAACAAAGCGATGGAATTCATCACTTCGTTTTTCTGCGTTTTTATTTCCAATCTGTCCGCCATGAGATTTCTGCCGAGCGTCGTTTTCTTCCTGAATGAGCTTGGCCCTTTGAAACTCATTCATGTTGTGCTGGTGGAGGTGGTTCGCACAGATCCACGCTATCGCCGCCCAGCGGTCAGGAAAAGGAACAACAGGGAATCGAGAAGGGCAGTAGGGGGGTGAGGATGCAAAAAGGAACGCGGGAACTGAAAACGTGCCCCGGGTTGTTCGGGGTGTCCCCCCCTGGCCCTTCCGGTGCCCTTCGTTCTTCCCGGCGTCGCTGCCTGTAGCTGTGTCGGTGGCGCTGGTCTGCTCCGGGGGCGTGTCCCTGGTGTGTGCCCTTCGGCGGGTGCTGCTGGTGATGGACGGGGCAGTGTTGGGGGTGCTTATGGTATGGAATTGATGGAAATGATGGAATTGTGCCGTATGCGTTCCTGAGTTGTATTTCGTTTTATGTCCGGTGGTATTGCTGTGTGCCGCTGACGGCCTCCAGAATGGCCTATACTGCGGCCCGCTCCGCTCCTGGTGTCGTCCCTGGGTTTCCTGATGTTCTGCGCGTCCTGGTGAAGCTCCTGGGGCATGTGGCGGGTATATCCGACGCTTTCCAGCCTTTCAAACGGCAGGCTTGCCTCTTATCGGTTCACCTTTGAGTAATGCCGGTATGGTTATGCGGGTGCTGGTTCCTGGCTCCGGCTGCTGATCAGGCTTGCTTCGCTTCGCTTGCCCCTGCCCCGGTGCCTCCCCTGGGTGTCCCTTCGTCGTGGGTGGCCGCGGCACTGTGCCTGTGCCGTGTGTGGTGGTGTCCGTGGTGGTGCTGGTCGTGCGCGTGTGTGCGTGTACGTGTACGCTCATGGGCGGTGTGAGCCGTGGTCGTGGTGTGACGGTGGCCGCCGCTCCGCTGCTTGCTCAGCCTATGCTCAGTACAGCGGCGGGTCCGTCAGAGCTGGACCGAAGAAGGCAAGAGCGACGGCTTTGATGAAATCTCCGTGCCAACGTAGCGCCGTGCGTTCGCTGACATGCAGCGCCATAGCCGCGCCAAGCACGTTATGGCTCCGCTTCCAGTAAATAAGCCGGACAAGTTCAAGGTGGCTTTCCCCATTAGTCAATGACCTGGTATGTTCAATAGCCGTGTCAACGGCTTCAAGCTCACGGCGTTCAAGCTCTGTTCTCGGTTCTGCTATCGTGTCATACTTGCGGATGCACCACTTCATGTATCCCCACCATCCACGATGCCGGGAATCCTTAGATGCAAAACTCAAAATATCGCCTCCCTTCGATTGAAGTATAAACTACAAACAAATAACTAGCAAGCTATATTGTAGACAAATAAAAGACCAGCCGGGGATTGTTCCGGCTGGTTCTTAATCGCGGAATATTAAGCGTATTTCAGTCTGCCCTTCGGCTCGGGAATCTCCCGCCCTAAGTCTTTTGCAACTTCGATCCATTCGGCAATGACCCGCTCCGCATTTTTCAGAGCGTCGGCCATGGTGTCCCCGTCGGCCATACACCCGGCAAGCTCTGGGACCTCGGCAATATAGGATTCATCTTCAGCAGACCAATAAAGGATGACTTCATACTTATTCAACGATTTCACCTCCAAGGCGGTATTTCAGAATAATTTGCCGGACTTGCTTCACCTGATAGGGTTTTGCTTTGCCGTTCTTTGGCTGCAAGTTCACGATTTCCTCCACCCCATCCCGCGAATAGATAAAGTGGTCTCCCCGGATTCGGCATTGGAATCCTAATCGCGCAAGAAGGGCTTGCAACTCGGAAAACCCGATACTTGCATCTTGCGTTCCACTCAATATGGCAAGCAGGATCTTCTTATGCTGGCTCATCCCTCTTTGGCCCCCTGCGCGTGTTCATCCATAAAGTTGTCAATTGCTTCGGTAAAGACTGCGTTGGGTGTGGTCCCGGCATCCCGGCAAGCAGCCTTGAACTTCTCCGCTTTTTCTTTTCTGATCTTGCACCCCAATACAGTCATGTTTGCGGTGTCCCATTTAGTATTGGCTCGCCTTCGCGCTTCTGATACTGCCATACTATCACCTCTGTACTGATTTTAGCACAAATCCACGAGGTTTAACAGTACAATTTTACACAAAATACACGGTTAAACTTTGTATATTCTGCCTATTGAATACACGGTTTAACCGTGTTATGATTGGGATCAGAAAGGGCAAGGAGGCAAGCCAAAGCGGAAAGAGAGCGCGAGATAAGACCGGACCGGGATCTTGGAGAGTGGGATGCTTACGGAGCTATCAGCGGGAACGCCCCCCGGCGCTTGCCTAAGACCTGAATATGAAAGGGGTACAGACCATGAGCCAGAATGAAATGATTACCAAAATCGAAGCCCTCCGGGAGTGGGAAAGCCTGCTGGATGAGGCCAGCAAGGAAGTTGAAGCCCTGAAAGACCAGCTCAAAAACGAAATGAACGCCCAGGGCAAGGAAGAGCTGACGGCAGGCAAGTACATTCTTCGCTGGACTTCCGTACTCAGCACTCGGTTTGACAGCACGGCTTTCAAGCGTGAGCATAGCGACCTCTACAAAGCGTTCACGAAGCAAACGGCAAGCCGCCGCTTCTCAATCTCCGCCTGACGGCAGGCCCCCGGCCTGGTCCCCCCGGGTAACAAAGGGGACCACACACCAGAATCTAACGGAAGGAGCTAATCACGATGACCAGCACAAGCATCAACGCCCGGACCGCATGGGCAGCCCTTTCCCCGGATGAACAGTATTCCGCCCTGCGGCGCGTGGCCGCAACGGTTCCCCGCCGCTGTGACCGTCACGGATGGCACAATGCGGAATGGATGGGGCAGACGGAAACCTGGGAGGATTCCCTTGACCTGATAGCCGGTGAAGGATGGACGCACATGGAACACGCCCTCGATAAAGCGGGGGACAAGCCCTTGACCTTTGCCCTGGTGATTGCGGCTATGACGGCGACGCGGAAGCTGAACGAGTTTTACAGGCCGCACGCTCGTTCCCGGGCCGGATCTCCTGAGTCCCTTCCGGTGGAAGATATGGGCCGACTCGTTAGATCCTACGCGGGAAGCCCTGAAGATCTGGCAGCGGCCCAGGACGCGGCGGACCGGATGTGCCAGGATGAAATGGATCGGCGCATTGTGGCCCATGCTCTGCGGGGTGATAATCAGGAGGAAATAGCCCAGGTGGTGGGTGTGGACCAGGGGACGGTTTCTCGGCGGCTCCGGAAAATGCGGGCCAGATATGACGGATAAGGACGGGGCGGGGAAACCCGCTCCCCCTGCCGATAAAAAACGAATGGAGGTTGTCAAATGAACATTTTAACAGGAGAGGACATGATCCACGCAGGGAACGCCGCTTATTGTCTGGTGTACGAAACGGAGGACGCGCTGCGTCTTTTGGAGTGTGCGTGGGATCGTTTTTTCGGCTCCTTTGAGACGAAACCGCTGGACGTGGCGGCAGCTCAAGAAGTGGGAACGGTTCTCCGGGTCTGCTGTGATCGGATCTCTACTTCCCTTTTGGAATTTCGGCTTTCTGTTGGGGAGGAGGGGGCATCCTGCGACGCCTATTTCTCACAGACGGCAGACTACCAGGAGGCGGCGGAGCTTCAGCGCCTGAACAATTCGGCTATCGATCGGGAAAAGACGCTTTCCGGTGCGGATTGCAAAGCGTTTACCGCACGGCGTATGGAGGCGTTGCGGCTTCCGGCTCCCCTGGGCGTCAAGGCGCTCCGCGGTTTGCTGCAGGAGGGCGGAAAAAATGCGTGAGGATCTTCTCCGGCATGCCGCGCAACAGTTTCTTGCGTGGGCGTCCAGGTTGGACGAACAGGAAGCGGCCACGGTGAAAACCGCCCTGGATCTGCTCGGCATAGCGGAACATACCCCGGAGGCTATGTTGCTGACCGGCTTCCTTGCCGGGGTGGAAGCGGGAATGGAAATGGAAGGGGGTGCAGGATAAAGCATCATAGAAGAATGGAGCCGACACAAAAGGTCAGCTCCATTCTCATAAAATGGCAAAATCACTCTTCACGGGCCTAGGTCGAGGGCAACCAGCACATCCCGGAGCAGTCGCGTTTCGTTTTGGCTGAGGCGAATTCCGGAGCGGGTGGGAATCTCCATATCCCCAACAACCCAAAATCGAATGTCGGTATGCGGCTCGCTTTCTGATTGCCGCCGCTGATTCTGCGTCACGCGCAGTTCACGCCGGGAGCTGGATACGACAATGGGCGCTGTTACAGGCTGGTATTCGCCAGCTGGCACAAATTCATCCGTTAGGGTCATTACCGAATACCCAAGCGTTTAAGCAGTTCAGGAACGGCCCCGGTCTTTTCTTTCAACTCGGCGTTCAGGTCTATGTCTGTCAAGCGGCCCTCCCGCCGAAGTTGATCCCGGCGCGCTATGACCCGAAGCATCGCCCCGCTGTCCTTCGCGGCTTTTGCCTCTTCAAGAATTGCGACTTCTGCTTTAGCGTCTTCAATGGCCTTTTCCCACGCGGCCCGGCTTTCAAGCGCGGCAAAAACATTTACCCATATTGTGGGAATAAGCCCACCGGCCTTCTCTGCCAGTATGTAGGAAGGTTCCGCGGAAAACTTTGGAATCTCCGCAACGGCGACGAGCCCGGAATCACGCAGGCCGCTCACAGCGGTTTCCATGGCTTTTTTTGCCAAAAAATAGGCGTGGCCCCAATCGGGTGTCAGGCCGGCGTTAATGAGCACGACGCGGCCTCCGCGGGAAAATTGGCTCTCCACATCGAGCATCGTTGCACTTTCGCTGGACTCTCCGGCTTTGGTCCACGCACTGTTAAAAATTCTCATATCTTCATTCATTTTTTGGTCTCCTTTGTAGATTGATCCCGGAAGGGCGGGCGAGGTGGCTGGCCCCGCCGTCCCTGCCGAAAAAAAGGGTGAAACAGTTCTTTGATCCTACATATAGTATACTATGTAGGCACCAACGAGGCAAGAGGATGTGGTACAATCAGGGATCTTTATTTTGCCTGTTGTCACCTCCACGCCGATAGAGCTCGATCCAAGCCTCCAAGGTCATGACTACCCGCCACTTCTTCCGGTTCGCCCTGGTGAACACTGTCGGGAGGCCATCGCCGAAGAAACAGGCATCCTCTTCGGCCTGGACAAGCGCGGCGTTAACATCGAGGCACTCACGGCGTTTGACCTCTGCGTGAATACCGGGAATTCCCACAATGTCAGGCTCGCCGCCGAAGCTGACAGGAGCGCCGGGACGGGTTTGGAATCCGTGTTCATTCAACAGCTCCGACAATTCGATTTCGGCTCTACGGCCTTTTCGCTGTCCCGTGCGGCTCAAACCCTCAACTCCTTTGCTAACCGTTGTAGTGCACGCTCGTACTCGGCAGGCGTCAAGTTTTGCCGTTGTAGCCCAGCCTTGCGCCGCTCATACTCCCGCCAAGCATTTCTTTGTTTGTTCTTCAATGGGCTCCCCCCTTAAGGTGGACTGGGGGGAGCCTTGAAACAGGGACTCCCCCTGTCTCGGCCCGTTGCCGCTTCTCACGCCCCATTTGACGTGAGGTTACAGTGTTTATTTTCAGCAGTACAGAATGTGGAAGGGATGGAAGCGTGCTGTCGTTTCCATCAATTCCATCATTTCCAATAGAAGTATCACCCGATGTTTGGGTGAACCGCGTAATTGATTTGCACTCGCCCCTGTCCTATGGGTTCTTCTTCCCGACGAATGTAATTGCGCTCCTCTAAGATTTCCAATGCAGTCTCCATATCAGCAGCTTTCTTGAAACGTCCACGGCACTGTCTGGTCAGTTCAGACCGAGTGATGCGGTCAGAACCCTTGATACGTTTCAGAATATACTTTGCGTCCTCATCAGCTTCGCTCGCCCCCATCAGACCGAACGCAGTCTCTGCATGTGCCGCCAGGAACAACCCTATTCTGCAAGCAGCCTCGAAGGTCTCTCCGCTGATGGGTTCATTCAATGGTTCCTGCGCTGTCCCACAATGGAGGATAGCCGCGATCCGGCATACCGTTCCAACCAGCTTCCCGGCCCATTCCTGAATACTCTCCCAGCGCCCGGCGAGCAGCTTTTCAACGTGATCATGAAAACTACAGCGGTAATCGTTCGCATCTTTAGATAAATGCAACTCGCCGCAGTGTTCAAGGGTCAGTAGATGCCGGATGAAAGACCTATACGCCTGTTCTACCTTCTCCGGAACCGGATCAGGTGACGCTTTACGTTCTCCTATTTTTCCTCGGCATATCGCATACAGAAAACGCCCGACAAGGCCGCGCCCGCGCATCACCCGGTCACTCATGAGACCGGAAAGCACTGCAGGTTGTATAGCGAGAAGAACCGTCAGCCTGGGGCTGTCCACCCTATTACTTTTCCGTCCGATCCTATCCATTGTAAGTTGTTCCCCGTCCCATGCTTTCAAGTAGACGTCCAAGTTCGTGGTCCGATCATACCTTCCTCGCATGGAATCAAAAACACCACCTTCGGCAGAACACAACGCAATACTGCCGCCTTGCTGCTCCATCATCTCCGCTAACTTCTCCGGGGTGGCGTCATCCACCAAGAGCCGCAGTTCATGGGGACATTGGTATTCCGCGAGTTGTGCTGCAAGATCCAATGCGTCCTCGACGCTTCCCTTGCCCTTTACGGCGGCTGCTTCGGCCGCTGCTTTCTTCCCCTCCAGTATCCGCCGCTCGGTCTCTGCCTGAGCTATGTTCGCTGCATCGGCATCCCGGCGTTCGCGCTCATAGTCCCGTAAAGGTTTGGTAATCCTGCTAAGGACAGGGGACTTCCTTTCGGCGGGAGCACCAACAATTACAGTGTACAGGCTCAAAGTTTCCGTCCAGTCGGGACGTACCCTTAGTGTAAAATGCCGCTGTAAGACTGCCGCCATCACTCCCAGCGCAAGCAGCCCCCCCATTTCAAGCGGGGTCTGAGTGGATTCCGCCAGTGCTTCTACAAATGCCTCCACGGGAGCGGGAAGCGTCTCAACAGGGAAGGAAGGGAGGTTATAGGTTTCAAAAGGAATTGGGTCCTGCCAGATATCACCACGGTACTCATTGTCGCTGAAAACGGGTTCGCCACGTTGAAAGCGTTCAAAAGCTATATCAATTACTTCCTCAAGCGTAATCCCGGATTTAACGGAGCCCTCTATCTGGTCCAGGCTGTACCCGGCACTCAACAAAGTGGAAAGTTTATCACCATCCATCTAATTCGCCCCCTTGTGCTGGATCGACAAGCCTGATATGATTATATTGAGAGGTGTGATACTGCGTAATGTTGCCCCTCGCCTTTGCCGCCTCCGTGGTGCAAACACGGGGACGGCTTTTAATCGTCCTCATGACTTCAATCACCTTCCATCGGGACACCGAGCTGTCGAAGCAGCAAAGGCACGTTTATCAAGTATTTGTTGCCGGATTTGATATGCGGGACGACACCGCTCCGGCATCCATTTCTTAGGAATGATTGAGCCAAGCCGGTTGTGTGGCAGGCCTCAGCAATTGTCTGAAACGGTTTCCTGGAATTCGGCTGAACATATTCACTCATGTTTCTCTCTCCCTTCGGATATTTCTCGAATGATCGTCAGGACACGCTCGGTTTCTGCGTCGTCCAGTTCCCTGCGCAGTTTGCGGGAAAAGTTGCCGTCATTGAGACCGATGCGCTCACCGATTTCCCAAAGGCAGACCCCTGCTTCCCGTGCCGCTTCGCGGATTCTTTGATTCTTCAATAATCTCACTCCTCTGTACGATTTTGGCTTGACAAACAGCAAAGAATAACCTATATTTAAGGCGAAGGTTGTTGTTGTACCCTATTTGTAGGTTAGCACAGCCTTGAAGGGCTTTCAATAGCAAGTCCAGATGTGGGGAATACAAAGCAAAAGAAGCGCAAAAAGAACTAAATATAGGGTAGGATGTGAATAAATGAACAGAATACAGGTAAGCACAGCAAAGAGATTCCGAGACGCAAGGCTCAAATATAATCAGAACGGCAGTCAGACGGTGGAACAGGTATCCGGTGCAACGGGTATCACGAAATCCAATCTCGGTGACCTGGAGAGCTCTGTGTGCAAGCCGCGCAATACTGGGTATCTGACTGTGGCGAAGCTGGCAAAGCATTACGGCGTTTCGTGTGATTATCTCGTCGGTCTGACAAAGTATCCCGGGAGAGATCGGGATGCCCGCTCCTTGTGTGACGGCCTGGGGCTATCAACTGGCGCTTCAGCAAAGCTGATTGCCCTGACGCATTATGAGAATAGAATGAGAGCCCTCAGCGTCCTTTTGGAGGATGAAAGCTTTATCTCAATACTGGACGCTCTCGCTGATTGCATGGATTTTCGGTATTGGGCTTCCTTCCTGGAGGGTGAGATTTGCAATCCTGAAAAGATGCCAAATCCAGATGACGGATCAAGGGAAATACAGGAGATCCTTGCGGAAAAGGATAGGGAGGCATGGCGAATTTCAAGAATCTTCCAGCCGCAATTCCTTATGGCGAAGATTGCAGAGCGATTGATTGAAGAATCTGAATCTAGTGCCGAAGTGCGGTAACCTATTGCAGTTTCTTATGTCCTGCCCTAATCTGCGGTTACTATAGCACGGCGAAAAATCTTACCTAACGCGATTGCTGAAAACTGCACGACATAATAAGTTGGGAGTAAGTAAATGGCTACAATTAGAAAAGAGACCACACCTGATGGACGCGAATACTACCGAATCTGCGTCAGTATGGGGCGAGGAAAACCACGTATTGTACGGCGATGGTATCCTGAAAAAGGATGGTCTGCTAAGACAATTGAAAAAAAGCTGAACGCCGAGGCCGCAGAGATTGAACGCCAGGCCAAAGCCGGGGAGATCGTTAGCCGGAAAAGAGCGAAGGAGATTGCAGAGCAGGAGCGAGAGAAAGCGGAAAAAGCTGCTGCGGCGGAAGCGCGGCTCCCAACGCTGGAGCGATTCGCAAAGGAGCGTTTCATGCCGAAGATTGCCGTTGACTGCGCGGAGAACACCAGGGCAAGCTATCAGACTAATCTTGATAAGTGGATCATCCCGGCTGTAGGCGATTTGAAGATGAAGGACATAACCCCGGCAGACCTCCAGGGCATCCTTGACGGGATGAAGGCCCAGGGCAAGGCACACGGAACAGTCCAAAAGGTCCATGTGGTGCTGAGTTCCTTGTTCAAGACGGCGAAAAAGGCGAAGGTGATCCAGACTAACCCAATGCTCGACGTGGACAAGCCCGATCCCCGGCCGGATGAAGTCATCAAGAATGAGGCGGAGCTTGCTCTTTCAGCTGGGGAGCTGTCCTATGTGCTGGATTGCATTTCAAAGGAGCCCTTGAAATGGCAAGCCTTTATTGCCCTTGCCGCCGATACCGGAGCCCGAAGGGGAGAACTGTGCGGACTGCTTTGGAAGGATGTAGACTGGAAATCTGGCATGGTAAGAATCGAAGGAAACCTCCAGTACACGAAAGCGAAGGGCGTCTATCGCACTATCCCCAAAACAAAGAAGGTCCGGGAGGTAGACCTGGGACCCGATGCGCTAACCATTCTTCGCGCATGGCGCACGGAGCAGTCTGAAAAGTGTATCTCTCAATGGGTGTTCACCCAGGAGAATAGCCCAGAGCCCATGTTCCCGCAGAGCCCAACTCGGTATTTCAGAAAATTCGGTGAACGGTACGACATCCCCAACTTCCACCCCCATATCCTCCGGCATACTTCGGCTTCATTGGCCTTGACCTCCGGCGCGGCGGATATAAAAAGCATTGCTGACCGGCTGGGCCATTCGGAAGCGGTCCTCTTGAAAAAGTACGCACACAGTACCGATGAATCCCGCAGGAGGGCAGGGCAGGCGGTCAGAGATGCGGCACGTGACGCGGCAAAGAAACATGCGTAGGGCATCGTTTCCATCATTTCCATCTTTTCCATAAGATTTCCCGCGGAAATCAAAGCAAATATGAAGCTGAGCATAAGAAAAGCTGGACGGGTTGATTCCCGCCCAGCTTCCTTTATGGTCTTCACAAATGGGATCAAAAATAAGCTGCTTTTGGTGAATGTTGCACTTTGTGTTGCACTTTCTGACGAAGAAGCAGAATAACCGCTTTTAGCAAAAAGCAGAAATAGTTCTGAAATAACAAAAAACCGCCTAAAACCATCGTTTCAAGCGGCTAAAAGTTGGAGCTGCTGACCAGATTCGAACTGGTGACCTCATCCTTACCAAGGATGCGCTCTACCGACTGAGCTACAGCAGCATGGCGACCCGGAACGGGCTCGAACCGTCGACCTCCAGCGTGACAGGCTGGCGTTCTAAACCGACTGAACTACCGGGCCAAAAGCTTGTACATCATAGCATCCGTCCTGAGAAATGTCAAGACAAAAAAGAAAAAAACTTAAGCTTTGACCATTCCGGGCTGCTGTGGAAATGCAGCGGTATCCCGCTGAGCGGATGGGAGAAGGAAAGGTCAGTGCAGTGAAGGGCCTGGATCGTCTGCCCCAGCTCTGCGGAGCGGGCGGCGGACTCCGGGGAAGCATAGAGCCGGTCTCCCAGCACAGGCCACCCCATGGCGCTCATGTGGACACGGATCTGGTGGGTCCGGCCGGTGAGCAGACGAAGCCGGACCAGGCTGCAGCCCTGCGCTGTTTCAAGCAGGGAATACTCCGTGGCGGCGGTTTCGCCCGGCTCGCCTGCCTCCCGCCGCAGGTCCCGGGGGTCGGGACGGCGGATCGGAAGCTCGATGCGGCCGACGGGTGGATCTGGGACGCCGTACACCGCGGCAAGATAGTTTTTTTCCGTCTCCGGCGCGGCCAGAGCTTCTCCCAGCAGCCGGCAGGCCCAGGCATTTTTGGCAAAGAGCACGACACCGCCCGTATCCCGGTCCAGGCGATTCACCGCGTGGCAGCCCTCCTCCCCCTCGGAGAGAAGATAGGACCAGACCGCATTGGCCAGGGTGCCGGTGTTGCGGCTGTGGGTGGGATGGACGATGATCCCCTGGGGCTTGTCCAGCGCCAGCATGAGAGCGTCCTCGTACAGGATATGCAGTTCTCCCGGTTCCGGCGGATAGTCGGGCAGATCCTCCCGCAGCAGGGCGATAATCTCATCCCCGGGAGCAAGGACAGAAGACGCAAAAACAGGGCTGCCGTTCACCAGCAGTCCCTGCTCGGATTTTAGTTTTCGCAGTTGGGCAGCGGAAAGATGCAGTTCCCTGCGGCAGATGCTCTGCAGCTGCCGTCCGGCTGTTTCAGAAGTGACTCTGAACCGCAGCGTCATGCCGGGAAATAGGGGCTGAGCAGCTCGGCGGCCTTTTTCGGATCCGCGGCTGCGCAGAGGACCAGGGTATTGTCCCGCACCCGGACCACGGCGCCTTCCAGCTTCGGCACCTCGTCAGGAGCGTAGCTCTCATAAGTGCGCTTCTGATTTTCCAATCGGGCTTCGGCGGACTTTCTCGCAGCGGTCAGGGCGTCGCCGTCCCGGCAGATGAAGAGGGTAAATTCGTCCGCCGTTCCCCCGGAGGCGGAGAGCCAGCAGTACAGATCGACGCCGTCTTCCTCGGAAAACCCGTAAAGCAGAGCGGCGATCTCCGGATCCACCGCTTCCATCTCGTCGGCAAAGATCCCGGCATCCAGCAGGGTCTTGGCCAGGTCTTCGGCGGCGGGCAGCGGTTTCTTTTCAGCGCCGCCGGCGCAGGCGGCCATAAGCAGAACGAACAGCAGAAGGAGAGCAAGGACCGGCAGGATGCGTTTCATATCTTTTCCTCCAGCACGACGTGGCATTTCAGATAATCCCGCCATGCTTTGTAGTATTTGGTGTAGGGGTGGATCCCGTCGAAGGAGCCCCCGGCGGGCAGATCTCCGTCCTCGTTAGCGATGGAGGAGTATACGTCCAGATAATGGGCCTTCTTCTCCGCCGCCAGAGCCTGGATGAGTTCATTATACCGGCGGATGCGTTTGTTGTTGAATACGGAGCCGCTGTCGCTCTGGTCCTTGGTGACGGGGGTCATGCTCTGGAGATAGATGACGGCGCCCGGCTGGATCTCCCGGATCCGGTCGATGAGAATGCTGTATTTCGAGATGAATTTCTCCTCGGTCCAGTTGATCTCGTTCAGACCCAGCATGATATAAACCTTGCTGTGATCCTTTCTCGACATGGCGTCCAGGATCGTGATGTATCTGCCGCCTCCGGCATTGATGGCCTTTTCATAAAAGATGTTAGAAACGGTGATGGACTGGGTGGCATAGTAATCCGGCGTTTTCATGCCGCTGTACAGCATGAATCCCTGTGCCAGAGAGTTGCCGATAAAAGCGGTATCAGAGAAGAAATCATCCTCCACGGGCTCGCATTCCGGAACGATGTCTCCCCAGGTATAATCCGCCAGGCGGTTGCCGCTGGGATCGACAAAAATGCAATCCGGGATCTCTTCCCCGGGAGCCTGATCCACAGGCAGGACTTTCTGCTCCCGGTTCCAAATGGTGATGGGCTCGGGGGTGGGTTCCGGCGTAGGTTCCGGAGTGGGTTCCGGCGTGGGGGAGGGGGTGACCTCCAGCTGCGGCGCAGGCTCCGGGGTGATCTCGGCGGCGGAGGCTGTGCTGGGGCTCTGGAAAAACGCAAAGTGGGCCAGCAGGACAAAGGCAGCCGCCGGCACCAGCCAGAACAGGGCGGCAAGCAGCATGCGCCGGGTACGCTTATTCGCTTTTTTCTGATGAAAGGATCCAGCCACGCTCCGTTTGCCTCCTGAGAAATACTCTGCTTATCATATCAAAACCGATACCATCTCGCAACAGGATTTTTGCTTTTTTTCGACAGGGCCGGAAGGAATTTGCTCAGGAAAAAGGGTATGGAAAAGCAGCCCGGTCTATGCTAAAATCAGCGTGTCCCGCCGATTCAGCGGCGGGGAAAAGGGAGGTCTACGACATGAAAAAAGCACTGCTCATCACTGCCCTCTGCATTCTCTGCCTGGCCTTGCTGGTTTCCTGCGGGAAAAAGGAGAAACAGGAGGACTCCCCCTATCTTTCCGGGCTGCATCATGTGGAGCTGGTCATCCGGGATTACGGCACCATCAGCCTGGAGCTGGATGCGGATACCGCCCCCATCAGCGTGACCAATTTCATCAATCTGGCCAATTCCGGTTTTTATGACGGGCTTACCTTTCACCGCATCATCGAAGGCTTCATGATGCAGGGCGGCGGGTTCGATGAAAAAGGCAACCCGAAAGAGGCCAGCCCGATCAAAGGCGAATTTGCCAAAAACGGGGTCACGAACAACATCGACCATGACCGGGGCGTGATTTCCATGGCCCGTGCCAACGATTTCAACAGCGGCAGCGCCCAGTTTTTCATAATGCATGAGAAAGCTCCCCACCTGGACGGGCAGTATGCAGCTTTTGGCCATGTGACGGACGGGATGGACATCGTGGACAAGATCTGTGAAAACACCCCGGTTCAGGACGGCAACGGCTCCGTTGCCGTGAAGGACCGGCCGGTGATCGAGACCATCCGGGTGATCGATTGAGCATGGAGGTGCTGGCTCCCGCAGGCGGTCCGGAACAGCTGCGGGCCGCCGTCCGCTGCGGAGCGGATGCGGTATACCTTGGCGCACGGAACTTCAATGCCCGGCGGCGGGCGGAGAATTTCGGCGGAGAGAGCCTGAAAGAAGCCGTGGCCTACTGTCACGGCCGGGATGTCCGCGTCTTTGTCACCGTCAATACCCTGGTGCGTGACGGCGAGTTGGGGGATGTGTACACCGTGCTGGAGGAGATCGGGGAGAGCGGGGCTGACGCAGTGATCCTGCAGGACCTGGCAGCCGCCGACCTTTTCCGCACCCATCTCCCCGGGATCGCTCGCCACGCCTCCACACAGATGACGATCCACAATGCAGACGGGGCGAAGAAAGCGGAGGAGCTGGGTTTTTCCCGGGTGATCCTGGCCCGTGAACTGACTTCGGAGGAGATCCGACGGATCAGGGAATCTTCGGATATCGAGCTGGAGTGTTTTGTTCACGGCGCCCTTTGTATGGGCGTCTCCGGTCAATGCCTGCTTTCCGCCGCCCTGGGCGAGCGGAGCGGGAACCGGGGGCTGTGCGCCCAGCCCTGTCGGCTGGATTTTTGCGCGGGGGACAGGCACCATGCTCTTTCCCTGAAGGATGCCTGTCTGATCCCCCATCTGCGCGAGATGGAGGTGGCGGGCGTCAGCTCCCTCAAGATCGAAGGCCGTCTGCGGCGGCCGGAATATGTGGCGGCGGCTGTGGACGCCTGCGTCCGCGCTCAAAGAGGGGAGCAGCCGGACCTGCGTCTGCTGGAGCGGGCCTTTTCCCGCAGCGGGCTGACGGACGGCTACCTGACAGGGCGGCGGGATCTGAACATGTTCGGCAGCCGGACGGAGGAGGATAAGGCGGCCAGCGCCGCTGTGCTGGGCGAGCTGGCAGGTCTGTATCGCCGGGAACTCAGCCGGGTCCCGGTGACCTTTCTTCTTCGCGGCGGCAGGGAAGAGCAGACGGAGCTCCGGGTGAGCGATGGGAGACATACCGTCACTGCAGCCGGAGAAAAGGCCGAACCGGTGCGTACCGCAGCTCAGGACGCGGCGGGTGTGCTGGGAAAGACGGGGGGCACCCCCTTCCTGTGCGCCGGCGTTCGCAGCGAGGTGGAATCGGGATGGATGATCCCCGGCCTTTCCGCCCTGCGGCGGAAGGCTCTGGAACAGCTCCTGGAGGAACGGGAACGGACGGAGCCGATCCCTGTCGCAGGAACGTTCGTGCCGGAAGCCGGAGAAGATCGGAAGGCGGAGCCGGTACTGCGTCTGCGTTTTGCCCGCCGCAGTCAGATCTTCGACGCGCCGGAGGCGGAGGCGATCTATCTTCCCGCAGAGGAACTGGATGAGAATCTGGTGCGCAGCCTGGGTAAAAAGCTCATCGGTGAGCTTCCCCGGCTCATCTGGCCCGGTCGGGAGGCGGGACTGGAGCAGAAACTGACCGCGCTGAAGGCAGCGGGGATGGAGACCGTGTGCGCCGGGAATCTGGGCAGTCTGCGCCTTGCTTCCCGTCTGGGCTTCCGCATTTCCGGCGGCTTCGACCTGAATATAGAAAACTCCCGGGCCCTCCGGGTCTATGAAACCCTTGGGGTCCGGGAAACGCTGCTGTCGCTGGAGATCCCCATGTCAGACGTCCGGCGCCTGGGGGGACAGATCCCCAGAGGGATCCTCCTGTACGGTCATATGCCCCTGATGCTCTTCCGCTGCTGTCCCATGCAGGGGAAGGAGGGCTGCGGCAGCTGCGACGGCCGCAGGAGCCTGAGAGACCGGCAGGGGACCGGGTTCCCGGTGCTGTGTCACCGGAAACAGTATTCGACCCTTTTGAATTCCGTGCCTCTGTACGTAGGGGATAAGGATCTCCGCGGATTGGATTTCGGCGTAGTGTGGTTCAGCGTGGAGGAACGGGAGGAATGCCGGGAAATCTGGAAGCGATGTCTGAATAAGGAAACCTGGCCGGGAAACCGGACCAATGGACCCTATTTCAGAAGGATCCTCTGAGACAGATACGACTTACCAGTCCTCAAACACCTTGGAGGCAGCCTGCTCCGCCGCGGCTTCCGCCCGAAGAAAATAGTCCAGGAAGCGTTCGCCCTGCTCGGTGAGCTCGCTCCCGTGCTGCGCTTTCCGTTCAATGAGCGGGAAGCCCAGGTGGTCTTCTGTGGAACGGATGCTCTTCCATGCTTTGCTGTAAGCCATGCCCATGCGTTTGGCCGCCCGGTTCAGGGATTTGAGCTCCCGGATGCCCTGGAGGAGCTGGGCGGTACCGTGGCCGAAGGCAGTTTTTGTGTCTTCCTCTCCCCGGCGAATGCGGAGACGGGTAATGCAGTTCAGCTTGTCATCCATTTGACCTGAACCTCCTTCCTGCGTTCCATTATACTGCGGGGATTAGACTTGCGCAAGAATAAAAAGGAGTGCATACGAAAAATGAATACACCCCTTTTGATCTATCTGGTCGCGGCCGACGTTCTGGCCTTGCTTCTCATGCTGTCCGACAAACGGCGGGCAAAACGGAGAGAGAGGCGGATCCCGGAGGCTTCCCTGTTCCTGGCAGCTCTGCTGGGCGGAGCCCTGGGCGGTACGATCGGAATGTTCCTGTTTCGGCATAAGACAAAGCACGTTGCCTTCCGGGTGGGCTTTCCGCTGCTTGCCCTGATCCAGGCGGCGCTGTGCATCTGGTATATGGGAGGGATCGGCAAATGAAGGAATTGAAGCTGGGAAAGATCATCTGCGTGGGACTGAACTATAAAAGCCATGCGGAAGAAACGGGGGGAGAGGCCCCCTCCGAACCGGTGCTTTTCTCCAAATTCGGGGACAGCATCACCTGGGACGGAGAGGAGGTTATCCTGCCTCCCTGGCACCGCTGCTATGACTATGAGGCGGAACTGGTGGCGGTGATCGGGAAGACCCTGTGGAACGGGACCCTGGAGGAGGCGAGGGCCGCGATCCGGGGCTATACCTGCGGGAACGACCTCAGCGCGCGCGACTGTCAGTTCCGCTCCGCCCAGTGGCTCACGGGGAAGTCCATGCCGGGCTTTGCTCCCATCGGACCCCGGATCGTGTCCGCAGCGGAGTTCGATCCGGAAAAGCCCCATCGGATCCGCTGTCTGGTGAACGGAGAAGTGCGGCAGGATGACGATGTGACCAATATGATCTTTTCCTGCGCGGAGATCGTGAAATACTGCTCCTCCTTTTTCCGCCTGGAGCCGGACGACCTGATCTTCACCGGCACTCCGGCCGGGGTCATCCTGGGCAGGCCCAAAGGCACCCGGGTCTGGCTGAAGCCCGGGGATACGGTAACAGTGGAGATCGAGGGGATCGGCAGCCTTACGAATCGGCTGGTTTGACCTTGTCCCCAGGGACCCTGCTTATGAATGGACTGCCCTTGACGTAGTAACGCCAGGGGCGGTCTTTGTCTTCCCCCGCGTAATCCACGCCGATCCGAGGAGAGGATCCGATGCGTTCCGCCGGTACGCCGTTCCCTTCTGCCAGAAAGAAATCCCCGGCGAGGAGGTTGACGCCGCTGAGGCTCCGGTCCAGCTCCAGGGCCCTGCAGATGCGGCCCGGTCCGGCGCAGAGCTGGGCGGGCGGGAGTTTCCTGCCGCTCCGCTCTGCCATGGCCTCCAGCCCCGCCAGGGGCTCCAGCGCCCGGATCAGCACGCACTCCGGCTGTCCTGCCGGCTTCGTTACCACATTGAGACAATGATACATGCCGTAGATCAGGTAAATATAGGCATGACCGGGGGGACCGTAGAGGGGCTCCAGTCTGGGGGACCGTTTCCCGCCCCAGGCATGACAGGCCCGATCGGAAACGCCCAGATAGGCTTCCGTCTCCACGATGCGGCCTGCGGTCGTCCCATGGACCAGGATCTGACCCAGCAGGGCCCGGGCGATCTCCCGGGTATCCCGTTCTGGGGCGAAGAACGACGGGTCCAGCACGCGGTATCCATCCATTTGGTCGCCCTCCTTTCAAAAAACCGGCCTGCCCGAGGGCAGACCGGTATTCTCATAGAATGGATCTTACTCCTTGGCGGGAGCGGGTCCTCTGGGCGGCATGGGAGGACGCTTTTCGAAGAGGGCCTTGTTCTTCT
>CAMZIY010000004.1 GCA_947307365.1 uncultured Clostridia bacterium
TCGTCATGCTCATGACCTGCCTGTGCCAGGCGGCGGGCAAGGCCCTGCCCTCCCTGCTCCTCTCCCTCAGCCGCCAGGGGGTCATTTTCGTCCTGGTGCTGCTCATCGCCGCCGCTGCGGCGGGATACACGGGGGTGCTGATCTCCCAGTTCGCCGCGGACGTCGTCAGCGCCCTGCTGGCCCTGGGGATCCTGTGGAAGTGCTTTCCTCAAAAAGGGGAAACGTAACACGCAGATATGCTGAGACACGACAATGAGGCGCAGTCTGTTGACTGCGCCTCACGTTTTTCTCCGGTTTTACTTTCTCAGGATCTCCGTCACTTCCCCGACGTACATCCGGTGCGGTTCCTCCGGGGTATAGATCCTCTCCGCCACCTCCGGGGGCATATTCTCCCGTATCAGGTCCTGCCAGTAGATCTTCCGGCAGACCAGGGTGGTCTCCGCCTGGGCAAAGGCGACGCCGTGCTCCAGCGCCTCGGGTGTGAGCCGGGTCAGGGCGATCTTATCCCCGTCCCGTCCGGATTTGGAACCCATGATCATCAGATCGTTCCGGTATTCCTCCGGGAAAAAGCTCACGGTAAAGAAATCATATTTCTCCATGTACTGCCAGGTGTACCGGATCGGCTTCACATATACCGTCGCCACGGGCTTGCTCCACAGTGTGCCCAGGCCGCCCCAGCTGATGGTCATGCCGTTGAAATCCGCTCCTGTACCCGCGGTGAGCAGGGCCCACTTCTCATTGAACCGGGCAAAGATATCCGTGGTAAACTCCATCATTTCCTCCCATCTGCCGGCATGGCCTGTCCTGAACAGATAAACGTCTCCGGCGGGATGCCGGAGCCGCGAACAAACGATCAAAGTAGGGGCGGAGTGCCCTCTTCCGGGAGATAGGGGATGGGATCCACCGCCGCGCCTCCCTCGGGATGGAGCTCGAAATGGACGTGTACGCCGGTGGCTACGCCGGTCGCGCCCTGCTCCGCGATGACGTCTCCCTGGTAGACGATGTCCCCCTCCGACACCAGATTCTTGCTGTTGTGGGCGTAATAGGTAACGTCTCCATTGTCATGCTGGATCTCGATCAGCAGGCCATAGCCGCTGTATACGCCGGCAAAGATGACCACGCCGCCGTCTGACGCCAGGACCGGGTCGCCGTAATGCCCCGCCAGGTCGATGCCCCTGTGGAAGCTGGAGCCGACGCCGCCGCCCCGATAGCCAAACTTGGAGCTGAGCCAGGTCTGTTCGGAGAAGGGCCATATGTAGGTGCCGGTGCTGAGACGGGGACGGGTTCCCTGCAGCACGACCCGGTTCACCGGCTCGGACAGCACGGTCTGGTTGACCACGTGCTTCTCCCAAACCTCGCCGTTCACCAGGGTCCGGGAGCAGTCCACCCGGATCTCGCCGTCGCTGCCCTCCACAAGGACCTGCTCTTCATCCTCGAACAGGGTCTCATCATACTCTTTCTCAGTGAGGGAGGGATAGCTTTCCAGCAGCGTGTAGTTCTCCACGGTCTCCACCTGGACGGCCGCGGCCAGTTTTTCCAGATTCTCCTCCAGCAGCTCCGTGCTGGCGTAACCCTGGGCCAGGGTCACCTCCTGTAGGAAAGCGGCGGAAACGGTATTATCGGTCAGATACCTGGCGCGGATCTCCTCCAGCGCCAGCATGGCTTCCGCCTGGCCGGGGAATGCGCAGACGGCCTCGCCGTCCACATAGACCAGCTCCAGGCTGCAGGCGCCCTTCACGCTCTGGTACAGGGTGCTGACCACCTGCGCTTCCTCCTCCGCCGAAGCGGGGGCAAAGGCCAGATGACAGGTCAGGGTCGGCGCTTTCCAGGAGTAGCCCAGGGCGTCGCTGGCGGCCCGGGTCACCCGCTCCACGATGGCATCCAGCCGTTCCTGATCCTCCACATAGCCGATCAGGCTGCCATCCATCCGCACCGCCAGGGTCCACTTGACGCGGCTGACACAGAAAAGAGCAACGGCAAGGACGGCAGCCAAAGCGAGCACCCGACGGTGCTTCTTCAGCTTCGCGCAGAAAGACTGCCGGGCAAAACGCCGACCGGCGGCGCTGTCCTCAGTGATCCGCTCTTCCGTTGTCCTCTCCCGCTGCCGCATAACAGATGGTAACTCCTGTCCAACAATGTAATACAACCGTAAAATTGGTGACAATTTTCTGTTTGCGTAACAATTTGGTTACAGAACGCATTGTACACGATGCCGCTACGCTTGTCAAGAGCAAAAGCAAAAGAAACTGCGCCGCACGCCGGAAGTTTCCCGCATGGATCTTCAGCCATGCGCATAGGGTATCCTGAGGTGATGGACTTGGCAATGACCTATGAGGACGCAAAGAGCACACGAAGCGCCCAATCCCACAGCCTGAGCCTGACCGACCGGCGCAGGCTCACCGTGAGCGGCGTGGAGGACGTGGAAAGCTTCGACGAGGATGCGGTGGTCCTGGACACCAACGGCGGTACCCTGACCGTGCGGGGCAGCGGACTGAAGATCGAGAAGCTGAGCCTGGACGGCGGTGAACTGGTGGTGGAAGGCCGCATCGACAGTCTGGACTACGCGGAGAACGCCCCGGGCCGCCGGAGCTGGATCGGCAGGCTCCTGGGCTGATGGGCCTGGATCCCGGATGGCAGGGGCTGCAGGCCCTGTGTTCTCTGGCCTGCGGTCCCCTGCTCGGATTGATTTACGATCTGATGGCCGCTCTGCGGCGGCAGCTGGGACTGGATCGGTCCCGGCTCCTGCCGGATCTGCTGTTCTGTCTTCTGGCCGCCCTGGTACTGTTTCTGCTGGGCTTTACCGTAGGCAACGGACGGCTGCGGCTGTTCATGCCCCTCATCCTGGTGCTCGGCGCGGTGTTCTATCTCCTGGCTCTCCGAAGGCTGGGACGGCGGATGGCCGGTTTTCTGGCCTCTCTTCTCCTGCGGATCTGCTCCATCGCCCTGTCTCCCCTGCTGTTTCTGGAAAAAACCGTGAAAAAAACTCTGTTTTTTGTCAAAAATCTCTTTCAATATCTGTCCAGATGGTTTACAATAAGACATCAGACATTCAGCTCTGTCCGGAGAGCGTGTTTTTGGGAGGCGCGGCATGAAGCTAAAGCGATCCGGTATTATGACCAAGCTTTTGATCATCGGCCTGCTGGTCTATCTCCTGGTGGCTTACGCCAGGACCCAGATCCGCATCGGCGAAGCGGAAGAGCATCAGCGCGCTCTTCAGGCCGAGGTGCGCACCATGTCCGTCAGCAACGCCGCGCTGGAGTACGAGATCGAACACTGCCAGGATCCGGAAACCATCGAAAAGGTGGCCCGGGAAAAGCTGGGTCTGGTCCTGCCGGGAGAGATCGTATTCTACGACATGAGCGACTGAGCGGCTGAATTCTCCCCGCGGGGGCAAGCGATCCGGATACAGGGAGGAACCAGGTTTCCATGGATGTAGCGGTTGGAGCGGTCCTGGATGGCAAGGTCACCGGGATCATGAAATTCGGAGCATTTGTCTCCCTTCCGGGGGGCAAATCCGGTTTGGTCCATATTTCGGAGATCGCCTATACTTATGTCAATCAGGTGAGCGATCATCTGCAGGTGGGGCAGGAAGTCAAGGTCAAGGTCATCGGCATCGACGAGGCCGGCCGCATCAACCTCTCCATCAAAAAAGCCATGGATCCGCCGCAGCAGCAGGATCGGCGCAGAAGCGCGCCGCCCCCCGCCCCCAGAGCCGGAGACCGGCGCAGTACGCCCCCCAGCTTTGAGGATAAGCTGAAGCAGTTCATGCAGGATTCGGACAGCCGCATGTCCGGCGTACGGCAGTACAGCGAGAACAAAAAGAGCCGCCGGGGCCGCAGATCGAATTTCGACGACGATTACTACGAATAATAGGATTCCGCCGGGCAGGGAAATCTGCCCGGCGTTTTTGTTCCCTTCCCTTTTTGCTTCGACTGTGCTATACTGTATACAGATTCCACAACGGAAGGAGAGAGCCTGATGAACTTTGTCTTTACCGAAAAGAAGATGTCCCCCTCCGACGATCTCCGCGCCTACGCCCAGAAGAAGATCGGCAAGCTGGACAAGCTCTTCCGCAGCGAAAGCACCGCCTACGTCACCTTCACCGTGGAGCGGAACCGCAACATCGCGGAAGTTACGCTGAACAGCGGCGGCATGTTCTTCCGGGTGACGGAAAGCACCAACAGCATGTACGTCTCCATCGACAATGCCGTAGATGCCCTGACCCGCCAGGTGCGGAAATACAAGACCCGCCTGGACAAACGCATCCATGAGACGGTGCTGGAGGACTTCCTCCCCGCCGCCCCCGCAGAGGAACCGGCGGAGGAGTTCCGCGTCAAGCGGACGAAACGCTTCTCCATCAAGCCCATGAGCGTGGACGAGGCCATCCTGCAGATGAACCTGCTGGGCCACAGCTTCTACGTCTTCAAGAACCAGGATGAGGGCGACGCCTTCTCTGTCGTCTACAAGCGGCAGGACGGAGATTACGGCCTGATCGAGAGCACGGAAGAATAGAATACGGAAGCTTCTTTCCCCGGGGCCTGCGCAGGCAGGCCCCGGTTTTTTGTGTCTGCGACAGGATTCGCGGGGATTTGCGGCGGGAAATGGATAAGCTTGGCGGGAAAGGGAGGAATAGCCATGAAAACACCGACCATGCTCACAAGTCGAAAGGTGATCCTGCTGCCCGTTGGGTCCATCCATCCCAACCCCATGCAGCCCCGAAAGGTCTTTGATCCTGACGCCCTGGCGGAGCTGACGGAGAGCATCCGCATGTACGGGGTGCTTCAGCCGCTCACGGTCCGGAAAGCCGCGGACGGAAGCTTCGAGCTGGTGGCGGGAGAACGGCGGCTCCGGGCCTCCCGGGCGGCCGGACTGGACAAGGTCCCCTGCATCCTGGTGAACGTGAGCGAGCAGGATTCCGGTCTCCTCGCCCTGGTGGAAAACCTGCAGCGTCAGGATCTGGATTTCATCGAAGAGGCGGAGGGGCTGCGCACCCTGACCCGCAGCTACGGCATGAGCCAGGAGGAGGCGGCGAAATGCATCGGCCTGTCCCAGTCCGCCGTGGCCAACAAGCTGCGCCTCCTGCGGCTCAGCCCGGAGCTGCTCTATCTTCTGCGGGAGCGGGGACTCAGCGAGCGCCACGCCAGGGCCCTGCTGCGGCTGGAAAACGACGAACAGCGGCTGGAGGTCCTGTCCTACGTGCTGGAGAACGATCTGAACGTAGCCCGCACGGAGCAGTACATCGAGGATTATCTGAAGCGGGGCGGGCCGCCGAAGGGAACACAGGGCAGAAAAAAAGCCCCCCGCATCGTGCTGAAAGACGTGCGCATCTTCTTCAACACGGTGACGAAGGGGCTCGGCGTCATGCGCCGGAGCGGCGTACAGGCAGAATACGACCAGGCGGAGACGGAAGCGGATTACATCCTCACCATCCGGATCCCGAAATCCGGAAACTGCCGCCTTACCTGAAGCTATTCGTCTCTCAGCTTTTGCAGAACGGCGGAAAACTCCGGAGGCAGGGGGCAGGAAAAGGTCATGTCCTCCCCCGTGACCGGGTGGCGGAAGCAGATCTCCCGGGCATGGAGGCACTGGCTGCTCAGGGGAAGGGCACACTTGCCCCCGTACAAAGGGTCTCCCGCCACGGGGTGGCCCAGGGACGCCATATGCACCCGGATCTGGTGGGTCCTCCCCGTCTCCAGCACGCATTCCGCATAGCTGTACCCGGGGAAAGACTCCAGCACCCGGTAGTGGGTGACGGCGCTGCGGCCGCCGGGCACCCCCGCGGCCATCTTTTTCCGGTCCCGGGGATGCCTGCCCACGGGCAGATCCACCACCCCTTCGGCGGGGCGGGGCGTGCCGATGAGCAGCGCGGCATAGACCCGGTGCAGGCTGTGGTCTCCCAGCTGGGCCGCCAGGGATGCGTGGGCCCGGTCCGTCTTTGCCGCCAGCATCAGGCCGGACGTGTCCTTATCCAGCCGGTGGACGATCCCCGGCCGCTTCACTCCGCCGATCCCGGAGAGGGAATCGCCGCAGTGATGGAGCAGCGCATTCACCAGCGTGCCGCTCTCATGCCCGGGGGCGGGGTGAACGACCATACCCTTGGGCTTGTTGATGACCAGCAGGTCCGCATCCTCAAAGAGGATATCCAGCGGGATCTCCTCCGGCTCCGGATCCGCCTCCGCGGGTTCCGGAAGATCCAGAAGGATCCGTTCCCCCGGGGTCAGCCGCCGGTTTTTCTTCCCGGGCTTCCCCTCCACCAGGATGCAGCCCTGTTCCAGAAGCTGCTGGATCCGACTGCGGCTGAGATCCGGGAGCCGCTGCGCCAGGAAGGCGTCCAGGCGGAGGCCGGCGTCCTCAGGCGCCGCGGTCAGTACCCGCTCCATCCCCGGCCTCCTTCCCCGCTGCGCTGCGCTTCCGGCGGATCTCTTTCTCCTCCAGGAGAACGCTGAGGCAGAACAGGATGCCGCCTATTGTGATGAAGCAGTCCGCCACGTTGAAAATGGGAAAATCCATGAACAGGGTCTCGATCATATCCGTCACGAAGCCGTCCGCCAGCCGGTCCAGGGCGTTCCCCACCGCGCCGCCCAGCACCATGGCCAGACCCAGTCTGGCCAGATGGGATCCGGGTCTGCGCAGGAGCAGGGCGATGAAAATGGCGGCGCACACCAGGGCGGTGAGGACCAGCAGGAAAAGGGTCTTCCCCGACAGGATGCCCCAACTGGCGCCATAGTTATAGGTGCAGGTCAGGCTGATCACCCCGGGGATCAGCACCGTGGAGCCCCGGCGCGCCGCCAGATCCACGGCGCCGGCTTTGCTCAGCTGGTCCGCCAGGACGATGACCGCCGCCAGCAGGATCTCCCCCATGGCCTGTTCTCAGCCCCCCAGCCCCGCCACAACGGCGGCGCACCGGGGACACAGGTCGGGATGAGACGGATCCTCGCCCACTCTTGCGTCATGGGTCCAGCAGCGGGCGCACTTGGGCGCATCGTCGCTCTCCACCTTCACCTTCACGCCGGACTGAGCGCCGGGCTCCAGTCCCTCTCCGCCGGCGGAGCAGATCTCCACGCCGGAAACGATGAACAGGGTCTTCAGGTCGAAGCCTTCCAGATCTTCGGGCTTCACCGCATCGTTCAGGTACAGGGTGATCCGGGCATCCAGGCTCTTGCCGATGGTCTTTTCCCCCCGGGCCAGCTCCAGAGCCTTGTTCACGTCGCCCCGGACCTTGATGATCCGATCCCAGCGTTCCTCCTGCTCGGCGCTCAGCCGCCAGGCGGGATCCGCAGGCTTTATATCGTTGTACAGAACGCTCTCCCCATCGTCCCCGGAGCGGTGGGGCATGATCCCCCAGATCTCCTCGGCGGTGAAGGCCAGGATGGGAGCCAGGAGCCGCACCAGGGTATCCAGGATCAGGAAGATGGCGGTCTGGGCGCTGCGGCGGAGCTTGCCGTCGGGGGCTTCGCAGTACAGCCGGTCCTTCAGGATATCCAGGTAGAAGTTGGACATATCCGTGACGCAGAAATTATGGATGGCGTAGGTCACGGCGTAGAACTCATAGTTTTCATAGGCCTCGATGCACCGGGTGATGAGCTGGCCCAGGCGGTCCAGCGCCCACTGATCCAGGGGCTCCAGCTCCCCGAAGGGCAGCATGGCGTCCGGATCGAAGCCGTTCAGGTTGCCCAGGATATACCGGGCGGTGTTGCGGATCTTTAGATATTTGTCGGAAAGCTGCTTGAAGATGGCGTCGGAGCAGCGCATATCCAGCTTATAGTCCGCAGAGGCGGCCCAGAGGCGCAGGAGCTCCGCGCCGTACTTGGGGATCAGCTCATCCGGCAGGACGGAGTTGCCCAGGGACTTGTGCATGGCTCTCCCCTCCCCGTCCACGGTCCAGCCGTGGGTCAGGACGGACCGGTAGGGGGCGCTCCCTTTCACGGCCACGGCGGTGAGGAGGGAGGACTGGAACCAGCCGCGGTACTGATCTCCGCCCTCCAGATAGAGGTCGCAGGGCCATACGCCGGGGCTGTCCAGTTCCATGGAGGCGATATGGGTAGAGCCGGAATCGAACCAGCCGTCCAGCGTGTCCGTCTCCTGGGTGAAGGTCTTCCCGCCGCAGTGGGGGCAGGTGAAGCCATCCGGCAGGAGTTCGGCGGCGGTGTGGAGGAACCAGGCGTTGGAGCCCTCCGCCTTGAAGATATCCGATACGGATCGGATGGTCTCCGGCGTACACACGGGTTTGCCGCAGTCCTGGCAGTAAAACACGGGAATAGGCAGGCCCCAGTGGCGCTGGCGGGAGATGCACCAGTCCGCCCGCTCCCGGATCATGCTTTCCATCCGGCCCTTGCCCCAGTCCGGCATCCATTTCACCTGATTCGCCGCGTTGACGGCATCTTCCTTGAAGGCGTCCACAGAGCAGAACCACTGATCCGTCGCCCGGTAGAGGATGGGGCTCTTGCAGCGCCAGCAATGGGCGTACTGGTGGGTGATCTGCCGGGTGCCCAGCAGGGCTCCGTAGTCCTCCAGGTCCTTCTGGATCACGGGGTTGGCCTCATCCGTGGTGAGGCCCTGGTATTTCCCGGCCAGCTCGTTCATCCGGCCCCGGTCGTCCACGGGCACGACGATGCCGATATCGGTCTTCCCGCTCTGGTCGTATTTCCGGCAGATCTCATAGTCCTCCTGGCCGTGGCCGGGGGCGGTATGCACACAGCCGGTACCGGCGTCCAGGGTGACATGGTCGCCGCAGAGGACGATGCTGGGGCGATCGATCAGGGGATGACGGGCGGTCATGAGCTCGAATTCCGCGCCCTTCCGGGTCTCCAGCACTTCCAGCTCGGGCAGGCCGCAGTCCTCCTCCACGGCGGACTTCCGGTCCTTCGCCAGGATATAGTACTCGCCGTTGACCGGGTTCCGGCAGATCACGTAGTCGAGATCCGCGTTCAGGCAGATAGCCAGGTTGCCGGGGATGGTCCAGGTGGTGGTGGTCCAGATGACGAAATAGATCTTGTCGTACTTCGCCAGGAGCCCGCGGCAGTCCGTTACCTCGAACTTCACGTAGATGGAGGTGCAGGGCTCCTCGGAATACTCGATCTCCGCCTCCGCCAGGGCCGTCTCATCCTTGGGGCACCAGTACACCGGCTTTTTGCCCTTGTAGATATACCCCTTCTCGTACATCTTGCCGAAGACCTTGACCTCTTCCGCCTCAAACTTGGCGTCCATGGTGCGGTAAGGGTGATCCCAGTCCGCCAGCACGCCCAGCCGCTTGAACTGCCCCATCTGGATATCCACGTAGTTCTGCGCAAACTCATGGCAGGCATCCCGGAACTCGGGGATGGACATGGCCTTCCGATTCAGCTTCTGCTGCTTGATGATGGCCGACTCGATGGGCATGCCATGGTTGTCCCAGCCGGGATTGTAGGTGACATGGAAGCCGCTCATGGCCTTGTAGCGGTTGATGAAATCCTTCAGGCACTTATTCAGGGCGGTGCCCATATGGATATAGCCGTTGGAGAAAGGAGGGCCGTCATGGAGGAGGAATCGGGGTTTCCCTTCCCCCCGCTTCTGCAGGCCGCCGTACAGATCCTTTTCCTCCCAGGCCTTGAGCCAGTCCGGCTCCCGCTTGGGCAGACCGGCCCGCATGGGGAACTCGGTCTTGGGCAGATTCAGGGTCGCATTATAATCCTGGGACATAGCTGTTTACCTCTTTCTTAACAAAAACCAATGGCGGGGCATGCCACCCCGCCATATTTTTCGCTTACCGGAATCCGGTTTACTTATCCTTGTCCTTGTTATACTCGCCGAACTTCAGATTATCGTAGTCGATCCGGAGGGAATGGTCCCCTCTGGGCTCTTCGCCCGCCGGCTGGGTCCTGATATTTTCGAAATTGCGCTGGATCATTTCCGCCATTTCGTCCACGGAGATGCCCAGGTCCTGCTCGGGCACGGATTCCTCCGGTTCCTCCGGCGCGGGAGTCTCTTCCTCCGGCTCCCGGGGGGCGGGCTCGGGCGGCAATTCCTCCAACGGTTCGGCAAAATCGTAGATGCGGGTCAGGCTTTCCTGAAACGCCTCCCCGGCCTTACGCAGATCTTCCAGGTATGCGCTGGTCTTCCGCCTGGCGTTCAGAAGGGCGTTTTCCTCTTCCCGGAGGCTTTCCTTCAGCTCCAGACGGTGGTTTTCCGCATCCTTCTCCGCCTGCTCCAGCAGCTGGTCTGCCCGGGACCGGGCCTCCGCCAGGATCTCGGCGGATTTCTTTTCCGCTTCCTCCGTCATCTCCCGGGCGGTCTTCTGGGCGGTGAGGAGGGCAAGATGCATGGCGTCTTCCGTGTTGCGGTATTCCTCCACCTTGTCCACCAGCACTTTGAGCTTGCTCTTCAGCGTGGCATTATCCCGGTACAAAGCGGAATAATCCTGAAAGATCTCTTCCAGGAACTTATCCACCGCAGCGATATCGTAGCCGCCGAATACAGCCTTGTCAAATTCCCGATTGGTCACATCCTGGGGGGTCAGCAACGCAAGTCTTCCTCTCTTGTTTCAGCGCTCAGAAATAGAGGCCGTTATTTTCCAGTTCGTCGATCAGGTCGCCCAAAATATCCACGTTATAGGGGGTGATGATATAGGTGCTCACGGCGACCTTCTTGATCTTCCCATCCTGCGCGTAGGCCACGCCGCTGATGAAGTCCAGCAGGCGGCGGGCGGTATCTTTATTGGTGGATTCCAGATTCAGCACCACGGTGCGCTTCTCCCGCAGATGATCGGCGATCTCCCGGGCGTTCTCATACTGCTCGGGCTTCACCAGCACCACCTGGAGCTGCGCGGTGGCGTGGATGTTCACCACCTTGTTGTTCCGATTGGCGGGGATATCCTCCTCCTGGCTTCCGCCGAAGCGGGAGGGGATGGTCTCCTTCGGCCCTTCCGCGATGTCGTCATACTCCTCATCAAAGGGTTTGGCCAGCGATCTGAATGAATCAAATAATCCCATCTCTATACCCCTTTCTTTCCCTCGCGCCGGAACAGCCGATTCAAACGGTTTGGGGATAGGTCCTGGCTCCAAAGATCGCCGTACCGACGCGGACCATATTGGCCCCGGCGCGGATCGCCGCAGGATAATCCCCGCTCATTCCCATCGAGAGAATGTTCATAGAGACATTATTATATTTTTTTGCTCTTATGTCAATAAAAAGCTGATACATTTCCTCGAAATAGGGGTAATTTTCCTGGCCTGCAAACACGGGAGGCACGGCCATGAGCCCCTCCAGCCGCACATGGGGCAGGCTGCCCGCCAGAGCGCAGAGCTCCGGCAGCCGATCCGGATCCGCTCCGCCCTTCTGCTCCTCCCGCCCGATGTTCACCTGGAGCAGCACGGCCTGACGGATCCCCAGGGTCTCGGCCCGCCGGTCGATCTGGCGAAGGAGTTCCTCGTTCTCCACAGACTGGATCAGATCCGCCTTCCCCACCAGATACTTCAGCTTGTTCTGCTGCAGATGGCCGATGAAGTGCAGCGGGGCGCCGGTATAGGCCCCCTGGGCCAGTTTTTCCGTGAGCTCCTGGCAGCGATTCTCCCCCACGGCGTCCACTCCGGCGAGAATGGCTTCCCGCACGGCCTCCGCGCCCATGGTCTTGGAGGCGGCCACCAGGCAGATCTCCTCCGGTTTTCTCCCGCAGCTCACCGCCGCTTCCGCAATGGTCTCCCGAACCCGGCGCACCCGGTCCGCCATGGTCTCCATCAGTCCGCCACCACCTTTCCGTCAAACAGGCCCTTGCCGCTGACGATGACGTCGTCCCCCGCGCGGAGATTCTCGCCCCGCACCATGTAGTATTCCCCGAAGTCGTGGATCAGCTCCACATCCCGGGCCTCCGCCCGGAGGCCGGTCTGCACGTAGACGTACGTGCTGCCGTCATCCCGCACCCGCAGGGCCTGACGGGGGATCCGCAGACCCGACTCCTGGGAGAAGACCAGCTCCGCCTCCTGCATGCGCATGCTCAGCACGTCCGCCATATTGGTGCTGCAGGAGAAGACCACCGCCCGGTACCCGTTCTCCTCCGGGCTGACGTACTCCACGGTCATGCTCAGATCCTGGCCGTAATACCGGCCGAAGCGCACGGAGGTCTTCTGCCCCCGGCGAAGGCGCTGGGCTGCCTCATCCTGCATCAGGGCGGCATAATACCACCGATTTCCGTAAACCAGCTTGCAGAGGGCGTTCTCCTCCGATCCGCGCCGCTCCGACAGGAGGGCGCGCAGTTCCTCCGCCCCGATCTCCTCCAGGGCGTCGGGCGTCAGGTCCTCCCAGCCGTCCACCACGGAGCTGAACAAGCCGGACCGGGGGGAGGTGATCACGGCGCTGCGGCTGCTGCCCCGGCGCTGCAGCTCGGTGAGCTCCTTCTGGTAGGACTGCAGCCTTTCCGCCACTTCCATCGTATCCCCGAAGGCGGTGAAGGTCAGGCTCTGGAGGGAGAGACTGGCCTCCTCCAGGGTATCCAGAGAGCGCCGGACCGCGGCGCTGCGCAGAAGGGCGCAGGCATCCTCGATCTCCTGCTCCATCTGCTGCAGGTTCTCCGAGGCGAAGCGGTTCTGCTGGGTCTCCAGGCTGGAGATCCGCTGGGCCAGTTCGCCTATGCGCACGGCGCGCTGGAGCCCTTCCTCCGTATCGAAGGCCTCCGCCAGCGCATCGCCGCCGGAAACCCGACGGCCTTCCTCCGCCGTGATGTATACGGTGTTGTAAACGCTGGTGATGACCTCCTCCTGCCGGACCACCATGCCCCGGATATGGGCGCTGTCCCGCAGGGTCGTATTCAGCGCCTGCACCGTGCGGTAGGGGTTCTCCAGCATCCGCAGGGCGTATATCGCCAGATATACCAGCACAGCCGCAAAGATCAGGAAGCCCGCCACTTTGATGGGCTGACTCGCATTTTTCACCGTTTTCACCGATCCGCGCCTCCTGACGTCCCGGTTCCCGCCTTCAGCCCTCCATAACGAGCTCCGTCGGCCGTACCGGGATCATGGTGGATATGGCGTGCTTGTACACAAGCTCCTGCTTGCCCTCACAGTCCAGCACCACCGTAAAATCATCGTATCCGGTCACCACGCCCCGCATCTGGAACCCGTTCATGAGGAATACCGTCAATCCCGTGCGTTCCCTGCGCGCCTGGTCCAGAAACTGCTCCTGCAGGTCCATTCTTTTCTGCATCTGAACTACTCCCTTTCGACCTCTGTATTCGGCGTTTTCCGCGCCGTTTACAGTATACCAGATTTTTCCAAAATCTGTGTCGAAATACGGGAGGCTTTATCTAAATCCGGCTTCTTTTTCCAGAGGATCCAATGCAGCTCCGGATCCCGCCGGAGCCAGCTGAGCTGGCGCTTGGCGTAACGCCGGGAGGACTGCTTCACCTGCTCCGCCGCCTCCTCAAGGGTCGTTTCCCCCCGCAGGGCGGAGGCGATCTCCTTGTAGCCGATGGCCTGCATGGCGGTGCAGTTCTCCGGCACGCCGGAATCCAGCAGGCCCCGGACCTCCGTCACCAGACCCGCCTTCATCATCCCGTCCACCCGGGCGTCGATGCGGGCGTACAGATCCTCCCGCTTCTCGAAGCTCAGGGCGATGCGGCAGCTTTCGTACCGGGGCGGTGCCAGACGGCTGGCCCGGTCATGGGCGGTGATGGTCTCCCCCGTGAGGGCGAAGACCTCCAGGGCCCGGAGGATGCGCTTTTTGTCATTGGGATGCAGGAGGGCCGCCCGCTCCGGGTCCGCCGCCTGCAGACGCTCCAGCATGGCCTCCCCGCCCAGGCGGGCATAGTCCGCCTCCAGGGTCTCCCGGAGTTCCGGGTCGAAATCGGAGAACTCGATCCCCCGGAGCAGGGAGTCGATATACAGGTTCGTCCCTCCCACCAGGATGGGGAGCTTTCCCCGGCGGAGGATATCGTCGATGCAGGCGGAGGCCTCGTCCACGTAACGGCCGACGCTGTAGTTCTCCCGGGGATCCGCGGTGCCGATGAGGTGATGGCGCACCCCTTTGCACTCCTCCGCCGTGGGGGCTGCGGTGCCGATCATCATGCCCCGGTATACCTGCATGGCGTCGGCGGAGACAACCTCGCCCCCGAAAAGGAGGGCCAGCTCCACCCCCAGGGCGGTCTTCCCCGTGGCGGTGGGACCGCAGATCACCAGCACGCCGCGGTGCGGCGTCGGCTTTGCCTCCCCCCGGTACATCAGTTCCGCAGGGACTGCATGGGGGCGGGGATCCGTCCCCCCCGGGCCACGAAAACCTCGCTGGACTCGGGATGCACCCCGATCACCGGAGCGCTGCCCAGCAGCCCGCCGAAGTCCACCCGGTCCCCCACGACCTTCCCCTCGGCGGGGATGAGCCGTACGGCGGTGGTCTTGTTGTTCACCATGCCGATGGCCGCCTCGTCCGCCAGGATGGCGGAGAGGGTCTCCGCCGGGGTATCCCCCGGCACGGCGATCATATCCAGACCCACGGAGCAGACGCAGGTCATGGCTTCCAGTTTATCCAGGCACAGGGTCCCCGCCTCGGCGGAGGCGATCATCCCCGCATCCTCGCTCACGGGGATGAAGGCGCCGGACAGGCCGCCCACATGGGAAGCTGCCATGAGGCCGCCCTTCTTCACCGCGTCGTTCAGCAGCGCCAGGGCGGCGGTGGTGCCGTGGGTGCCCACCCGCTCCAGGCCCATTTCCTCCAGGATATCCGCCACGCTGTCCCCGATGGCGGGGGTGGGGGCCAGGGACAGATCCACGACCCCGAAGGGAACGCCCAGACGGGAGGAGGCCTCCCGGGCCACCAGCTGGCCCATGCGGGTCACCCGGAAAGCGGTGCGCTTGATGGTCTCCGCCACCAGGTCGAAGGGCGCGCCCTTGCATTCCAGCAGGGCATGGTGCACCACCCCGGGGCCGCTGATGCCCACGTTGATGACGCTTTCCGGCTCTCCCACCCCGTGGAAGGCGCCGGCCATGAAGGGATTGTCCTCCACGGCGTTGCAGAAGGCCACCAGCTTGGCGCAGCCCAGGCTGCCCCGGTCCGCCGTGAGGCGGGCGGTTTCCTTGATGGTCCGGCCCATGAGGGCCACGGCGTCCATATTGATGCCGCTTTTGGTGCTGGCCACATTCACGCTGGAGCAGACCCGCTCCGTTTCCGCCAGGGCCCGGGGGATGGAAGCCACCAGCTTCCGGTCCGCGGCGGTGAAGCCCTTGTGCACCAGGGCGGAGAAGCCGCCGATGAAGTTCACCCCGGTCTCCGCCGCCGCCCGTTCCAGGGTCCGGGCGAAGAGGACGTAGTCCTCCGTTTCGCTGGCGGCGGCCGCCAGGGAAATGGGGGTGACGGAGATGCGCTTGTTCACGATGGGGATGCCGAACTCCCGCTCGATGTCCTCCCCGGTGCGCACCAGGTCCTTCGCCAGGCGGGTGATCTTATCGTAGATCTTCCGGCAGCAGGCCTCCGGATCCGGGTCCGCGCAGTCAAGCAGGGAGATGCCCATGGTAACGGTGCGGATATCCAGATGCTGCTGGTCGATCATATCCAGCGTTTCAAAAATCTCTCTTCTGCTGATCATACCCGATGCATCGCCTCAAAAATATCTTCCCGCTGCATCCGGATGCTCAGCTTCATCTCCTCGCCCCGGAGCCGCAGCTGCTCTGAGACTTCCCGGAAGGGCAGCTCGCACTTCTCCAGATCCACCAGCATGGTCATGGCGAAATTCCCCTGCATGACGGTCTGGTTGATATCCAGAACGTTCACGTTCCAGCCCGACAGGCGGGTGCAGACGTCCGCGATGATGCCCACCCGGTCCTTGCCGACGACGGTCACAATGGCTCTCATTCCTTTTCCTCCCCGGTAAGCTCGTCCAAGGTCAATCCGAAGGACGGCAGAAAACGTTCGGTAAAATAGCGGACCTCCCGCAGGGGGCAATCCTGCAGCCAGGCCCGGAGCTGCCGCTCCGCGGAGCGGAACTCCGTATTCCCCATCTGCAGCTCCTCCTGGCATTTCAGGTAGGCGGAAAGCTTGTCCGCCGCCTTCACCAGCGGGCCCAGGTCCTCCCCCTCTCCCCCGCCCAGGAGGGGGGCGTAGCCGGAGCGCAGTTCCGGCGGGAGCATATTCAGCAGCCTTGCCTCCGCCTGGCGCTCCACCGCCTTGTAAGCGCCGGTGATGTCCCGGTTCAGGTACTTCACCGGCGTGGGCAGGTCCCCGGTGATGATCTCGGAGGCGTCGTGGAACAGGGCCAGCACCGCTGCCCGGTCCGGGTCCGCGGGCTCCCCGAAGACCTCCCGCCGGATCATAGCCAGAGCGTGGGCCAGCACCGCCGTCATATGGCTGTGCTCCTGGAGGTTCTCATCAAAGCTGTTGCGCATCAGCCCCCAGCGGCGGATGTTCCGCATCCGCGCCAGCAGGGCGAAAAAGCCGTTGTTCATCTGTTTCTCCTCATTCCCGAAGCTGGGAGAAAAAGTTCTGCATCAGGTCCCGGCACTCCGCCTCCCGCACCCCGCCGTACATCCGGGGCCGGAAGCCGAAATCCTCCGCGAACAGATCCAGCACGCTGCCGCAGGCTCCGGTCTTCCCCTCCCGCAGGCCGTAGACCACCGTAGGGATCCGGGCGTTCAGGATGGCCCCGGCGCACATGGCGCAGGGCTCCAGGGTGACGAAGAGGGCGCAGCCCTCCAGCCGCCAGTCCCCCACCCGGGCGCAGGCCTCCCGAATGGCCTCGATCTCCGCGTGGGCCAGGGCGCTCCGTTCCTCCTCCCGCCGGTTCCTGCCCCGGCCAAGGATCTCCCCGTCCCGGACGACGACGCAGCCCACGGGCACTTCCCCCGCCTCGCCCGCTTCCCGGGCAAGGCGCAGGGCTTCGTCCATCCAACGCTCCAGGTCCAAGGTTTATCCGCTCCTTTTCCGGGCAGAATGAAGGCATACGATCTCAGGAGGTAATGTGAATGCTGGTATCCGAACTGATGGAACGCAGCCCCGTGACCGCTGCCCCGGAGGACAGCTGCCGGGACGCCGCCCGGCTTCTGAGCCGGTACCGGGTGGGGGCGCTGCCGGTGGTGAACGCGGACGGGACGCTGAAGGGGATCCTCACGGACCGGGACATCATCCTCCGCTGCCTTGCCCTGGGGAAAGACCCGGATAAAACGGCGGTGCGGGACTGCATGACCCGGAACCCGGTCACCGTCTCCCCCCGGGACCGGGTGGAAACGGCGGCGGAGCGCATGAGCGGCAGCCAGGTGCGGCGGCTCCCCGCCGCGGAGGGGGGAAAGCTGGCCGGGATGGTCTCCCTGGGGGATCTGAGCAAGGTGGAGGCCTTCCGCATGGAGGCGGCCAAAGCCCTGGCGGAGATCAGCAAGGGGGTACAGCACCTCTCCCCGCCCTGAGCTCAGCCGAACTTGAAGGGCTCCGGCTTATGGTCTGGCATGGCGTCCAGGCCGAAATGCTCCTTCAGCACCCGGGGCAGCTCCTCCCAGCTCACCTCCCGGCGCTCCGTCTTCTCCCCCTCCTGATGGGTGAGGAAGAGATTCATCATGGAGTACCGGCCGTTTTCCGTGAACCGGTTGAGCATGAGCATCTTCCGGAAGCCGGACCAGGGGCTGAAGTTGACATAATAATTGCAGATCTGGAAGTCCTCGTCCAGGGCGGGACGGTCGATGAAGCCCATGAGGTTCTGGAATTCCTCCCCCCGCTTGATCTGCACGGTGTACTCCACCTCGGGCTGGACGCCGGGGACCACACGATACACGGTGCCGTGGGTGAGCTGGGGCACATCGTACTCCAGACGCAGGGGATCCACGAAGCAGTCCCCCCCGTAGCCCACGTCGCAGATGTACCGGACCCCGTCCGCTTCCGTGATGTTCATCCGGTGGAGGTAGCCGTTGACGGTCTCCCCGTCCCGGCTCAGGCGGGTGAGGACGCCGTAGGCCGGGAAGCCCATCTCCCGCAGGATGGCGCAGAAGAAGCCGTTCATCTCGAAGCAGTAGCCGCCCCGGCGGCGGGTGACCATCTTGTCAAACAGGTCCTCGGTCTTCAGGGAGATGGGTTTATCGTTGTACACGTCGATATTCTCAAAGGGGATATGGGTGATATAGGCCCGGTGGAGGCGATAAAGCCGCTCCGTATCCGTGCCGCCCTCGGTATAGCCGATCCTCTCGAACAGCGCCTGCAGATCCATCGTTTCCGCTCCTTCTTTTTTTCTGAACTGATTCAATACAGAATATCATTTCCCTTCCCCTTCGTCAATCCGCAGGCTGCATGCATCCCGGTATATTTTTCCGATTTTGGGGCATAACACAGGGGAAGAAAGGATGATGGACATGTCCAAGACTTACGCGGCCCTGTGCCTGCTGCTGATCCTGGCCCTGCTCACGGGCTGCGGGACAAGGATCGTTCCCGCAGCGCCGACCATTACGCCCTCCGCCCCGCCGGAGGAGGCAGTCCCGCCTCCTCCCACGCCCACGCCCCTTCTGAGTCCGCCGCCCGAGGCGGTGAACCCCTCGCCCCAGGTCACGCCCTCCCCCGCGCCCCGAACTACCGCCCAGCTGCCCGTTCAGCGGCACTTCCCGCCGCAGCTGCTTGATGCTCCTGCGGAGGAGCCCCCTGCGGCGGAGACCGTCGCCCTGCCGGAGAGCTATACCGTGAACAAGGGAGACTGCCTCTGGACCATTGCGGAAGAGCTGTACGGCTCCGGGGCGGACTGGCGCCGCCTCTGGGCGGCGAATCGGGAGACGGTGGAGGATCCCGGCCTGGTGTGGATCGGCCAGGTGCTGAAGCTGCCGGAGGAGAACGGATAACGAAAAAGGAGCTGTCCCATCGGGATAGCTCCTTTTATCATTCGTTTTTTATTCCGCCAGGCCTTCCGCCAAGCCAAGAAGGATGATTCCCGCGAAGGTGATGAAGACGGCGGCATACTGCTTTCTGGGCAGCTTCTCCTTCAGGAACAGCCGGGAGAGGATCACGGAGACCACGCAGTAGGACCCCACCAGGGGGGCGGTGATCGTCGCTGCGCCGCCGATCACATGGGCATAGGCATACTGGCCTGCGGTCTCGAATGCCGCCGCCACCAGCCGGGCTCCCCGGTATTTCAGGGGCGGCTTATGGGCCGGGACCTTCTTCCGGGTGGCCAGGAGATACACGATGAGCACGATCGCCACCAGGAGGAACGTGAGCTCATAGGCGGTGTTCCCCACGTCCTCAATGGTGTCCTCCGTGACGTTCAGGAGCCAGGTGCTCTCCATATTCAGGCAGGGATCATCCAGGAAGGTGCCCAGGGTATCGATGACGCAGTAGGCCAGAGGCAGCAGAAAGGCCCCCAGGCCGGTGCGGAACTTCCGCCCGTCCTGATGGGCGATCTCCCCCGCGTCCCGGTTCCGCTCGAAGAGGCCCAGGAGGAACACGCCCAGGCAGCAGCAGGCGATGCCGATCCAGGTGAAAACGCTCTCCGGCATCTCCCGCAGGATGAGGATGCCCAGGAGGGCGGCCAGAGCTCCGGAGCAGTTCTCCACCGGGGAGACGATGCTCAGCTCCAGATACCGGAGGCCCAGGTAGCCGATGGCCATGGAGAGGATGTACATCACGGACACCGGGGCATAGCGGATGAGGTTCCGCCAATCGAAGCCGATGTCTCCGAAGAGCAGGGTATAGGCCGCGTGAAGGCCGAAAAAGATCCCCACGGCCACGGTGGTCTTCAGATGACTGCGCCGATCCTCCGGATCGGCGCCGCTTTTATAAAACAGATCCGCAAAGCCCCAGCACAGGGTCGCGATGAGAGCAGTCCAGAACCAGGTCATATCTTTCCTATTCCTTCCTTATGCATTGCTTTCCGGGAGCTTGCATACATCCACCCAGCCCCGGGCGCAGGACAGCGCCTCCAGCTCCGGCAGGGTCAGCTCAATGGCGCTGTTGGAGCTTCCCGCCGCAGGGAAAACAGTCTCAAAGCGCCGGAGGGATTCATCCAACCAGACCTCCACACCGGGATTGACCCCGAAGGGGCAGACGCCGCCCACGGCATGGCCGACCTCCTCAGCCGCCTCCTCATGGCCCAGCATCTTCGGCTTGCAACCGAAGCGGGCCTTGTACTTGGCGTTGTCCAGCCGGGCGTCCCCGGCGGCCACCACCAGCAGGACCCCGTCCCCCGCCGCGCCCAGCAGGCGCAGGGCAAGGCTTTTTGCGATCCGCTCCGGGGCGCAGTTCAGGGCTTTTGCCGCCAGCTCCACCGTGGCGCTGGATACGGGAAACTCCAGGATCCGGGCCGGATCCACCCCCCGGGCGGCGAGCCAGGCTCTTGCACGTTCAATGGACATGGTTTATGCTCCTTTGCAAAACTCGCCCAATTGTAACAACAGGCAGTGGAAAAAGCAAGCCTTAGTCCCAGGGGATCTCTACCCGCTGCACGGTGATCCCGCTCTCCCCTGCCTCCGCCAGGGCGAAGGTGATGGGCTGGCCGAAGCGCCGGGGGCCGCAGCTGCCGGGATTCAGGAGCAAGGTTTTCCCCTGCCTGCTCTCCGCATACTTATGGGTGTGTCCCGTGATCACCAGATCATAGGAAGTCAGGTCCCCGGGCAGGTCCCGTTTCATATGGGCCATGCAGATCCGCAGGCCCCCCAGCTCCAGCTCCCGGGTCAGGGGGATGCTCTCTCCCCAGGGGCCCCAGTCGTTGTTCCCACGCACCGGGTATACCGGGGCAAGCTCCCCCAGGGCGTCCAGGATATCCTGCCCGCCGATGTCTCCCCCATGGAGGATGACTGCGCACCCATCCAGCACCGCCCCCACCTCCGGCCGCAGGAGCCCGTGGGTATCCGATACCACGCCGATCTTCATATCCATCCCTCCCGGGCAACTATACCACCCCCCATGTCGGTTTGCAATGAGGCCTGCGCTGTGGTATAATTCAAGATGAAAGATTATGGGCTTTTGCCCCTTCGGAGAGTGATCTTATGCAGCTGGAAGACTTCAGCCAATACACCCGGAGCTGTTTCAACGGAGAAGCCGCCTCCTGCTCCTGCGCCTGTCCCTTCGGGCTGGACGTTCGAGGCTTTGCGGAAAAATGCGCGAACGGGCGTTGGAACGCCGCCTGGAAGGCCTACCGCACCGCCGCGGTCTTTCCCGCAGTGGTGTCCGCCCTTTGCCCCGCCCCCTGCAAGGCCCATTGCCAGCGGGCAGACCTGGGAGGCGCCATCGACCTGCCGGGGCTGGAGGCCGCCTCCATCCGCTTCGCCAAAAACAAGAAGGCGGACAGCTTCAATATCCCCCCAAAGGACAAGAAGGTGGCGGTGGTGGGCGCAGGCCCGGCCGGTCTGTCCGCCGCCCTGCAGCTGGCTCTGAAAAAGTATATCGTCACCGTGTTCGAGCGGGAGGAAAGCTGGGGCGGCAGCCTCCGGACCCATCCCCGCTTCCCGGAGTTCGACGAGGACTTCCGCTTCCAGTTCACCGCTGTGAAGCCCGGTTTCCTGGAATTCGTCTACGGGCGGGAGATCCTGGGGCCGGAGGAACTGGCGGATTATGAAGCCGTATACCTGGCAACGGGCAAGGGCGGCGCCGTCTGGGAGGACGGGCGCTTCTTCGCGGGCGGCGAGGCCGCGGGCCGGAGCCTCATCGAAGCCATCGCCATGGGGCCGGAGGCCGCCAAAGCCATGGAGGCCTTCCTCATGACCGGCCGCCGGGAGGAGATCGGAGATCCCCGTCACGAGAACCCCTGCGAACGCTATCTCCCCCACCCCGGCGTGGAGGCGGAAGCCCCCGGGGAGACGGAGACGGAGGAAGGGGCGAAGGCGGAGGCTGCCCGGTGCCTGCAGTGCGACTGCAGCGCCTGTATGGACGGCTGCGAGATGCTGAAGAAATACCGGAAGAAGCCCCACGGCATCGCCCGGGAGGCCTTTGCGGATTCCTCCGCCGCGCCGCCCATCGCCACCCAGAGCATCGTCCGCCAGACCTATTCCTGCACCAACTGCGGCCTCTGCCGGGAGGTCTGTCCGGAGCACGCGGATCTGGGGGCGGTGTTCATGCTCTCCCGCACGGACCGGTTCAGCCGGAACACGGGACCCAAGGCCTTCCACGACTACTGGCTCCGGGAGCTGGACCTGGCTGCAGGGGAAGCCTCCGTGTGCCTGCCCCCGCCGGGAAAGGAGACCTGCGCCTACGCCTTTTTCCCGGGCTGCCGCCTGGGGATGGACGCCCCGGAGCAGGTGAAGGCGGCCTGCCGCTTCCTCATGGAGATGAAGCCCGGAGAGGTGGGCCTCATGCTGGGCTGCTGCGGCGTGCCCGCCCTGTGGGCCGGGGATCTGGACCGGCTGGAGGCGGTGAAAACGAAGATCCGGCAGGAATGGGAGTCCCTGGGGAAGCCCACCCTGGTATTCGCCTGCGCCACCTGCCAGCGCACCTTTGCCGAACAGATGCCGGAGATCCCCCAGGTTTCCCTCTACGCCCTCATGGCGGAGGCGGGTCTGAAGCCCGCGAAAACCGCCTTCCCCCGGGCCGCGGTATTCGATCCCTGCGCCGCCCGGGCCTTCGGGGAGATGAAGCGCGCCGTGCGGGAACTGGCCGGGCGGGCCGGCGCGGAGCTGGAGGAGCTCTCCGGCCCCATCCGCTGCTGCGGCTTCGGCGGACACATCCAGATCCCCAACCGGGCGGTGTTTGAGGAGATCGGGGAAAACAGCGCCGCCCTTTCAGACAAGCCCTATATCGTATATTGTGCCAACTGCCTGGAGGTGTTCCGGGAGCGGGGCAAGGAAGCGGCTCATATCCTGGACCTGTACTTCCCCTGCGGGACGGAAAAGACCCCCGCCATTCTGGAAAAGCATGAAAACGCTCTGCGGCTCAAGCAGAGTTTGATGAAGGAGATCTGGAACATGGATTTCGCGCCGGAGCGCAAGCCCTGGGACGGGCTGAACCTCACCCTGGCGGAGGGCCTCGGAGAGAAGCTGGAAAACTGCTTCATCAGCCTGGAGGAAGTGAAGGAGACCATCTGGACCGCCGAGACCACGGGAGACAAGCTGGTTTCCGAGGACGGCTGGAGCCTGGCCAGCCTGGTAAAGCCGGTGGTGACCTACTGGGCCCAGTACCGGCCCTGCGGCAGCGGCGCGGAGGACTACGAGGTGGCCACCGCATACAGCCACCGGATCAAGTGGGAGAGGACCATCTGACATGGATAATTCGACGACCTGGAAATGCAACAAGTGCGGGGAAGCCCTGGTGATGAAGAAGGTGGTCTTCGGCTATATGAACCGCTCCTTCTCCCACGAGGTGCCCGTCTGCCCCAAATGCAGCAAGGTGTTCATCTCCCAGGCCCTGGCGGAGGGCCGCATGGTGGAGGTGGAGGAGGCCCTGGAGGATAAGTGAAGGGCTTCACCACCCCGGAGGATCTCATCGCCCGCCCGGCGGACTTCGTGAAGGTCAGCCAGGGTGAGGTAAAACGGATCGTGAGCCTCCGCTCCTCCGGCAGCACCGGGCCGGCCAAGCGGCTGTACTTCACCGCCGGGGATCTGGAGCGGACCATTGAGTTCTTCCGCTCCGGCATGGCCCATATCGCCCGCCCGGGGGACCGGGCGGCGGCCTGCATCGGCAGTCTCAGTCCGGACGGGCTTGGGCGGCTGCTGGAGGAGGGTCTGCGCCGACTGGGTACGGAGCCGCTCCTTCTGGGGGCGGTCCGGGATTACGGGGAAACGGTTTCCGCCCTGCGGGCGTTCCGGCCCCATACCATCGTGGGCCTGCCGGTGCAGGTGCGGCGGCTCTGCCTTCTGGCGCCGGAGCTGCGGCCCCGGACCGTGCTTCTCAGCGGAGACTATCCGGCGGAGAGCCTGCGGGAGACCCTGGAACGCATCTGGGGCTGTACCGTTTTCGACCACTACGGCATGACGGAGAGCGGCCTGGGCTTCGCGGTGCAGTGCCCCGCCCTGGAGGGGCGGCACGTCCGGGGGGACGAGCTGGAGGTGGAGATCCTGGAGCCCGGCACGGACCAGGTGCTGCCCGTGGGGGAATGGGGGGAGATCGTCTTCACCACCCTTCGGCGGGAGGCCATGCCCCTCCGGCGCTACCGCACCGGGGACTACGGGCGGCTGCTGCCCGGGGTCTGTCCCTGCGGCTATGCCGGACCCCGGCTGGACAAGGTCCTGGGACGGCTGACGGAACGGGCGAAGCCCATCTCGATCTATACTCTGGACGAGGCCCTGCTGGGCTGGGATGAACTGTATGATTATGCCGCCTCCCTGGAGGGGGGGCGGCTGACCATTGCCGCGGACCTGGCTCCCGGAGGGGAGCTGGAAGAGGTGGCCCGGCGGCTGGAGGGCCTGTGGCCCGGTGACAGGCTGGAGGTGCGGACGGGTACCGTGCCCCCGGGAACCGCCAAACGGGCGGTAAGGACGGAGGGGGAGAGACCATGAATCAGCGCGCTATCAGGGACATCACCGACTTTATCTTCATGAGCGATACGCCCAGGAGGAGCGACATCATCTTCATTCCCGGCACCTCGCAATCGGTCATCACGGAAAAGGCCGCTGAGCTGTACCGCGCGGGCTTTGCAGATTACGTCATGCCCGCTGGTCTGTGGTCCGGCAAAAGGGGGAGATTTGCCGGCGAAAAGATCGACAATCCCCGGTATGCGGGGGAATATGCCTCGGATTATGCCTACTGCAGGCATATCCTGCTGGAAAACGGTGTCCCGGAAAGCGCCGTTCTCCGGGAGGAGCGATCCACCAACACCGGGGAAAATGCGGAGTTTTCTGCTTTGGTTTTGAGAGACCTGGGCATAAGCGTGAAAAAGGCCATACTCTGCTGCCAGTCCTTCCATGCCCGCAGAGCGTTCATGACCTACGGGAAGTATTTCCCCGATACGGAGATCCTGGTGGTCCCGACGGATACCCAGGGCATACGGAGAGAGGACTGGTATCTCCGCGAAGACAGTTACCGCAGGGTCATGAGCGAGGTATACAAATGCGGACAGTATTTTCTGGAATATGCTGAAGCTTGAGATCGGCGATCTTTCCCCCATTCTTCGGGACTTCGGCATCCTCTCCCCCGCTGCGGCCCTCACGGAGCTGCAGCGGTACGACTATGAGAGCCAGGGGCCGGATACCCGGGAGGTCCGGCTGATCCTCCGGGTGGAGACCGGGGATGGCCGCAGCCTGGTGCTGCGGCTGAAAAACGAGCCAGACGCCCCGCAGGCGCTCATGGAGGCCCAGAGCCGCTTTGCCGCGCTCCTGCGGGAAAAGGGCGTCGAAACGCCCCGGGCTTACCGGGCGGGAGAAAACTACACCCGGCGGTATGATCTGAAGGGGTATCCGGTGGTGGCGGCGCTGGAGGAATATGCCTCCGGAGAGCTGACCGTCGTGGATCTCCCTACGGCAGAGGAGACCGGGGCGCTGCTGGCCAGGATGCACGATATCGCGGAGGCGGAGGACGCCCACGTGGACGGGCCGGTGCTTTTCGATCCCCTGGGCCGGAACGACCTGTTCCGCTTCTCCCTGTTCACCGATCTGGGGGACTTCCTCCGGGAAACGGACGCCGCCCTCTATGGGGAGATCCTCCGGCGGCACGGCCTTCTCCGGGAGCGGGTCCGAGACCTGGAACAGGCGCCCCGGTACGCGGTGCAGGGGGACATCAGCGACTGCAACCTCTACCGCACCCCGGACGGAAGGCTGGGGATCTTCGACTACAACAACTGCGGGGACAACGGGCTTTTTGCCGACGCGGTGATGCAGGCCCTCTTCGAAGCCCGGCTCATGGACTATTCCGACGAAATGGAGGACCGGGAAGCCCGGATCCTGGCGGCCTTTCTCCGGGGCTACGACCGGGAGCGGCCCTTCACCCGGAAGGAGCGGGCGCTGTACCCCAGCCTGTACGGCCTCATCAACGCCTTCTGGCTCAGCGACCTCAAGTGGGACGAGGACAGTCTGGAGGAGCTGGTGAAAACCGGGGACCGGGAAACGGCGCGGGCCCGGATGGAGGGGATCCTGAGGAAGCTGACGGAACTGCCGGAGATGCCGGTATAGCACAAGAGAATCGTAAGGGCTGAGCGGACAAAACCGCTCAGCCCTTTTCCTGTCGTTGGTCTATTTCAGGATCTCCAGACGGAAAATACAGTTGTAGCCATACGACTCGCAGCGGTCCGCTTCGGGAATATACGTTCCCTTCCTGCTGACCACCAGGGAGCACCAATAGGTCCCCGGCGGCAGATCCTCCAGAACCGCCAGGTCCTCATCGGGCTCCGAGATCAGCATCGTCAGCTCCTGATCGTAGACCCGGAGCAAGGGTCTGCTCCGGCTGACTCCTTCCGCGAGACGCAGCTTCAGCTCTCCCCGGAACAACAGGATGGGGATCTCATCCCTGTGTTCCGCGATCATCGCCTCCACGGGCTCTCCGTCGGCAGCCAGGAAACCGTCCCCGGTCCAGGTCTCCGACCAGCGGGAATAAAAGTAGGGAAAGATGCTGTCCTCCCCGCTGCAGCTGACGGACAGGAGGGGGACCGGCTCCTCTTTGCCGAAAAACATCTCCCGTACAGCCGCCCGGTAGTCCTCATCGATGACATACATATAGCTGGAATAGGGCACATAGATGGGGATGACCGCGATCTCCTCCGCCGGGAGCTTGTAGGAGGCCAGGATCTCCTGCATTTCCCGCACCGAGGCCGCTCTCAGGTTCCAGAGCTCATCATTCGTTTTTTCCCGATTCGTCCCGGCCATGAGGCCGCAGGACCAGGCCCCTTTCGCCAGCTGCCAGACATAGAGCTCCAGGCCCTTGTCCGTGGGGAGATCATAGTATTCCGGATATTTTTCCCGCAGGGCCATCGGGGTCACCACGGCGCTGATCTTTCCTTCGAGCACGGCGTTCAGGCAAACCAGCCAGTACACCGTGGAATCATCAGAGTACGGGTCTCCTGCCTCACTTTCATCATAAAACCCATAGGCCAGGTACAGCTGGCCGGTCTCCAGCTCCAGCAGATCGTAGAACACACTGCCGGACATATCCCGCCCTGGCACACGCCAGGCGTTCCGTACGCGCTTCCGCAGATCGGGGAGCTTGTCCTGCACGCTCCGGTAATACCGGTCGAGGTTGTCCGCGGTGGGGTCGAATCGGTGCAGCCGACCGGCGTCGATCCAGGTATCCCCCTCCGTTCCCTTCCGGATCAGCAGGGTTTTTTCCGGGGTAACACAGAACTTTGGCCTAGTCTCCGCCGGAGCCGTCGGATCGTAGACCTCAGGGAGGATGGGCAGATCCGTTCCGGCGCTGCCAGTCTCCGTCATCCATTCCCGAAACCCCTCGGATACATAGACAACCCTCGATATTCCGTAGAACAAGCCGGAGGTTTTCCGCTCCTCCGGGCTGGGGATCCAGCGGCTTTCCCAATCCAGAAAGGCGCCGTCGAAATCAAATTCCATTCTCCATTGCCCGTCATGGTCGTAGACCACGGAGTGGTAGTCATCCTCCGCGCCCTTCCAGAAGCTGTAGCTGTTGGCATAGCGGTACTCCACCGTGACCATTTGATGATCCTCGTCCCCCAGGGTCACGCTCATGCCCAGGGTGCCGGACCAGGCGGTATTCCGGATCCGGCGCTTGCCGTATTGACGGATCAGCCCCGCCAGTTCCCTTCCCGCCTCCGGATCCAGCTCAAAGCCGCCGTAATCATCGAAATAATGCGCGTAAATGATGGCGTCCTCCCGCAGCTTCAGGGGTACCGGGTCCGTCAGGAAGAACACCGCCGCCAGGACGGCCAGCACAACGGCCCCCAGGATGATCCAGAAGGCGGGCTTCCGGTAATTCAGCACGTTCTTCACCCGTCCCTTCACCCCCGCCTCCCCGAAGGCCAGGGGACAGGCGGCGACCATTCTCCCGGGACGGCTCAGGTCCAGCAGAGCCTGGGCATAATCCGCCCGGGCCGCCGGGTCCAGGTCCCGCACCGCCCGCTCGTCGCAGGCCAGCTCCATATCCCGGCAGAACAGGATGTTAGCCAGCCAGAGGGCGGGATTGAACCAGTGCACGGCCAGGAGCAGGAAGCCCAGGGGCTTCCACAGCTGATCCAGCCGGCGGAGATGGGCCCGCTCATGGGCCAGCACATGGCTCAGCTGCAGCTCCTCCAGCCCGGAGGGAAGAAAGATCCGGGGACGGAGCACCCCCAGGATGAAGGGGGAATCCGCCCCGTCGCACAGGTATGCCTTTCCGGAAAAGGGGACCGACGCCGCGGTGCGCCGCCGGAGGCGCAGGAAGCTTACCAGGGCATACAGGAGCATGGCAAGGGTCCCCGCCGCCCAGAGCAGGGGCAGATACTGACCCGGAGAGGTTTCCGTGCTGACCCGAACGTTCTGCGCCTCCCCCACCGCCTGATTCACGGCATGGTCCCGGGGCGTTTCCAGCTCCAGCACCGGCAGGGCCGCGTCCACAGCGGAGACGATCTGCCGGTCCGACACCGCAGCGGTACCGCCCGGGGGCATGAGACTCGCCCCGGACCGGGGCAGGGCCGGGCACAGCAGCCGCACCGCCACCAGCAGCCACAGGAGGCAGAGGACCCGCTTCGGCGCCTTCCGAAGGAGAAAGCGCAGCAGGACCACCACTCCCGTCAGGACGGCGGCGGACAGGCTCATGCGCAGCATCACGGGGAAAGCCCGCTGCAGCGCCAGCAACACCGCTTCCATCCTTACCCCTCCCGGCGGGCGGCGTCGATAAGCTTCTGGATGGCGTCCGCCTCCTCTTCCGTGAGCCGGTTCCGTGCGGTGAAGGCCGCCACAAAGGCAGGCAGAGAGCCGCCATAGGTCTCCGCCACGAAGCGCTCCCCCCGCATGGCCAGAAAATCCGCCCGGGAGATCCGGGAGGAAACGATGCCCTCCGCATTCTGAAAAATGCCCTTCTCGCAGAGCTTCCGCAGCACGGTGTACGTGGTGGGCCGCTTCCAGTTCAGTTCCTTCTGGCAAAGCCCCGCCAGTTCCCGGGAGGAAAGGGGCTCATGGGCCCAGATCAGCTCCGCGAACCGCTCCTCCACTACGCCCAACTTCAGGTCTTCCATCTTACCGCCCCCTGTTTATTCTCGATAAACTAAGCTCAGTTTATCACGGATAAACAGCTTTGTCAAGCAAAAACCGGCGGGACCCTCGCGGGTCCCGCCAAACTTTGTTTTTTATCTCCCCAGGATCATGCGGTGGAGGATATAGCTCCGGATGCCCAGCTTCTTCCGCAGGGTCCGCTCCAGGAAAATGTAGTAATCGCACATCCGCCGGACCTCCCCGTCCGTGGGCTCCCGCAGGGCGAAGCGGGAGAGGACCACGGGCTCGCACACGGTTTCCAGGGGGTACCGGGCCCGGTCCCCGGCCAGGGCTTCGTCCGCCCGGGCGCAGAACCGCTGAATGGTATCCGAGGGCTGCATCTCCAGCCCCAGGAAGCCCAGCTGCTTCAGGATCTGGCGGTAGCACACGTCCGCCCGGGAAGCGTTATCCGGATATCTGCGGTTCAGGCGGCGGTAGAAGTTCTCCACCCGGAAGAACAGCAGGATGAACCGCACCAGCAGGAAGATCAGGAAGGCGGCCAGGTCGCAGCCCAGGATGATCAGCAGGATCTTCCCCGTATTGTCCTTCTTCTTCGGCGTCAGAGACTCGTGGTCCGTCTCCGGTTCCGGCAGCTCCGGCTCGGGGAGCTCCGGCTCCGGCATCTCCGGCACATCGGGCTTCGGCGTGGGCTTCGGCTTCTCCTCCTCCACGGGCTCGTCCCGGGTCACCAGCTCATAGAAGTTCCAGTGGGTGGGATCGAAGTCCACCCAGCCTACGCCGTAGAAATAGACCTGGGACCAGGCATGGGCGGTGGCGTTGGTGGCCACGTAGGAGGTGGTGTCCTTCACCCGGTCCGCCTGCTTCAGGCCGTAGCCGGTGACATACCGGGCGGGAAGCCCGGCTATACGGGCCATGAGGGTCATGGCGGTGGCATAATAGGTGCAGTACCCCTCCCGGCTCTCCAGAAAATAGGAGAGGAAATCCCGGTCCCCGGGAGCGTCCCCGGGGGTCTGGGTATAGGTGCAGTTGTCCCGGATCCAGGTCTCGATGGCCAGGGCCTTGTCATAGTCGTCCTCGCTGCCGGCGATGATCGCCTCCACCAGTTCCGCCACATAGGGCTCGATGGTCTCGGATACCTGGGTATAGCGCTCCGCGATCTCCTCATACTCCCTGTCCTTGGAGGCGGAAGCGTATTTCAGCAGAACGTGCATGTTCCAGTCGAAATTCTCCTGCTCCCGGTCAAAGACCCGGGTGCGGATGGAGTAGCTCAGGGCGTAAGGCGGGAATTCCAGGGCGTAGAGCTCCCCCTGGGTATTGAAGTAGATCTTGGTGTCGTCCGACCGCTGGAGGGTCACCCGTTCCAGCTTGCCCCCGGCAAACAGGGAGCGGAAGTTCACGTTCATGTTGATATCCAGGAGGGCGCTTTTGGTGATCTTGTTATAGGGCCCGGACGCCTGGTTGGAGGAAGGCTTGTCGATGGTGAAGATCTCCCGCCGTTTGCCCTTCCAGAGGGGACTGTCGAAGCGGAAACGGCCCAGAGCCCAGCCGTCATACCAGCCATAGCCGTTATAGGTATCGTACACCGACCCGGCCAGGAGGATGGGGGTGTCGGTCTTCACCCGCAGCACGTTCTTGTTGTTGGGCTCGATGTTCCCTCCCAGCTCAAAGCCGTTGGGGGAAAGGCCGGAATAGGACAGATCGAAGCTTCCGCCGCTGGAAGTCCCCTCCCCGTAGAAGGAGAACACGTCCCCCAGGTCCTCCACGAAATTCACCAGGGATTTGGACTGCCACGCGCCCTCCTCCTTGGGCCCGAAGGCAAAGGCGAAGAGCACCGCCAGGGGCGCAAGCACCATGGCCGTGGTCAGCATGGCGGACACGGGGATCTTCTCCCCCCGGCCCAGCTTCCGGTTGATGCTCCGGGCATTGGTGCGGCAGATGAGCACGAAGAGGACGATGAGCAGCAGGGCCGCCACCGTGAGCATATTCTCCGCGCCGGCATAGTACAGCCATACCAGCAGGGCTCCGCTGAGGAGGATCCACACCGGCAGGAAGGCCAGGCGGCGGAAATAAACATACAGCACCAGGGTCACGGGGAAGGAAAAGGCCAGGTGGACCAGGAACTGGCTGCCGTTTTCCGAATAGGGCAGCGTATAGGGATAGGCGTCGTTGTACCAATCGATGAATCCGTTTACATAATCCAGGATCGGATCCTTCAGCTTGAAGACCCACACGGCGCCGAAGCCCAGGATGGCCACCGCCGCGATCAGCGCCGGGGCGATCCACCACCGGCGGGAGAGGAGGAAGATCACGGACAGGTCCACCGCCGCGAAGAGCATGCATTCCGTCATGCTCACCTCCTGGCCCAGGGCAGGCAGGAGGGCGGTGCAGAAGGCGCAGCTGCCCAGGAGGCAGCAAAGCAGCTCCACGATGAGGGAGGAGGAGAATCCTTCGTTTTGTTTCTTCACGTCAGCACCCCCTCATTCCAGCGCCGCCAGCTCGACCGCCACGTCGCAGCCCAGGGGCAGACGGATGGTGGGGACGAGCCCCGTATCCCGGCCTTCTTCCCCCACCAGCACCAGGGTCACGGCGCTGAAATACGGCTCCGCCTCGGCCAGGGAAGCCTCCAGCTCGGGGGTGAAGGAATCCGTGACCAGGATGAGGGCGCTCCGGCCGTAGGCGGACTCCGTGGGCAGGGGTCCCCGGGCGGGGGCCTCGCCGAAGGGCAGCAGGGCCAGCCAGCGGCGGATCTTCTCAAAATCCGCCATGTTCAGGGCCTCTTCTCCGGCATGGACGCCCCGGGTATCGCACAGGGCCCGGATCACGGCGCTGCGGTTCCGGGAGAGGCAGTGGAGGGTGATGCAGGCCGCGGCCTCGCACACCGTATCCGCCCGGGCCAGGGCATCCTCCCCCGTCGCGCCATGGGCGCAGTTATCGATGAGCAGGGTCAGGTTTTCCCGGATGGGCTGCTCATACTGCTTCACATAGAGCTCCCCGTGGGCGGCGCTCTTTTTCCAGTTGATCTGCTTCAGCGGATCCCCGGGGCGGTACGCCCGGGCCCCGGAGATGCTGTCCCCGCTCTCGGCATGATGCAGGAACCGCTCCCCGAAGAGCTTCTCGTCCGCCACGTCCGCGTACAGGGAGGAGGGGGCCTCGGCCCGGGGATAGACCGTCAGCTCCGGCTGGCGGTAATAATGGAGCTTCCGCATATCGAAGCGCATGGGCAGCAGGCCGAAGATATCGGTGATCCGCATGGTGGTGATGCCGATGGGATAGACCCCCCGGTAGGGCATGGAGACCTTGAAGTCGAACTCCTTTCCCGCAAAGGGCAGCAGGCTGAAGGAGATCTGCCGGTTCTCGCTGGGGGCCGCCAGCTCCACGTCCATCCGCATCATGGAGAGAGGAAAGGGCTTCTCGTTCCGAATGGACAGGTGCAGGGCGGTCTCGCTGCCCTTGACGGCCTCCGAAGCGTCCAGAGTCTGGGTATAGGAAAAGGTGCGCACGGTCCACTGATTCAGCCCCAGGATGGCCAGCACCAGCAGGATCTGGGCGATCAGGATCACGTACCAGATGCGCATGCCGGTATAGAGCCCGGCGAAAAGAAAGACGGGCATCAGCAGATAGAACAGGAAGCGCAGGACTTTCATGACACCGCCGGGACCTTGATCTCCCGGATGATGGAGGTGAGGATGCTGCTCCGGCTCTCCCCCCGGATGCCGCTGCGGCGGTCCAGGACCAGGCGGTGGGCCAGCACGTGGACGGCCAGCTTCTGCACGTCGTCCGGCAGGGTATAATCCCGTCCGGCGAAGAGGGCGTTGGCCATGGCCGCCTCCGTCAGGGCGATGCAGCCCCGGGGGCTGATGCCCAGGCTGATCCGCTCGTCCTTCCGGGTGGCCTCGGCGATCTGGATGATATAGTCCAGCACCGCGTCGGCGCAGATGATCTTTTTCCGCTCCTCCCTCAGGGCCAGGATATCCTCGGCGGAGGCCACAGGCTCCAGCTCGTCGATGGGCCGGGCGCGCATGTTGCGCTTCAGGATATCGATCTCCTCCTCATGGGTGGGGTAGCCCAGGGAGATCTGCATGAAGAACCGGTCCAGCTGCGCCTCCGGCAGCGGATAGGTGCCCGTGTGCTCCACCGGGTTCTGGGTGGCCAGGACGATAAAGGGGGAGGGCAGCGGATAGGTCTTCCCGTCGATGGTGAGCTGGGCCTCCTGCATGGCCTCCAGCAGGCTGGACTGGGTCTTGGGACTGGTGCGGTTGATCTCGTCCGCCAGCACGATCTGGGCCATAAGGCCGCCGAAGCAGACCTCCCGCTCCCCGGTCTTGGGGTTGAAGGCCGTGTAGCCGGTCACATCCGAGGGAAGCAGGTCGGAAGTAAACTGGATGCGGGAATAGGTGCAGTTCAGGGACCGGGCCAGGGCCGTCACCAGGGTGGTCTTCCCCAGGCCGGGCACGTCTTCGATCAGCACGTGGCCGCCGCAGACCAGGGCCAGGAGCATCTCCTCCGCCTGGGCCTCCTTGCCCACGATCACCTTTCCGATATTCTTCTTTACATTTTCCACCAGCTGAATGGCAGACATAGGATCACCGCCTTATGGATTGTTGATAGATCAAGAATAACATTATCTGGGGGAGAATTCAATAAGCGGGAGTCCCAAAGGGCTCCCGCTTTACAGATGTTCAGGTTTCTTTTTCCGCCTTCTCCGGGGCCTTGGCGCGGACCCCCAGGCGCAGCGCCCGGGACGGGCAGCTGCGGGTACAGGCGCCGCAGCGGATGCACTCCGGACTGTTGGGCGTTTTCGACGGGTCCGTCTGCATGGGACAGGCTTTGGCGCAGGCGCCGCAGCCGGTGCAGCGGGTCTCATCCAGGTGCATCCGGCAGAGGGCGACGGGGTTCAGCAGACCGTACAGCGCCCCCAGGGGGCACAGGTATTTGCAGAAGGGGCGGAAGATGAAAAGGCACAGGATCAGGATCCCCAGGGCGACGCCCAGCTTCCAGAAGAAGAGGCCGCCCACCTCCAGATGCAGCCGCTCCCCGTGGAGGAGCACCAGGGGCACGCCGCCCCCCAGGGTGCCCGCCGGGCAGAGATATTTGCAGAAGGCCGGGACCCAGTCCAGCACCAGGGCGGGCAGGCCGATCACCAGCACCAGGAGCACCCCGTATTTCAGCTTCCGCAGCAGCTTATCCCCGGGAAAGGTCCCCAGCTTCCGCCGGGGAAAGGGCAGCTTGTGGAGCAGGTCCTGCAGCAGCCCGAAGGGGCAGAGGAAGCCGCATACCGCCCGGCCCAGCAGAGCGCCGAAGAAGAGCAGGAGGCCGACGACGTAATAGGGAAAGCGCACGGGGCGGGAAGACAGGAAGCCCTGGAGGGAGCCGATGGGACAGGCCCCCAGCGCCCCGGGACAGGAATAGCAGTTGAGCCCCGGCACGCAGACGCTTTTCAGCGCGCCCCGGTTGATCTTCCCGGTGAAAAAGCCCCGGAAATCCGCGTTCTGGACCAGCGCCGCCAGGAGCTGGATCCGCAGCCTCACGTTCCCCTTACCCAACGCCGATACACTCCAGGCAGACGCGGACCGCCTTCATCAGGACTTCCTTCGCCTGCCCCTCCGCGACGCCCGCAGCGATCAGCGCCGCGGCCAGGATCAGAGTCAGAATGGTGAAACCCCGTTTCTTCATTTCAGGAGCTCTTCGATGATGGCAGCCCAGGAGTTATAGTTCCGGCTGCCGATATAGGCTTCGCCCAGGACCTTGCCGTTCCCGTCCAGGAAGATCGTCGTGGGGAAATAGCCCGTGTTCAGCCAGGGATCGAATTCCTCCACATAGCGCAGGCTGGGATAGGTGACGCCCATCTCCTCCACCGTCCTGATATTGCCGGACTCATCCTCCGCCAGATACACGCCCAGCATCTGTACTCCCCGGTCGGCATAGTCCTTTGAGATCTGCTCCAGCTCGGGCAGTTCCCCGACGCAGGGACGGCACCAGTATCCCCAGAGGTTCAGGATGGTGAGCCTGTGCCCCGCGAAGCATTCTTCCGTCCAGGTGTTCCCGTCCAGGTCCACCGTGGTGAAGGAGATGTCCGGCGCCCAGTCGGCGGGCTGAGGCTCCGGTTCGCCTTCCGCCGTGAAGATGAGCATGGTGCGGCTTTTCTCATCGTAGCTCACCCTGAAGCCCAGGGCGCCGCCCAGGTCCCGCAGCTTGAAGTAGTTGTAGCCGTCGATGTTGTAGGCGACGAGGGAGGAATCCTCCCGACCGTTGATATACAGGGTCTGGAGGCTTGCGACCGCCTCTTTGCTCTCCATGCCGAGGGACTGCAGCTCGCTGCCGTCCGCCGTATAGGATTCTCCGGTGACGATGTGGATGGAGTTGGTCTTCTCCCTGTACTCCACGGAGAAGCGGGCCGGGGTATCCCGGAGCAGGCAGGCCACGTCCCGGAGCTTGAAATAGTTGTTGTCGTGGATGTTGTAGGCCGTGACGGGGGCGTTCTCCCCGTCGATGGTCAGCTTCTGGTTGGAGACCACGGCGGTATCCGCCGCCAGGGCGGCGGTGCCCAGGGTCAGCGCCAGGATGAGAGTCAGCGCCAGGCAGAGCAGGCGTTTGCGACACGCTTTCTTCATAACGGATGCATCCTTTCTTATCAGCCTTACCGGGCCGTTTTGCGAAAGTATATCACCGGGCCGGCAGATGTACAAGGAGGATGGAGGCGAAAGGCGGCCTGAGATAAAAAGGATCTTTGCCCCAGGCCGCGGCAGGGATCCTGAATCTGTTCTGATCCGGGTCGGGATCATCTTGCATACCGCGCCGTCTCCCCCGTATCCGTCAGGCCGATCAGCGCGCCCGACGCATCGAAGGCATAGCGGAACACCTGACAGGTGCCGCCGATGGAAAAGGCGCTGGTAGCCGGGGAAAAGAAGGCGGAAACGACGCTCTCCACATCCCACTCCAGACAGGAGCCGTCTTTCACGGAGAGCTTTCCCCCCAGGGAGCCCTGCACGGAATAGAAGGTCCGGGGGGTCCCCCCTTCCGGATCGCACAGGAGCAGGAGGGCGGTATAGTTCTCCCGCACCAGAGGCGTCAGCTCCTCTTCGGTGATCTCCCAGCCGTGATCGAAGATATAGTCGAGGATCCGGGCGATCTCGTGCCGTCCGCCCTCGTCGTGCTGCACGGGCACGGCGTAGGCCGAAAGATATACCTTCCCGCCGAACTCCGCCATATCCACGATGTGATAGACGCAGTCCTCCCCCTCGTAGGCATAGTCCCCGATCACGTTTCCCTCCCGGTCCATGCGGAAGAGGTGGGCGTAATCCCCCTCGTTGTAGCTCCCCAGCTGCAGGATATACCCGTCCCCCAGACGGGCCGCGTTCCAGATGCCGTAGTTCCCCACCTCGGTCTGACGGAAACTCAGCTCCTTCCCCGCCGGGTCATAGCGGCTGAGACACAGATACCGCAAGTCCCCCCGGCTGATCACCCCCCAGGCGCCTTCCCCGTCGGGCAGAACAGCAGCGATGGATTCGAGCTGAAATCCGTGGAGCAGGGGCTGCTGCCACAGCACCTCTCCTCTCTCGTCCACGCAGGCGATCCAGGCATAGGCGGTCTCCCCGGAGGTCAGGGTCTCGTTCCAGCCCCAGACCAGGATCCCCTCCGGATACCGGGCGAAATCATCCAGATAAAAGGGGAATTCCGCGGTCCAGACCGTCTCCCCGTCCCGGCGGCACTCCAGCAGACTGGCCTCCAGGGTGTCCGAGCGGCCCTCATGGTGGGCATACCGGTAATCCCACCGGAAGCTGATCCCATCCTCTTCCGGAGTCTCCGTTCGGGTCCTTCTGTCCCAAAGGGCGGCCAGCTCCTCCGGGGAAGTATCCCTTTGGGCGATCTCCCACCCGGGGACGGTCTGCCGGATCACCTCCGTCGTCTTTCCGAAGGTGAAGCGCCGGGTGGTGATATCCCGATAGACCTCCTTGATCTCGCTGCGGCTGAGCCCCTCCGGTGACAGGCCGTTTTCTTCAAAAAACGTGACCGCCGTTTCATAGGCTCGCGCTTCGGCGGCGCGGGCGTAAACGGCGGAGCCCAGCGCCAGGACGACCAGCACGCAGGCCGCCGCCATCCCCCACCGGAAGCGGCGGACCTTCGGGGCCGCGGAACGGCCCGCCTTCGCGGCGGATCCCGTCGCCTCATCGACGTATTTATCATCGATTCCGCTGATGATCTCAGAGAGCTTTTCCCGATTCACAGCGATACCCCCTCCTCTTCCAGATGCTTCCGCAGGGCCTTGCGGATCCGGGACAGACGCACCGAGACGGCGTGTTTGCTCATGTGAAACAGCTCCGCCAGCTCCCCGACGGAGTCGGCATGCCAGAAGCGCCGGACGAACAGGACCCTGCTCCCGGGATCCAGCGTTTCCAGGAAGGCATTGATGATCCCTGCGACCTCCTTCGCCTCCGCAGCCTCCTGGGGGGTCCCTGCGGCGGGAATACATTCCGCCAGCTCCTCCAGGGCGGCGTCGTAGACGCTGTTCCGCTTCCGGGCCGTGTTCGCGTGATACCGCTTCAGGGCCTGGTTGCGCACGATCCGGCAGACGTAGCTCAAAAGCGGATCCGGCCGCAGGGGCGGCACCGTATTCCACACGGCGAGATACGCGTCGTTCAGGCACTCCTCCGCGTCTCGCCGGTCGTTCAGGATGTTCTCCGCGGTCCGGCGGCAGACGGTCCCGTATTTCCGGGCGAGCTCGGTGACCGCCTGCTCCGAGCGGGCGAAGAACAATTCAATGATCCGGTCGTCGTCCAAGCGCTCACCTTCCCTTCTGTCTCACCTGTATACTACGGATCCGGCGGCGAATATCTCAGAGCATTTCGAAAATCATCGGGACCGGGGGGCCCTCCTGCCCCGCTTCCCTTGTCCCGCCGCCCTTCCTATGATAAAATGAGAAAAAAGTATAAGGAAAGGATGTGTCCTGATGAACGGCAAACCGACAAAGGTCCTGGTGGTGGGCGCCCACAGCGAGGAGGGCCTCCGGCGTTTCCGGGCGCTCCCCGGCTGCAGTCTCGTCATCACGGAGAATTTCCGGGATATCCCCCGGGAGGATCTGCAGGAGGCGGAGATCTTCGTGGGGCTGCCCAATCCCGAAATGGTGCGGCAGATGCCCAAGCTGCGCTTCATTCAGCTGTACAGCGCCGGAGCCAACAACTACTCCTGGCTGCCGAAGGAGATCACCCTGGCCAACGCCTACGGCGCATACGGAGAATCCATTGCGGAACACCTGCTCACCACCACCCTCATGGCCATGAAGCGCATGCCGGAATACCTGCGGATGCAGGACCGGCAGGAGTGGACTTTGCTGGACAATATCGACCGCTTTTCCGGTTCCAAGGTGCTGTCCGTGGGGATGGGGGCCATCGGCACCGCGTATCTGCGGAAGGCCTCCGCACTGGGAGCCGAATGCTGGGGCGTGCGCCGCACCCTGCACGACCGTCCGGATTTCCTCCGGGACCTGGTCACCCCGGAGGGGATGGACGCCCTTCTGCCGGAGATGGACGTGGTGGCCCTCAGTCTGCCGGGAACGGACGACGCGGCGGGCATGTTCGACGAGCGGCGGCTCCGGCTGATGAAGAAGTCCGCCATCCTCCTGAACGTGGGCCGGGGCAACTGCGTGGTGACGGAGGACCTCCTGCGAGTGGTGGCGGAGGGCTGGTTCAAGGCCGTCTGCCTGGACGTGATGGATCCGGAGCCTCTGCCCAAGGGGCATCCCCTGTGGACCGCTCCCCGGGTGTGGATCACGCCCCATATTTCCGGCGGCTACCGCGCCGGGGTCAACTACGACCGGGTGATCGACGCCGTGATCCGCAACCTCACCCTGGTCCTGCAGGGTCAGCCGCCGGTGCACATCGTGGACCGGAAACTGGGATACTGAACGGAAAGGAACGGCAGCCATGAACAAGCTTTCTTTGAAAAAGTACACGGATTTCCTGATGAAGGAGACCGAGACCCTGCTGAACATCGACTCCCCCACCGGCTACACGGAGGACGCGGCTTCCTGGGTGCTGGGGGAATTTCAAAAGCTCGGCTTCGACGCCCGTCTCACCAACAAGGGCGGCGTTCTGGTCTCCTTCGGAGGGGAGGATCGGGAAAACGGTCTTCTCCTGGAGGCCCATACGGACACCCTGGGGGGCATGGTGGCGGAGATCAAGGGGAACGGACGGCTCCGGCTCACCAATCTCGGGGGCATGAATCCCAACAACGCCGAGACGGAAAACGTGCGGGTGGTGACGAAATTCAGCGGCGTCTATGAGGGCACCTTCCAGCTCTGCAACGCCTCCATCCACGTGAACGGGGAATACAACAGCACCAAGCGGGACTGGGATACCTGCGAGGTGGTGCTGGACGAGGACGTGAAGACGAAGGAGGATACCCAGAAGCTGGGCGTCGCCGTGGGGGATATCGTCTGCTTCGAGCCCAACGTGCGGATCACCGGGTCCGGCTATATCAAATCCCGCTTCCTGGACGATAAGCTCAGCGTGGGCATCCTGCTGGGCCTGGCCAGATATATCCGGGAGAAAAAAATCACGCCGAAGCGTGCGGTCTACGCCCATATCACGGTGTTCGAAGAGGTGGGCCACGGCGGCTGCGGCAGCGTCCCGGACGGCTGCACCGAGGCCATCTCCGTGGACATGGGCTGCGTGGGGGAAGGCCTGGCCTGCACGGAAAAGCAGGTCTCCATCTGCGCCAAGGACAGCGGCGGACCCTACAGCTACCCGGTGGTGAAGGGGCTCATCGAAGCGGCGCAGCGCAGCGGCGCGGATTACGCAGTGGATATCTACCCCCACTACGGCAGCGACGTGGAAGCCACCCTGGAGGCGGGAAGCGACCTGCGCCACGGGCTGATCGGCGCCGGGGTCTACGCCTCCCACGGCTATGAAAGGAGCCACCGGGACGGGGCGGAAAACACCCTCCGCCTGCTCATCGCCTACGCTCTGTAGCGCGCTTTTTCAGGCATTCAGAAATCCGGCGAGCCGTGAAGCGGCTGCAAGCGCCTCCCCGTCCTCACCGGCGGGGAGGTCGTTCGTCCCATGGCTGCACACCAGGGGGAAGATCTCCCGGACGTTCAGCTGGCGGAGCAGGATCTTCGCCGTGGCATAGGGCCGTTTGGGGTCCCCGTCCCCGCCCCCCGCCAGGATGACGCCGCCCTTTTTCGGTCGGATCCCCGGGTCCTCGTTCCGGAAGGCCCGGGCGGAATAATAGACCTGGAACCGGCTGGCCACGTCCAGCAGCTTCCCCGTCAGCTCCGCGTAGTAGATGGGCGAGGCGACGACCACGCTGTCGCAGGTCTCGATATACGGATAGATCTCCTGCATTTCGTCCCGCAGGACGCAGCGCTTCTCCCGGCGGCAGGCCCGGCAGTCGACGCAGGGGGAGATATCCGCCCGGTAGCAGTCCACCACCCGGTATTCCCCCGCGAGGCCCTCCGTCAGCGCCCGGATCAGGGCGGCGGTGTCCCCCTGCTTCCGGGGGGATCCGTTGAAGATCAGCGTTTTTCTGACCGAAGCATCTCCCATGGGTCTCCCTCCCTCGTCGCGTCCCGGTCCTTCAGGCCCGCTGCCTGAACCGGGACGCCGTTTTTTTGCTCCCTCCCCGGGACAGTCCCGGGATCGTCAATCGGTGAGATCGATCCAATACCGCTCCAGATCTATGTTTTCCTCGGGTTCATGGACCGTGGATTCGTAAACGCCGCCGTTCTTCAGGATCGTTTTTTTGCTGCCCTCATTGCCGCTGATACAGGTGATCAGCACCCGATCCAGTCCCAGCTCCCTGCATATCGGCAAAACCATTTTCAGCATCAGCGCCGCATATCCCTTGCGCCGTTCACCCGGCGCGACGGAATACCCGATATGGCCCCCGTACTTTTCCAGGTAAGGATTGAAGCAATGCCGGATCTGGATCATGCCGACGATCTTCCCGTCCTCTTCCCGCACCAGCATATACTGGGTGGACGGGACCTTCCCCCGGGGAACGGTACGAGGGTCCTTCAAGCTGTCCGAATAAGCGATCCAGTCCCGGGGGTCTTCAAACTTTCTGAGGGCCCCGGTGCCGTCCATGGAATCGCCGCCGGTGAGAAACGCGTTTCGGTATTCCCGGATCTGTTCTTCGTATTCTGTCGTGGGTTCGATCAGTCTCATGATCATTCTCCTTATTTTCCGAGCTGAAACCTCCGAATCACCGGTGCCGTTGAAACAGCCGGTGGGGTCCTTTGCGATCCCGGAGAACCGATGTCATTGTATTCGTTCGGGCGGAGATAGTCAATGAAGGGCGTCTGCTGGCTGGAAGCGGCACCCCGGTGCAGGAAAAGAAGCGGATGGAAACCCATCCGCTTCCCGTTTTGCTTTTCGCCCGGGCGGGGCTCAGCCCGTCACCGTGACGGCGGCGCTCAGCTTGTTGACCTTGGCGTCGGCGGCGTCCTTCACGTAGACCCTGACCTTGTAGGCCCCCGCCTCCGTGGGGGTATAGCTGAAGGTGTTCGTTGTGCTGTAGGACCGGGTCTTGACCTTGGTCCCGTCCTTGTAGAGGATGAAGTAATACTGCAGCGTTCCGGTTCCGCCGGTGGCCGTGGCGGTCCAGGTGATCTTCTCGCCGGTGGCAGCGCTGGTCTTATTCGCCTTGATGCTGCTGATGGTGAGCTCCGCTCCCGCGGTCACCGTGACAGCGGCGCTCAGCTTGTTGACCTTGGCGTCGCCGGCGTCCTTCACGTAGACCCTGACCTTATAGGTCCCCGCATCCGTGGGGGTATAGCTGAAGGTGTTCGCTGTGCTGTAGGCGCGGGTCTTGACCTTGGTCCCATCCTTGTACACGATGAAGTAGTACTGCAGCGTTCCGGTACCGCCGGCGGCCGTTGCCGTCCAGGTGATCGTCTCGCCGGTGGCGGCGCTGGTCTTATTCGCCTTGATGCTGCTGATGGTGAGCTCCGCTCCCGCGGTCA
>CAMZIY010000005.1 GCA_947307365.1 uncultured Clostridia bacterium
ACGACGACCTGGACGATGTCGATAACGACCCCGACGAGAACGACGACTTCGACGAGGACGATGACCCCGACGATAACGACGACCTGGACGATGTCGATAACGACCCCGACGAGAACGACGACTTCGACGAGGACGATGACCGCGGCGAGAACGACGACCTGGACGATGTCGATAACGACCCCGACGAGAACGACGACTTCGACGAGGACGATGACCCCGACGACGATTGATGTCATGGATACAGTTCCCGCAGTTCGGATACCGATAGATCTGTCATGGTTCCGGATAAACTCAACAGGAAAACCCTTTTGAGAAGCAGAAACAAAGAGATCCCGGACTGTCACAAGCAGGACAGTCCGGGATCCTATTCATTTTGGCGGAGCGGCTCCGCCGGTCGATCTTCGACCGCAGGTCGGGCAGCCGCTTCATGCCGGGGAAGCGAGGTCTCGTCCTCCAGAAAGCTTACAGCTCCAGATACGCCGCCAGCAGGTCGTAGGTTGCCTTCAGGCCCTCGATATGGGTGCGCTCATAGCCGTGGCTGTTGGCGGTGCCGGGGCCGATGGCCCCGTGGCGCACGTCGTAGCCTGCGGTGATCACCGGGTCGCAGTCCGTACCGTAATGGGGGGTAAAAATATCCATCACGAAGGGGACGTCTGCCCGGATGGCGGCGGAACGCAGCTCGTTGGTAAGGCCCCAGTGGTAGGGATAGCGGGAGTCCTTGGCGAAAATGGAGACCTTCCGCTCGTCCGAATTCTGGTCCGGCCCGGTGGGGGCGATATCGATGGCGATCATGTCCTCCACGTCCCGGGGCAGCACCACGGTGCCGTGACCGATCTCCTCATACACGGCGAAATAGGCGTAAACCTTTCGTCCCGGGATTATACCGCTCTCCTTCATTCCCTTCATCAGGGCCAGAAGCAGGGCAGCGCAGGCCTTGTCGTCGATAAACCGGCTTTTGAGATAGCCGCCGGAGACGGTCATGCGCGGCTCCAGGGCGATGATATCCCCGGTATCCACCCCCAGGGCCTTCGTCTCCTCCGCGCTGTGGGTATCCGCATCCAGGACAACGCAGACGTTGGTGCGGAAATCCGGCAGCACGGTGCGCAGCTCCTCCTCCGTCACGTGGATGGAATTGGGGGTCCGGCAAACGGCGCCCGTATACACTCTCCCGTCCCGGGTATGCACCCGGACGTTTTCCGTTACGCAATAGAAGGGGTAGAGACCGCCCACAGAGCAGACGTTCAGGGTCCCGTCCCCGTTCACATGCCGAACCATCAGGCCGATATCGTCCACATGGGCGGTGAGGCACAGGGCGTTCCCCTCTCCCCCCATGTCCGCGATGACGCCGCCCTTGCGGGCGACGGTGTAGGGATAACCCAGTTCATCCAGGATGGCGCACAGAAGTTTCTGGATCTCCTCATACTGGCCGGTGGTGCTGTCCACCGCCAGGAGGCGCCGGAAGGTGTCCAGACAGTATTTCTCGTCAAAAGGGATCATGGGATGCACTCCTTTGCAGCACAGGCTGTTCTGCCCGCATTTTAACCCTTTGCAGGATATCCTGCAAGGAAAAGCGGAAAAGTCTGCGCCGTTTATATTTTGCTCATCAGCCCGTTCAGCACCTGCTCGATGAGGAACAGGGCCCCGTTCACCCCCAGGTGGGTCTTGGGGAGGAGATCCGTGTACCCCATGCTGGGCATCCTCGCCTCGATCCCGCAGAAGGTCCGGTTCTCCAGCATGAGCTCCGCGATCACGTTGGCGTCGGAGAATACCAGCTCCGCTTCCCGCGCCGGGGAAGGGATCATGGCCAGGTAGTCCCGGAGAAAAGCGGTATAAGCCCTGTCCGCGGAGGGGCCGATCTCCACGTGGAACTTCACCCCCCGGGGCCTGCCGTAGCTCTGCTCAAAGTCCCGGAGCTTGTACCAGGCCAGGGCCCTCGCCCGGCGGCTCTCCTCCAGGGCGGGAGCGGGATCCTTCCCCAGGCGGCCGCACACCTGGTCGATCCAGGCCTCCGTCGCGTCGAAGCCCACGGGCAGGTCCGGGCAGAGATACGGCGTGCCCCAGGTCTCCTCCAGATATTTCGCGCAATCCGTCCCCAGCTCCGGGCAGACCACCAGATTCAGCTCCGCCTCCGGAAGCCGCTCCAGCTCGGGCACCGAAGTCCCGGCGCAGAGCACCGCCCCGGTCTCGACGCCGCAGAGGGCAAGCAGGCGCTTCAGTTCCAGCACGTCCCCCTCCTGGTACCGCTGCCAGAGGTTCACCCCCAGAAGGTTCACCCGGCCCGGGATTTCCCGGTCCTTCCGCAGTCTCAGGCCTTTCAGGACCTGGAGGGAGGCGGCAGAGGCCCCGTCCTCCCAGGCGGAGGACCATCCCGGGGTCTCCAGCAGGATGACCTGATCCCCCAGCAATCCCCGGGCGGGCTCCAGGAGGGCGTCTCCGATGAGGGATGCCCCGGGGGAATTCACGATGGCCAGCAGATCGAAGGCCACATGGTCCCGGATGTACGCCAGCGCCTCCAGCACCTTCTCCCGGGTGCCGTATACGTAGTCCTCCCCGTCCAGCCAGGTGCAGGGCACCCGCTCCTGGCGGAAGAACCAGTTGTTCAGGGTATTGTAATCCACCGGCCGGGCTTCCCCGCCCTCCTCCTGGGGCAGACGCAGCAGGGGGCGGATGGTGAGGAAGCGGGAGGTGGTGCTGTGGTAGAAGCGGCAGCCCATGGGTCCGTTCAGCAGCACCACGGCGTTCCGGATCCCCTCCATGGCGAAAATGGCCCCGGTGGTGCAGTCAGGCGTAATACTCCTGGAACCAGCGTTCGTCATGCTTCCACTCCCCCTCTCTTTCGTTTTTGTTCAGCTGGGCCCAGCGGCGGAGGACCGCAAGGCCGGAACCGAAGCCGATGGGCTGGGTCATGGGCAGGGTGTCCGTCAGATAGTCTCCCTCCCCCTTCGCCGCAGTGAAGTTACCCAGCACCAGGTCCGGCTTCAGCTCCCGGATCTTCTCCTCCACCTGCCGGGCCCCGGTGATCTCCTCAATGGCGGAGAAGCGCTCCGCCCGGTCCGTGACGTGCAGTTCCCTTCGCAGATAGTTCAGCACGCCGATCCATACGAACTCCATGCCGCAGTCCTCCGCCGCGTCCAGGAGCCAGTCCAGGTTGGCGTTGATGGTGGTCATGAGCACCTTTTTCCCCCGGAGCACGGGCTTCAGGGCTTCGATCTCCCGCCGGTAGTCCGCCTCCTCCCGGGCAATCATGGTCTCAGCCTCCTCCCGGCAGCCGAAATAGTCTCCCAGTTCCAGGAGAAAACCCCGGGTAGCCCGGAAGCCGATGGGCAGCGTACCGGGCTTGAACCGGCAGCCGTACTCCGATTCCAGCCAGGCCTTCAGCTCCAGGTTATCCTGACTGTCCGTGGCCAGAAGGTTCAGGGGCGCGGCGGTGAGGTTCCTCAGCTCCTCTGCCGTACAGTCCCCCAGGAAGCGGCAGCCGATGGAGATCCCCATGCCCTCCAGGAGGCGGCGCAGGGTCCGGTAGTCCGACTCGGTGTAGTAGCTCACCCCCACCTCCCCGATGAGGTTCACCGTCCGGGGCTGCTTCGGCGCGTCCCGGCGCACCAGCTTCTCCGCCAGGCGGTGGAGACAGAGGCGGATGCCCTCCATATAGTCTCCGCCGATCACCCCGTCCGCCGGAACGGCGATCACCGGGGTCTCCGGGGTGGACAAGCGCTCCAGACTCAGCAGGTCGTCCCCGATGATGCCGCTGACGCAGGAGCTGATCACCACCACCGCCCCGGGTTTCCGCTCCAGGGCCTTTTCCACCCGGGCCCTCAGCTTTTCCGCGCCGCCGAACACGGCCTCGGCGTGGCCCAGTTCCGTGGTCTCATAATTGGGGCTGAGAGCAGAGGGCATGACGATGCCCCGGTTGAAGATGTTCTTCCTTCCCGGCGAGCTGATGTTCTGCCAGGTATAGAAGGCGCAGGATCGGGGGGAATGGGCGATGACGACGGCGTCCGTCAGGTGGATGGCCGTGGTGGAGGCTCCGTTGAAGGCGCAGCCGTACAGGGGCATGCGGGGCTCTCCCGCTGCCGGAACCGGCGCAGAGGGCGGTTTTTCCTCCGCCCTTTCCTCCGGCTTTTCCGGAAGACACACCGGTATCCCGGCGCTTCCGCCCCGGAGTACGACTTCCTCCAGCGCTTCATCCTCCAGAGGCCGGGCTTCATACAGATCCAGACCGCTGCGGATCTTCTCCGCCAGGCGGGTGAACACGGCCTTTTCCTCTTCAAAGCCCTCCAGGGCCAGAAGGGGTTTTCCCTCCTCCTCGCCCCGGGAAAAGGCTTCGCTCCGGGGCACCCGGGCCACGATGGGCAGCCCCGTCGCCCGGGCAAAGCGTTCCACCCGCTCCGCCTCCCCGGCCAGGTTCCTCTCGTTATAGATGATCCCCGCCGCCCTGCGGCAGTCTGAGCCGTCGAAATTCCGGATGCCCCGGAGAATATTGTTGGCGGCGTACAGGGCCATGAATTCCCCGCTGGTCACCAGGAAGACCGCGTCGGCGTACTCCCGTCGGACGGGCACGGCAAAGCCGCCGCAAACCACGTCCCCCAGCACGTCGTAGATCAGGATATCGTAATCGGACTTGACCCGATGCCGCTCCAGGAATTCAAAGGCGGTGATGATGCCCCGGCCGGCGCAGCCCACGCCGGGCTTCGGACCGCCCGCCTCCACGCAGCCCACGCCTCCCCAGCCCCGGCGCAGCACCGCCTCCAGCTTCTCCTCCTCTTTGGGCACGGTGCGGAGATAGTCCAGCACCGTGGGAAGGCTGCCGCCCCCCAGCAGCAGGCGTGTGGAATCATGCTTGGGGTCGCAGCCCACCTGCAGCACCCGGCTGCCCGCCGCCGCCAGGGCGGCGGAGAGGTTCGCGCTGACAGTGGATTTTCCGATGCCCCCCTTGCCGTACAGGGCCAGCTCCAGTCGTTTTTGCTCCATACCCGGTTCTCCTCTCTTTCTGAGGAAATTCTATGCTTTTGCCCCCCTTTGTGCAATACCCCTTATTGTATATTTTCCCGTTTTCACGTATAATGAAAAATCCTGGAGGGCATATCCATGAAGAGAAAGAAAAAGGGGCTGCGGATCGCCCTGGTCTCGATCCTCTGTCTTCTGCTCCTGTTGGGTCTGGGGCCCAACGCGGTCATGCTCCTGCATGCCCGGAACCGGATCCTTTCTCCGGAGGAACCGGTATCCGGAGACTGGGACTGCATCCTGGTGCTGGGGGCGGGCCTGCTGCCGGACGGCAGCCCCAGCCTCATGCTCCGGGAGCGGATCGATACGGGGGTGGCGCTGTATGAAGCCGGAGCCGCCCCGAAGCTCATCATGAGCGGGGACCATGGCCGGGAGGATCACGACGAGGTGAACGCAATGAAGGACGCGGCCATGGCTGCGGGCGTGCCCTCGGAGGACGTGTTCATGGATCACGCGGGCTTCAACACCTATGACAGCCTGTATCGGGCCAAAGCGATCTTTGGGGCGGAGCGGGTGATCATCGTCACCCAGGCCTATCATCTGTCCCGGGCGCTGTATATCGCCTCCCGGCTGGGGCTGGAGGCGGTGGGCGTCTCCTGCGATACCCGCCGGTACGCGGGGCAGACCATGCGGGATATCCGGGAGATCCTGGCCAGGGACAAGGACTTTTTCCAGTGCTTGTTTCAGCCTGAGCCCACCTATCTGGGGGAGGCCATCCCCCTGAGCGGCAGCGGAGACGCGACAAACGACAGAGGATAACCCCCTGATTAAGCAGAAAGGTATGGATGTATGAAAATCAAAAAGTTAGTTTGCAATCTTCTGGCCCTGGCCGCCGCTGCGGCTCTGGTGGTCCTGACCCTGCTCACCCCCGGCCGGGCGGCGGAGGAATACAGTCCCGGGGTATACGCCACGGTCCTGTCCCTGCTGCCCCCGGTGATCGCCATCGCCCTGGCCCTGATCACCAAAGAGGTATACAGTTCTCTTTTCGTCGGCATTGCGGCAGGCGCGCTGCTCTACGCCGGAGGCAACGGAGAGCTGGCCCTAAATACCCTGCTCTTCCATGAGGAGGCGGGGCTGGTCTCCGGCATCGCGAACTCCTCCCATGCCTGCATCCTGGTCTTCGTCACCCTTCTGGGCACCCTGGTGGTGCTGATGAACCGGTCCGGCGGAGCCGCAGCCTTCGGCCGCTGGGCGCAGAAGCGGATCAAGACCCGCATGGGAGCCCAGCTCCTCACCATCGTCATGGGCCTGCTGATCTTCGTGGACGACGGCTTCAACTGCATGACCGTGGGCAGCGTCATGCGGCCCATCACCGACGGGCACCAGGTCTCCCGGGCGAAGCTGGCCTACCTGCTGGATTCCACCGCTGCCCCGGTGTGCATCATCGCCCCAATCTCCTGCTGGGCCGCCGCCGTGAGCTACGCGGTGCCCGAGGGGATGGAGATCAACGGGTTCCATATGTTTATCCGCACCATTCCCTATAACCTTTACGCCCTGGCTACCCTGGTGATGCTCCTGCTCCTGGTGCTGCTGAAGCTGGATTACGGCCCCATGCGGCTGCATGAGGCCAACGCCCGGAAGGGGGATCTGTTCACCGCCGGAGATCAACCCTACGAGGAGCCGGAGGACGCCCAGGAGGGCAAGGGCCGGATCTCCGACCTGGTGATCCCCGTGGCGGTGCTGATCTTCACCTGCCTTCTGGGCATGGTGTATACCGGCGGTCTCTTCTCCGGAGCCAGCCTCATCAACGCCTTCGCGGATGCGGACTCCGCCCGGGGCCTGGTAATGGGAAGCCTCATCACCGTGATCGTCACCTTCTGGCTGTACATGAACCGGGGCGTCATCAGCTTCAAGGGTTTCATGGGCTGCTTCGCCGCGGGCTTCCGCTCCATGTGCGCCCCCATGATCATCCTCATCCTCTCCTGGAACCTATCCGGGGTCACCGGCCTCCTGGGCGCGGCGGATTTCATCCACGGGCTCATGGCCTCCTCTGCCGAAGCGGTGCAGATGCTGATCCCTGCCATTGCGTTTATCGTCTCCGTTTTCCTGGCGTTCTCCACAGGCACCAGTTGGGGCACCTTTACCATCCTGATCCCCATCGTCTGCGCCGTGTTCCCCGGGGAATCAGAGATGCTGGTGATCTCCATCGCCGCCTGCCTGGCGGGGGCGGTGTGCGGGGACCACTGTTCCCCCATTTCGGATACCACCATCATGTCCTCCGCCGGCGCCAAGTCCAACCACATCAATCACGTCACCACCCAGCTGCCCTACGCCCTCACTGCCGCGGCGGTATGCGTGCCCGGGTATATCCTGGCGGGGATCGTCGGTTCCCGCACGAACAGCGCCGTCGCCGCCCTGGCCACCCCGGTGACCCTGGTGATCCTGCTGGCGGTACTGCTGGTCATCCGGCGGCGGGAAAATCGGAAAGGAGAAAACTGAACATGGAAAACGTCTTTTCGCTGATCCAAGCCCGGCGCAGCGTGCGCACCTACAATGGCATCCCTGTAAAGCCGGAACACCGGGAGGCATTGGCCGCTTACCTGGCAGACATCTCCACTCCCTGGGGGATCACTCCGGAATTCCGCCTGCTGGAGGCAGGGGAGCATGGGCTGAAGAGTCCCGTGGTCACCGGAGAGAGCCTGTATTTCGCGGCGAAGCTCCCCCGGCAGGAGCACGCGGAGGAATCCTATGGTTACGCCTTTGAAAAGCTGGTGCTCTATGCCTGGTCCCTGGGGATCGGCACCGTATGGCTGGGGGGAACCCTGAACCGGGACGCCTTCCAGAAAGCCATGGACCTGGGCCCCGGGGAGTTCATGCCCTGCGCCAGCCCCCTGGGCTATCCGGCAAAAAAGCTCTCCCTGCGGGAGAGCCTCATGCGCAAGGGCGTGGGGGCAGATACCCGCCTGCCCTTCGGGGAACTGTTCTATGCCGGTGATTTTCACTCCCCCCTGGATCCGGAGGCAGCCGGAACACTGGCCAGGCCGCTGGAGGCGGTGCGCCTTGCCCCCTCGGCGGTGAACAAGCAGCCCTGGCGGGCGGCGGTGCTGGACGGGGCGGTCCATTTCTATCTGAAACGGACGAAAGGTCTCGCCGGAGATGCGTCCACCGGAGATCTGCAGAAGATCGACCTGGGCATCGCCCTCTGCCATTTCCAGCTGACGGCGGAGGAAGACGGGCTGAAGCCTGAGCTCTTCCTGCAGGATCCCGGCCTGGAGACCGGGGCGGATACGGAATACGTCGCCTCCTTCCGGATCAGCCCATGAGCCTTCGATATCTCATCCTGGGGGCCGGGGGCACCGGCGGCGCCCTGGGCGCCCACCTGCTCCGGGGCGGGCTGGACGCCGCCTTTATCGCCCGGGGAAGGCAGCTGGAAACTCTGACCCGGGAGGGTCTGCGGGTGGACAAGCCCTCGGGTTCCTTCTCCCTGGGGCCCGTCCGGGCCTGGGATATGGAATCTTATTCCGGCGCCCCGGACGTGATTTTCCTCTGCGTAAAGGGGTATTCCCTGGAAGAGACGCTCCCCTTCCTCCGGCGCATCGCCGGGAAGGACACGGTGATCATTCCCATCCTGAACCTGCCGGAGACCGGGGAGTGGCTGCGGGCACAGCTGTCCGGCCCGCTGGTGACGAATGGCTGCATCTACATTGCCTCCGAGCTCGCTGCCCCCGGCCGCATCCTCATGCGGGGGGACATCCTCCGGGTGTTTTTCGGCCTGCCGGGTGGAGAAACGACTCCCATCCTGGAGGTGATCCGGAAGGATCTGGCCGCCTGCGGCGTGGACGCCAACCTTTCCCGGAACATCCGTCGGGACTGCCTGACCAAGTTCTCCTACGTCTCCCCCCAGGGGGCCTGCGGTCTGTACTACGGCGTCACCGCCGGAGCCATGCAGAAGCCCGGGGAGATCCGGGACTGCTTCGCCGCCCTGGTGGGAGAGATCGTCCTCCTGGCCCGGGCGCAGGGGGTTGAACTTGACCCGGACCTCCCTGCCCGGAACCTGGACATCCTGGACGGGGTGGATCCGGAGATGACCACCTCCCTCCAGCGGGATATCCTCCGGGGCGGGGCCTCGGAGCTGGAGGGTCTCATCCTCCAGGTGCCTCGGTTGGGAAGCCGGTACGGCGTGACCCTCCCTATGTACGAAAAAATCGCAGCGGCGCTGCGCGAAAAGGACTGACGCATCTTGACAAAAGAAGAACGGCTGCTCCGGGCAGCCGACCGGCGGGACCTGACCCAGGGTCCCATTGCGAAAAAGATCATCCTCTTCTCCCTCCCCATCATCCTGGGGAATCTGTTCCAGCAGCTGTACAATGTGGTGGACAGCGTAGTGGTGGGGAATTTTGCCCGGGACGGCACCCACTGTCTCGCGGCGGTGAACGCCAGCTTCGCCATCATGCTGGTGTTCAACGCCCTGTACATGGGGGTGAGCATGGGGGCCAATATCGTCATCTCCCAGTACCGGGGAGCCAAGGATACGAAAATGCTGGAGAAGGCCATGACCACCACCTTCCTCCTGAGCATGCTGGCGGGCATCTTCATCACCGTCGCCGGCACCCTCTGCGCCCGGCCTCTGCTGCTGCTCCTGGGCACCCCGGCGGATATTCTGGAGGACGCCACCCTGTATATCAGCATCATCTTCCTGGGCACCTGCGGCAACGTGCTGTACAACAACATGAACGGCATGGTCCAGGGGCTGGGGGACGCGAAATGGCCCATGTATGCCCTCATCGTCTCCAGCCTCACCAATATTGCCCTGGACCTGCTCTTCGTCTGCGTCTTCCATTGGGACGTGGCGGGGGTGGCCATCGCCACTATTCTGGCCCATATCCTCAGCGGCTGCCTCATGCTCTGGCGGCAGTCCACCGGGGTCTACGGGGCGAAGATCGATTTCCGGCATCTGCGGATGGACGGCATCCTGACGAAGCAGATCCTCCGCCTGGGCCTTCCCTCTGCTCTCCAGAGCATGTGCTTCGCCGGGGGCTGCCTCATCACCCAGAGCTTTTCCTTCCGCTTCGGCACGGAGTTCATCGCCGCCAATTCCATGCTCATGAAGATCGACGGCTTCGTCCTCCTGCCCATGATGGGCTTTTCCACCGCCGTCACCACCTATGTGGGCCAGAACGTGGGGGCCGGGGACCTGGACCGGACCAACAAGGGGGTCCGCGCCACCCTGCTCATGACCTGCGGCGTCACCCTGGTCCTCTCGGTGATCCTGTTTTTCTTCTGCCCTGCCATCACCCTGATCTTCGGGGCCAACGAAACCTCCCGGCACATGGCGGCGGAGGGCATCCGCTTCGTCTGCTTCTTCTATTTCTTCTACGGGGTCCAGAATATCCTGGCCGGGACCCTGCGGGGCGCCGGCGCCGCCCTGGGCGCATCCCTCTGCGTCATCGGCTCCACCATCCTGAAGATCCCCCTCACCTGGGCCATCACCGCCCGGCCCCTGGACAAGGCCCTGGATGCCGCCCTGGCGGCGGGGCAGTATGTCAGCCGGGAAGCGGCGGCAGCCGCCGGGGTGGGCATGGAGCACTATATCGGCGTGTTCCAGGCCTGGGGCATCAGCATGCTCATGGGCATGCTCATCATCCTCCCGGTGTTTTTCTTCTCCCGCTGGAGGGAAAAGGGCATTACGGAGCAGGCGAAAACAATTCGACCTTGACCCGCTTCGCTGGGCTCAAGGTCGAGATAGCTGCACTCCTCTCCCCGCACTCGCTCCGCTTGCACAGTCCGCTCCGTGAGAAGAATTATGGGGCAGAAATGAATTCCGCCCCATAATGGATTCCCAATGTATTCGCGCCTGCGGGCGCGAACTCTGCGAGGCTGGGATTGACTTTGTCGACACGTTGAGGACGGCGTTTGCCGTCCTCCGTGCTTTACTCCTCCATTTCTGAAACCTTGAATTCCACCCAGTATTCATCGTTGATATACAGTCGGTACAGGCCCGGTCCCAGCTTGGCGTTGGTCCTCACCTGCAGCACCGTCTCCCCGGACTCCACGTAGCGCAGGCCCAGGGTCCCGGCCACCCACTGCCGCACGTTCCGCCATTCCCCATCGGCGTACTTCTCGAAACGGTCCCAGCCCCGGGAAAAGCTCTTTTCGCAGCGCACCGTCACCTCCACGCATTCGGGATACAGAGGGTACTCCGCCTGGGCCATGGTGAGGGTGACGGTCCCCCCGGCCCAGCTTTTCTCCCACTCCGGCTCCCTCGGGCAGGGGTGGGAAAGCTTTTGGTTGAACTGCTCCTCCGGGTACCTCAGCGTCACCCCGTCCGGCAGGAGGCCGGAGGTCTCCAGGGCAGGACAGTCCACCCCGTCGCACTCGACCACCAGGTATTCCTGGCCGTCCTCCAGCCGGTTTATGCCCCAGCTCACCGGCCACACGTCCATCTCCGGGTACTGTTCCCAGCAGGTCTCAAAGAGGGCTATGACCGTATGAGCACTCATGAGTTCTTCCAGATAGACCCGCCGCTGCAGGTCATAGGCGCTCTGCCGGTCGTTCCGGGTGCTCGCTACCCAGGTCCGGATCTCCCCGGATGCCGTCTCCGCCAGCATACGCCAGGCGGGCATGAGCGTTCTTTCCTTCTGCCCGGGGATGAGCACATAGTCCATCCGGGTAAGGCGCAGCCCCTCCTCTCCTTCCATCAGGGGGAGGAATTTTAAGACCTGCTCCAGGGGAGAACGGGTCTCCCAGGCGTCCTCCGGCACCAAGCGGTAACCGAGATACCGGGCGCTGAGGGCCAGGATCTCCTGACTCTCCCTGTCATACAGGAGCCAGACCGCCCCGTCCAGTTGCCCCCAGGGGGAGACGTAAGTATAGTCGATGGCGTTCCTCCCAAGCCTTGCCCGGATGGGCACCTGCACCAGATACAGCTGCGCCAGATCCTCCGGCCGGAAGGAGAACCCCGCCAGGTCCCCGTATTCCGCCAGGAAGGCTGCCTCCCCCAGCTGGACGCGTTTTTCCGCAAGGAGTTCCTCCAGTCGGGCGGTCAGGATCGCACAGTCCGGGGCATAGGCTTTGCATCCCCCGCCGATCGCCAGCTCCGCAGTGCGCAGGATCCCCGCCTGATCCGTTATTTCGATCTCCTCTCTCCGGCTGTCAAAGAGGCTGAGGAAGGAAGCGTCCCGGCCGTCAAAGGGCACGTCGTATATCCAGCCTGCCTCCGCCAAAGTGGGAATACTTCGAGGATCCAGGTTATCCGTCCCCTGGGCCGGGACCAGCAGCGACAAAGCCCGGACCAGCGGATCCTCCGCCGTGAGCCGGGCCCCGTCCTTCAGATCAAGGGTCCGGTTCCCGAGCCGCCATACCTCTGTCTCCGGATCGTACTCCGCTTCTGTCCCCAGCAGCAGCTCCGCAAGTTCCGGGTCAGAAAGGCTGCAGTCCTCCTCCAGTCTCCATGTATGGCTCACAGCCGGCCACTGGGTGGGGACCTGCAGCCCGCTCTCCACCCCCTCCGGGAGCCCCGCCAGGAGCAGGGCCGCCTCCGGCCAGCTCCCATAGGTCACCGGCGTCAGATCCAGAGGTTCCGCATCGCTCCGGACGACGAATTCCGCCCAGTCCCAGCCGCCGGAATATACGATCCCCACCCGGTACAGCCCCTCCCCCAGGGGAACACAGTCAGTCAGGGGAAACAGATAGCTGTGGGAGGTATGGGGGGAGACCGAATAGCCGATGGCAAGGACCATCCCCGGAAAGCTGTAACTCTGCCAGCTCCCGTCCGCATACTTTTCCAGACGGCGCTTGGCTCCGTAATCCAGGGAATCATCCGTTTCGTTCCCTATGGTGAAGCTCAGATACTCCGCTCCCACGGGCCAGACCGCCCGGTCCATGGTGATGCGCATGCCCCGCTCCGAGACCCGGTCGGTCTCCGGCTCCCGGGGGATGGGCAGATCCTGTGGGAAACAGGGATCGCCTCTTTTTACCGTATGGACCGTGATCCGGTCGCTGAAGATCCCCGCCTCCGCAAAGGCCTGGGCGTCCTCCCCGGCCACCTCCACGGATACCTCCTTTGCCCCGATGCCTCCCCCGATGATCTGCACGTCCGCCCCAGGATGGGTCAGCTTGTACAGCTCCTGGTAGGTACCCAGATGCGCGCTCACATAGTTCCAGTCCCTGTCCCGCTGCCGGAGATAGGCCAGAGCCCGCTCCAGGGGATCCTGGGGCTCCTGGGGCTCCGGAGCGGCTGTAGGTTCAGCCGTGGGAACGTCGGTGGGCTCCAGCTCCAGACTTTCCGCCGCAGTGGCCGCGGTCGGCTCTGCCGTCGGCTCCGGCTTCCGCCCGCAGGCGGCCAGGGCCAGGAGCAGAAGCAGGGACAGGATGAAACACAGGGCCTTTTTCATGAATAACACCTCCGTTTTCCGGGTTTCCGCCTCCACCCTACAATTTGACGCCGCGTCAATGTCAAGGGGTTTTTGCAAAAAGTCAAATTCAAAACCCTTATCCGTTCCCCGCCGCCTGTTCGGCGGCCAGGAGTTCCTCCCATGTCGGCGTCTCCGAAGCCGTGACCTCTCCGGTCAGAGCCAGAAGCGCGGCGAATTCCTCCATCCCCTGCGCCTCCTTCAGCGGGTATACGCTGTTCCGGGAGGAGAGGACGTACAGCGTCCCGCCGTCCACGTTGTTCAGCAGCACCAGGTATTCCTCCCCTTCCACCACGTCCCCCGGGAAGAAGACGATATGGATCTCCCGATACACCGGCTGCCCCCGCAGAGCCGCCCGGGCCCGGCACAGCCAGGTGCCCGTCCCCCTCCCCTCAGGGAACGACGCGGAAACGGGCTCCACCGTGAAAACGTATTCCGTCGCCTCCAGGATCTCGTTCACATCCCGGGAGAGGGTGTATTCCACTCCATAATGATCTTTCTCCGGAGGCGGCGCATCGGCCAGGAGAGAATCCACCCTCTCTTTCTCCAGAGATCCCGGCTCATAGCCCCCCGCTGTCGTGTAGATATCATGGGGGTAATAGACGGAGATATGCCGGTTGAGGAGCAGAATGACCGTGTCGCCCTTTTTGAATCCCTGCCGTCCCAGGAGCACCGGGTCCTCCGCCTGCAGATAGATCCGTTCATCACGGATCTCCCCCTTCCAGATCTCCAGGGGGATGAAGGCCAGCATTTCTCCCCGGTCCCAGGAGTCGGTCCCGGCGTACTCCGCCTTCACGATATGCGTACACTGCCGGATGAGCCGCTCCGTTTCCGCTTCGGGGATGCCGCACAGAGCAAAGCTCCCGCTTTCCTCTTTGCCGGAGGCGTACAGATCCTCCGGCCAGACCCGCCGGGGAAGGTCATAGGCGGAGGCCGCCTGGTTCACGGCGCTCACCACGAAACACCGCTCCTCCCCGGAGGCCGTCTCCGCTAGGAGGCGGTAGGCGGGATACAGGGTCTTTTCCTCTGACCCCTTGAGGTCGGGGATGAGCACATAGTCGAAGCGCAGCAGCCTGATCCCCTCCTCCTGCAAAAGGGGTAGGAATTTCTCCGCCTGCTCCATAGGGGAGAGGGTCTTGCTCTGGGTCTCCCCCGGCGTCAGGCGATAGCCCGGGAGGCGGATCTTGAGGGCCAGGAGTTCCCGGTCAATGTAGTTGATATCCCTGCAAAGGCACCAGGCCGCCGCCCCAGCCAGTTCCCCCCGGGGAGAGCAAAGGGGGATGACGTTGAGACCGTTCCCTTCCGCGCAGACCGGGATCACCAGGAGCTGCAGGTCCTTCAGGTCCTTCTTGGTGAAGCGGAAGCCTTGAAGCTCCCCCGCTTCCTCCCCCAGGGTCTCCAGGGCCGCCGCCAATCTTGCGTTCAGAATGTCCGGGTCCGGGGTATAGGCCGTTCCCCGCGCCTCGGGATAGAGGCTGGACAGGGGCTGGATGTGATTGGTTTTCCGCCCATTCTTCCACCCCATCTGCTCCAGGGAGAGAGATGTGTCCCCCAGCGTCAGGCGCAGGGCTTTGGCCAGGAGGGTATCCCGGATCAGCTCCGCTCCATTCTCCAGGCTGAGAGTGCAGTCTCCCAGGCGATAGACGCCCGCCGCGGCGTCGTACTCCGCCTCCTCCCCCAGGAGCAGGTCTGCCAATTCTCTGTCGCTGCATGGGTTTTCCACCGTCAGCTCCCAGGCGCTGCTCAGCGTTGGCCAGTTGGCAGCACCGCTCAGCTCGCTCTCCGCAGTCTCCGGCAGCCCGGCCAGAAGGAGGGCCGCCTCCGGGTAATTCTGCCGCCAGACACAGCCCGGGTCCAGGGGCTCCGCGTCCGCCCGGACGGCGAACTCCGCCCACTCTCCCTTGCTGATGAAGCCCACCCGGTACAGTCCTTCCCCCAGGGCGGGGTAATACATCATGGGCGGGCTGAGGCTGACCTCCTGCCCAAGCGGCAGGTTGTACGCGATCAAAGCGATCCCTCCCGAATGCTGAAGGGGCTGCCAGCTGCCCGCCACGTACTTCTCCATCTGAACATCCGCCCCGTAGGAATAGTTTTTCTCCCCCTCGTTGCGCAGGGTAAAGCGCACATACTCCGTTCCCACAGGCCATACCGCCCGGTCCATGGTGACCCGCACCCCATGCTCGGATACCCGGTCCCACTCCGGCTCCCTGGGGATGGGTTCACTGAGGGGGACGAATTCGTTGGCAAAGCCGTAGGATCTGACGGTCACAAAGTCCGGCAGGAACCCGGACTCCGCGAAGGCTTTTACGTCCAGCCCCGTCATGTCCAGATACACTCTTTGATTGTCGGCGTTGTAGCCGGTGAGCATCAGGTTTGCCCCGGGGTGCGTCATGCGGTAGAGCTCCAGGTAGGTGTTTATGTGGCGCTGGGCATAGGTCCCCTTTTGGGCGTGGAGATAGGCCAGAGCCCGCTCCAGGGAGTCCTCCTCCGTCTCCGGAGTCGGCGCAGGCTTCCGCCCGCAGGCGGCCAGGGCCAGGAGCAGAAGCAGGGACAGGATGAAACACAGGGGCTTTTTCATGAATAACACCTCCGTTTTTCCGGGTTTCTGCCTCCACCCTACAATTTGACGCCGCGTCAATGTCAAGGGGTATTTGCAAAATAGTTGGAAATTTCTTTGGGAACAAACCTTGCACATTCCCGAAGCGGATCAGGACGCAAGCGAAGGGACTTCGTCGCTGACCTGGAACTCCACCCAGTACTCCTGGGTGAGGTACAGGCGGTAGAGGCCCGGGCCAAGCTTGGAGAGGGTGGGGGCCTGTAGCGTGGTTTCCCCCGCCTCCACGTAGAGGAATTGCAGCGTCCCGGAGAGGATGCGGAACACATCCTTCCACTCCCCGTCCACATATTTGCTGAACCGGTACCAGTCCCGGTTGAACGTCTTTTTGCACCGAACCGTCACCTCCACATAGTCGGGGTACAGGGGGTACACGGCCTGGGCCATGGTGAGGGTGATGGCGTCCTCCCGCTCTTCGCTCCAGTATTTCTTCTCCCACTCCGGCTCATGGGGGCATGGGTGGGTCTCCTTCTGGTTGAAGGGCGATTCATAATAGTTCAGTTTCATCCGCTCCGGAAGGAAGCCGGAGGCCTCCAGGGCGGGAATGTCCGCCCCGTAGCACTCTGCCTCCAGGTACTCCCCGCCGTCCTCCCCCCGAAGGATGGACCAGCCGTTTACCCACACGTCCGCATCCGGGCGCTCTTCCCGGTAGGCCGCAAAGATTTCCGGGGTTTTTCTCGACAACAGCTGGATATAGCAGCGCTCGTAGAAGTCATAGCCGTACTTTGTGCCCACGGCGACAGAGCAGCTCCACGCCTCCCCGGAAGCGGGCTCCACCTCCATCAGCCAGGCCGCGGAGAGGCTATGGTGCTCGGCGATGTCCCGCAGGCCCCGGAAGCTGTCGTTTCCGGCGGTGAGCACATAGCGCAGAGACGTGAAGCGCAGGTCCGTGAAGCGCGTTCCCCCCTCCGGGGAGAGCTGGAAGCGGTAGCTCTTCTCCCCCGTGGAGACCATTCCCCGCCAGGGGAAGCGGGTCTCGTACCAGGGGGAGTCGTTGGTTTCAGATTCCCAGGGCTCCAGGGTATAGCCGATCAGCGGGGCCTCCAGGGCCAGGAGGCCTAGGCGGCGGCTGTACAGGCACCAGGCCGCAGCCTCCTCCAGCTCCCCCCAGGGGGAAACGTATTCGAAGTCGAAGCCTCCCAGGCTTGCCCGGACGGGGGCCCGGATGAGGAAGACGTCTTCCAGTTCCTCCGGGGAGAAGGTGAAGTTCGTCAGGTCCCCGTACTCCTCAAGAAAGACTTCCTCCCCCAGTGCGCTCCGCCGTTCCGCCAGCACCGCCGCGAGACGGGCGTTCAGGACCTCCGCCTCCGGGCGGCAGGTCTCGAAGGCCCCGCCGGTGACCAGGGTACCGGACAGCTCCTCTCCCTCCCCGATGGAGAAGGTCAGCTCCTCCTGACGCTGTGCGTAGAGATACAGGATGGGTACTTCCTCAAAATAATCCACGTTTGCATCCGATTCAGCCAACCAGCCCGATTCCTCCAGGCCGGGAAGGTCCCGCGGATCCAGCGTATCCGGCTGCCGCAGGGGCAGGGTCAGCTCCAGGGCACGGGCGATTTTGCTTTCCTTCCAGAGCCGCGCCCCGTTCGTCACATCCAGGCGCAGATCGCCTGCCCGCCAGACCCCCGCCTCCTCATCGTATGTTGGCCACTCCCCCAGGAGGTGATATACCCAAAACTCCTCCTGAAACGCCGGGTCCTCCGGGAGCCGTTCCCTGAGCCGCCAGCGGCAGCTGAGGGCAGGCCAGCACACCTCCCCCACGGGGGCGGCCTCCACGTTCTCCGGCAGGCCCTCATGGAGCAGGGCTGCCTCCGGGTAACCCCGGCGGGCCAGGGCGGGGGTTTCCTCCGCCTCCGGCGGGGTGACGAGGCGCAGAGTCACAAAGTCCGGCAGCAGGCCGGAGTCCCCGAAGGCTTCCGCGTCCGCCCCGTACACGTCTGCAACCAGGGAGTGGGGATCTTCGGTACAGCCTGAGAAGCCCAGCTCCGCGTCCGGGTGGGTGAGGCGGTAGTACTCGATGTAGACTCCCAGGTTATTCAGCACATAGTCCCGGTCCCGGCTGCGGAGGTATTCCGCCGCCCGCTCCTCCGTGATTGTCTTCCGGGGGGCTGCGGGCTCCGGGGTCTCCGGCGCGGCGGCGGGGGTATCTGTGGAGGCCGGGGCATCCGTGGAAGAAGGGACCGCCGCAGGCGACGGGGACGGGTCTGTCCTCCGCCCGCAGGCGGAAAGAGCCAGGAGCAGAATCAGGGCGAGGATGAAGCACAGGGTCTTTTTCATGGAAAATCCCTCCGTTTTTCCGGGTTTCTGCCTCCACCCTACAATTTGACGCCGCGTCAATGTCAAGGGGTTTTTGCAAAAAAGTTGAAAAGTTTTCAGAATTCTGCGGGATTGCCTCCGGCGGCCCGGTTTCTTTTTGCCCGCCAAAAAGAAACCGGGAAAAGAAAAAGCGCCAAAGGGAACCTGTTCCGAGACGGTTCCCTTTGGAATCCCTCCCTTCGGCCAAGAAGGGGGCCCTCGGGCCCCCTCCATTGGATTCACCCCCAGGGAACGGTGGACGCAGCAAACCGCTGTCGCGAAACGCCTCCGTTCCCGAAATCAAACGCCTCCGGGTCCTTCGACCCGGAGGCAAATCTTGATTGGTCAAAGCTCTATGCCATTCAGCTTCAGCAGCTCTCTGGCGCTTTCGATGGAGTCCACGCCGGTTTTGTTCTTGATGGGGGCGAATTCCTTCTCCCGCACCACCTCGAAGGGCAGGCAGGAGTCCATTTTCTCCACCAGGTCCAGGATCAGGGTTTCCAGCTTATAGCCGTTTTCGGTATCGGGCTGGACCGCCGCCCCGTCGGCGTTGAGGCAGGGGACCTTTTTCTTTGCCAGGTGCAGGATGGGCTTGTCCCCCAGGAACTTGTCCAGGGCGTCCACCCGGAAGAGGTAGTTGAGTATGACCCCGAAATTATAGGCCAGATCTCCGTTCCCGTTCCGCTCCTCCAGCATCTCCGGGGTGAGCTCATAGTACTCCACCACGCTGGCCCGGCCGTTCCGGCGGCACATGACTCCCACCTTCTCCTCCGGGAAGGCCTTGCGGATGACCTTGCTTCCGCAGGCGCAGCCCCGGTCCAGTACCGCTCCCAGGAAGCAGGGATCTGCGATGCGCTGGAGGACGTTGTCCACGGCAAAGGCGTTGAGCCACTGGATCCCCTCCCGGCGGAGCTCCTCCGTGATCCCAGCCCGGGCCATGGATTTATACCAGCCCCCGTTGCCGTTGGGGGCCATGAACATGGCGGAGCGGGAGGCCATGAGGATCTTTCCCTCCGGGTCCACGGCGGGGCAGGTCTCCTGCTCGAAGAAGCGCACCTCTTCCGCAGGATAGCCGAAGTAATCCTTCTCCCGCAGAAAGTCCCGGATGGCCTGGTCGTTGATGGCGCTTGTCATGACGTACAGGGGCAGGGTGCATCCCGCCTGCTTCGTCACCTCCATGAGGTTTCGGAACAGACACTCAAAGATGTACAGAGGTCTCGTCAGACCGATATCCACCAGCCCCTTGGATTTATCCACCCCCAGACGGGTCCCCTGGCCTCCCGCCAGGAGGACGGCGGCCAGCTTCCGCTGCCGGATGGCCTCCAGTCCCAGGGCGGTGAACCGTTCCCGGTTCGCTTCGATCTCCCCCAGTTCCATAGCCGCCAGGGGCTCGATCTTCTCCCCCTCGGACCTGGGCTCCAGCGCGGCCCGGAATCCCAGGAGGGGAGAAAAGTCCGTCTCTTCGATCTCCCGCAGCAGGGCAGTCTTTTCCTCTTCGGAAAGGGTATCGTACCAGGCCAGGACCTGCTCCTGTCCGTAATGCTTCAGCTTCTCCAGCGCCTCGTTATAGTCCATTTCCTTCTCCTTCAGAAACCGCTGATCCGATCATAGGCTTGGCGATCGGATCAGCGGTCCTTTTCTGATGAAAGTTCAGCTCAGTTGAACAGTTCTGCCAGGGGGCTGTCCTCCCCCAGGATCAAGGTCTTCTCCCCGGTCATGGACTTCTTCATGGCGTCCAGGGCGATCATGAAGGTGTAGAATTCCGCCTTCTGCTTGCTGTTGTAAGCTTCGCTGAGGATGCGCATATACTCCGCGTCCCCCTCCGCTTTCACGATCTCCGCCTGGCTCCGGGCTTGGGCGACTTCGATCTCCACATCCCGGTCCGCCCGGTTTCGGATCTCCTTGGCCTCCCGTTCCCCCTCCGCCAGGTAGCTGGCGGCAATGTTGTTCCGTTCGCTGATCATGCGGGTGTACACGGCGCTCTTGTTGTCGTCCGGCAGGTCCAGCTTCTTGGTCTCCACGGCGATGAGCCGGATGCCGTACCGGGTGAAGGAATCCCCGATGTTGGCCATGATGGCCTCCACCACCGCGCCGCTGCGGCCGCTGATGATCGCGTCCCGGGTCATGGAGCTCATGACCACCTTCAGGGCGTTGTACACGTTCACGTTGATGCGGCTCTCCGCGTTCTCCACGCTGCCGGAAAGGGTCTCGATGAACTTCCTGGGCTCCTCGATGCGCCAGATGGCGAAGCAGTCCGCGATGAGGCTGGTCTTATCCGCCGTGAGCAGGTCGCTCACGGGCAGGTCGTAGAGCAGCACCGTATTGGGCAGCTTCTCCGAGGACTGGACGAAGGGGATCTTCAGGTAGAGCCCGGGCCGGGCCTTCACGTCCACCACCGCGCCGAACTGGCGGACCACGCCGTATTCGTTCTGCCGCACCACAAAACAGCTGCTGAGGATGAGGATCAGCAGGACCACGATGACGATGACCAGGGCGATGAGCCCGCCGCGCCGTTTCTTTGCGTTTGCCGCCATATCAGTCCGCCCCCTTTCCGGTAAAGTCGTCCAGCGGGAGCACGGTCTGCATGCTGCCGTCCGCCCCCTGGATGATGACCTTGACGTCCGGGAAGATCTCGGTGATCATTTCATAGTACAGCCGTTTCCGGGTGATCTCCGGATACTTGGCGTATTCCTCATACAGCTCCCGGAAACGGGAGGCCTGGCCCTCCGCCTCGGCGATGCGGGCCTGCTTGTAGGCCTCCGCCCGCTGCAGGATCTCGTCCGCGTCCGCATCCGCCGCGGGAAGCACCTCGTTTGCGTACTTGTTGGCATTGTTGATGGCGGTCTCCGCCTCCTGCTTGGCGGTCTCCACCGCCTTGAAGGCCTGCTGGACCTCCACCGTGGGGGGCTCCGCGTCCTGCATGGCGATATTCACCAGGGCGATGCCCAGGTCCTCCTGCTCCAGCCGCTGGGAGATCTTCTCCTTGATGATCGCCTGGATCTCGCTCTTGCCGGTGGTGATCACGTCGTCCACCTTGTACAGGCCGATGGTGTCCCGGATATAGCTCTGGCAGAGCATTTTCAGGATGCCCACCGGGTCCTGGCTGTTGTACAGATACTTCACCGGGTCCACCACCCGGTATTCCACATAGAAGTCCACGTTCACGAAGTTGAAGTCCACGGAGATCATCACGGACTCCTCCTCCACGCTGGCGTTGGTCCTCAGGTCATAGCCGATGGCCAGGCCCTGTACCGCCTTGCTGACGATGGTCTTCTTCTGGATGAGGGGGAGCTTGAACTTCAGACCGGGGCTGCTCACCACGCCGGGCCTGCCGAAGGTGGTGATCACGGCGAACTGATCCTCCTGGAGCTGGTACATGGAGCTGAACACCAGCGCCGCCAGCACCAGGACCGCCACCGCCGCGAGGATCCACTTGACGCTGCCCCTGTTCACGTTTTTCGCGGGCTTCACCGGGATGGGCCCGTCGCCCGCCGCCTGTTCGGCCTTCTGCTGCTTCATCTTTCCCGCCACGGAATAGACGATGAAGGCGACGACGATGACGGCAAGGGTCACAAACACTTCCATACTGCTGTTTTCCTCCTGATCACGGAATCTGGACGGGCTCGGACATGGGCCCGCGATATTCTGTACCGGCATGGGAGATATATGCACAGACGATGTATCGATATCCGGCGGATACCCGTCGGTCGGTCCAGCTCAGGATCCCGGCGCCGGTCACCCGGGCGACTTCCGTATAACCGCTGCCCTCCCCCGTGCTGCGGAGGATGATGTAGCCCAGGGCGCCGGGGATCTTGTCCCAGCGCAGGGTGCAGCCGGAACCGTGCTTTTCCGCCGTGAGCCCGGCGACCTGCTCCGGACGGATAATGTATCGGATATCCTGGTCCACCGCGCCGGTGATGCCCGCCGCGCTGCCGCTGCCGCTGTACTGCCAGTAGGTGAAATCCCCGTTGTACCGGGTCTGCACCGTCCAGTTGGCCAGCCAGACGGGGAAACCGCCCGCCTCCTCCAGAGCCTGGGCGACACCCTCCTCCAGCATGCTCCTGCCCGCATAGACCCCTGCGGTGTATCCCGCTTTCTCCACGGCCAGGCAGAAGGCGGCGCAGATCCTGCCGTATTCCTCCCCGGAGAGGCCCGCTTCGTACAGCCGGCCCACCATGCTCCCGTCCGCCGTGGTGGCGAGCTCATAGTCCATGATCACGGGCAGGGTGAGAGAATAGGGCTCCAGCGTCTCCAGCACAAAGTCCGCCTCCTCCAGGGCCTCGGCCTCGCTGGTGGCCTGGGAGAAGAAGTAGACCCCCACGTCCAGCCCGGTCTCCAGGGCGGCGTCCATGTTCACGGTAAAATTATCGTCCAGATTCAGGGTGCCTTCCTCGCCGTATCCCCGGAAGCCCAGGCGGATAAAGACGAAGTCCTGAGTCTTCGCTACGGTCTCCCAGTCGATCTCCCCCTGGTACCGGGCCACGTCCAGGCCCTGGCCCACAGCCTCCGCCTGACGCTGCCATTTGGCGTATACCGTACGCTCATAAGCCACGGCCAGGTCGAAATCGTAGGGATTCTCCAGATCCCGGTCCGAGTACCAGCCCACGAAGTCCCAATACTCACGCTCCGTATCCTCCGGCAGGGGACAGGTATCCCCCCAGGCCACCTGGATATCCGGCACCGGGGTCCCGCCCCAGGTATCGAAATGGACGGTCACGATCTGGATCCAGCGGAGGTACAGGGTGGTGTCCTTGGTGACGAGAAGGCTGAAATCATATTCCTCCGTCAGGTCCGGATCGGTGTACCAGCCGCCGAACCAATACCCCTCCCGCACCGGCTCCTCCGGCACGGGCAGGGCGCTTCCCATGGGCAGAAGGAAGGCGGGGTACTCCGCCCCATCCTCGGGCAGAGGATGACTGGCGGCGTCGTGCCGCCCATCCTCCTGGGTCACCCAGCAGGGCGGGAAAGCCTGGTACAGCCCGGTCTCCCGGACCTGCACCACGTTGGGGGCGGCGTGGATCTTGCCCCAGAGGAGGGGCTTGTCCCGAACGGAGACCAGGGTGAGCATGGGCCGATCGAAAAGCGTGACGCAGCCCCGGACCGCCGCGCCGGCATCATGGCCGGAGAAGGTGATCCGTCCCTCCCCCGTCAGGGTCAGGTCCCCCAGGACCGTGGCGCCCCGGCGGTAGCCCTCCAGCAGGTTCTCTCCCTCCAGCCGCAGGAGGAGGTCCCCCTCGGCATACAGCGCGGCGCCGCGGAAATCTCCCTCCACCACCGCGCCGCGCAGGGTGAGGGTCCCGCTCTCCGGATCATACTCCGCCGTACCTTCCCCATAAGGGTATACGCCCCCCTGGGTGATCTCCTCGCCTCCCAGCCACAGCCGGGGACGGGGGGACCAGGGCCCGGAGGCCCGGAGGAGCAGTACGCACAGAAGGCCCAGGATCAGCAGGGCAAAACCATTTCTCAGTTTATTCATGCCCTGATTATACAGATACCGGCTCACTTCTGCAAGGGGCGGGAAAAAATTCACCCGGCTTCCAAAGATGCGTGGCAATTTTCCTGCGGATATGTTATGATAATGCGTATGGAAAAACCCATATCGGAATCGGCCGGTCTCCCGGCCGGAAGGAGGTAATGGATTTGCCTTCCCAGGTCACCAATTATCAGTGCCCCGCCTGTACGGGCCCGCTGAAGTACGATCCCCAGTCCGGGAAACTCGTCTGCGAATACTGCGAGTCCGTTTACGATCCCAAAGAGATCGAAACTCTGTACGCCCAGAAGGAAGCCGAGGCGGAAGCCGCCAAGAAAAAGGCGGACGCCCAGTATGCCCAGGCCGTCGCCCAGATCCCCGAGGGGTCCCCCTGGAGCGAAGCGGAGGCCAATGGGCTGAAGGTCTACAACTGCCCCTCCTGCGGCGCGGAGATCATCTGCGAGGCGACCACCGCCGCCACCAGCTGCATCTACTGCGGCAACCCCACCGTGGTGCCCGGTCAGCTGGGGGGCATGCTGAAGCCGGATTTCGTCATTCCCTTCCAGAAAACCAGGGAAGACGCCCTGGCTGCCCTGAAGCAGTTCTACCAGGGCAAAAAACTTCTCCCGAAGGCCTTCAGTCAGGCCTCTCACATGGAGGAGATCAAAGGCCTGTACGTCCCCTTCTGGCTGTTTGACGGCAAAGCCGAGGGCCGGGCCATCTACAATGCCTCCAACTCCCGCTCCTGGACCGAGGGCAGCTACCGGGTCACGGAGACGCAGTATTACCAGCTCGACCGGGCCGGCACCCTGAATTTCCAGCATGTTCCCGTGGACGCCTCCAAAAACATGAAGGACGACTATATGGAGTCCATCGAACCTTATGATTACGGGGAACTGAAGCCCTTCTCCACCGCTTATCTGCCGGGCTTCCTGGCGGACAAATACGACGTGGACGCAAAGGAAAGCGCTTCCCGGGCTTCCGACCGGGCAAAGCAGAGCTTCATGGACGCCCTGGCCGGCACCGTGAACGGATACGCCTCCGTGGGCATGCGGGAAGGCCGGGCGGACTTCTATCCCAGCAAAGCCTCCTATGCCCTGCTGCCCGTGTGGATGCTCCACACCAAATGGCAGGACAAGGATTATTACTTTGCCATGAACGGCCAGACCGGGAAGCTGGTGGGGGATCTGCCCACCTCCAAGGGCCGCTTCTGGGCCTGGTTCGGCGGGATCTGGGCGGCGGTGTTTGCGGTGATCGAGATCATCAGCAGGCTGCTCTGAGCAGGCGGAAAGGCAGGGATAACGAGATGAAACGAATTCTTCTGTTCCTGGCGGCGGCGGCGCTGCTGCTCGCCTTCCTCCCCGGCTTCACCGCGCTGGCTGCGGATGAGGAAACGCTGCCCTACGTGACGGACGCGGCCAAACTTCTGTCGGAATCCGAAGCGGAGACGCTGAATCAGCAGGCAGCGGAACTGACGGAGAAGTACGGCATCGCCGTGCGCATCCTCACCGTGAGTTCCATCGGCGAGTTCAGCATCGAGAGTTTCGCCGAGGCGGCTTTCGATCAGTACCATCTGGGCTACGGGGACCGGAACAGCTGCATCATGCTCCTGCTGAGCATGGAATACCGGGACTATGATATCTTCGCCCACGGCTACGGCAACGACGCCTTTACGGACTACGGCAAGGAGCTGATCGCGGACGACATCGTTCCCGAGCTGAAGGTCAACGACTGGTACGGCGCCTTCGGCGTCTTCCTGCAGGACTGCGACGAATATCTGGCCAAAGCCGCCCAGGGCGAGCCGGTGGATATCCCCTTCGTGCTGAACAGCTTCGACTATTCCTTCACCGATCCGGGAGATACCTTCCAGCTGTATGCCGCCACTCTCTCCGGCCGGCCCGTCAGCGTCAGCTGGCGCTCCTCGGATCCCAGCGTGGCCACGGTGGACGAGAACGGCCTGGTCACCGCGGTGAACCGCGGCAGCGCCAGGATCATCGCCTATGGGGACGGCTTCACCAACGAATGCTCCGTCTGGGTGGAGAACAGCGCCAACGCCGCTGCCACCCGCACCCTGCTCCACGCGGTCATCGCCCTCATCCCGGCGCTGATCGCCACGCTGACCATGAAGGGCAAGATGAAGACCGTGCATAAGCAGCGGACGGCCGCCCAGTATACCGGCTGGGACCAGCTGAACCTGCAGATCAATGAAGACCGGTTCGTCCACCGCAGCGTGCACCGGACGAGGATCGAAAGCAACAGCGGCCCCCGCGCCGGCGGCGGCGGTGGCGGCGGCAGCCATGGCGGGACCTCCGTCAGCTCCCATGGCAGCTCCCACCACAGCGGAAAGTTTTGAAACCCTTTCTCTGGTATCTGCTCCAGTTCACCTGGGGCCTGCCCCAGAATCTGGGGGGATTGCTCTGGTTCCTGTTCTACCTGCGTAAACCTCATCGGATCTGGAACGGAGCCGTTGTCACCCGCATCCGGCGGAAACGCTTCTCCGGCGGCTTTACCCTGGGCATCTTCATTTTTCTGACGGAGCCTCTGAGCGAAGAAGCGGAGCACGATCTGCTCATCCATGAATACGGGCATACGATCCAATCCCTCTATCTCGGCCCCTTCTGGAGCCTGAGCATCGGTCTCCCTTCCATGCTCTGGTGCAATCTTCCTCCCTTCCGGCGGCTCCGGCAGAAGCGGCGCATCTCCTACAGCGCCCTGTACTGCGAGGGCTGGGCGGATAAGCTGGGACAAAAGAGCACGGGAGAGCGGTTCATGCGGGAATGAGTGATCAGTGGAAAGATACCGGCGCGCTGAGTGAAATCAGCGCGCCGGTTTTTCAGTCGGGCGGCAGAAGCAGGGGCTGGAGCTGCCGTCCCTCCAGGGCCGCCCGGATCGTTTCGGGCAGCAGCGTGAAGTCCGCTACCAGGCTGGTGGGCTTCCCCCGGGGATCATCCTGGCGGAAGGGGACGAAATAATAATGCTTCCGGTTCAGCAGCAGGCCCAGGTTCGCCGCCCCCGCCGCCAGGCCGTCGTTGGTGCTCACCCCGAGAACAACAGGCCTGGCGTTGCGCAGATGCGCCTTGCAGGCGAAGGTCACGGCGGTATCCGCCACCCCGGCAGCCAGCTTTGCCAGGGTGTTCCCCGTGCAGGGGACCACGGCCAGAATATCCAGCAGTCCCTTGGGCCCGATGGGCTCCGCCTCCTCCAGCCGGAGGATGGGCTCCCGTCCGCAGATCTCCCGCACTTCCGCCAGAAAACGGGAAGCCAGGCCGAATCGGGTATCCGTCTCCGCCGCCGCGGGAGAGAGGATCGGGGTGATCTCACAGGTCTCCGCCAGCTCCCGCATCACCGGGAGCGCCGCATCAAAGGTACAGAAGGAACCGCACAGGGCAAAACCCAGACGGATCATAGCTGATTCTCCTCCTTCAGGATCCGGTCTATGGAGGCCTTCAGCACCCTTGCGGCTGTCACTGGGGCGGTTTTCCCCGGCAGGCCGGGACAGGGCAGCACGCCCCGCAGATCCCGGAAACCCCCGGGCTTTGAGGCCAGCTCCAGACACACCGTTCCCTTCGGCGCCCGATCCAGGATTGGCTCCGGTACGGTATTGAACAGAAAATCGAATCCCTTTCCCTCCCCCGGCTCATCCAGGACCCGGCAGCCCTCGACGCGGGCCTCGGCCCGGCTCTCCTCCCGGCGGGCGCAGACGGTCACCCGGCAGCCCAGACCCCTGAGTCGGGACGCCAGCGCCCTGCCGATGCGGCCGTAGCCCAGGATCAGGACGTCGGAATCCCACAGGGTCCGGTCTGACGTCCGGATGGCCTCCCCGATGGCGCCTTCCGCCGTGATGGCAGCGTTCAGCACCTGCACCGCCTCGGAATCATAGTAATCCCGAAGATGCAGATCGGGCCGCCGGCCTGCCGCGCCCCCCGCCAGCACCCGGCTTCCGGGCTGCAGGGTCTCCAGCAGAGGATGGGCTGCCGTAGGCAGGGGAAAGACGATCCAGTCCGCTTCCAGCCCCGGGCTGTACACAGGCGTCTTATGCCCATCCGCCCGAAGCAGACCGGCCAGGGCCTCCTGCCTGGCGTCGCCGGGGATCATGGCAAGGATCATGCCGCTCACCTCCAGGCCAGTATACGCGGGGAGAGGCAGGTCGGTGCAGACAGAAAGGCCGCCCGGCGCAGGTGCGCCGGGCGGTGTGTATGGGGGATCCGGTTCAGAAGCCCAGATTCAGTCCTCCGGTGAGCTTGTTCATGTTGTCTGCCTTGGCGGAATCCGCCTTCCGCAGCGCCTCGTTCACCGCAGCAACGATCATATCCTGCAGCATTTCCACGTCCTCGGGATCCACCGCTTCGGGGTCGATGGTGAGGCTGAGGAGCTCGTTCTTCCCGCTGACCTCCGCCTTGACCACACCGCCGCCGGCGGTGGCCTCATAGGTCTGCTTTTCCAGCTCCTCCTGCATTTTCAGCATTTCCTGCTGCATCTTCTGAGCCTGGCGGACCATATTCATGTTCATCCCGCCGGAAAACCCGCCGCCGCCGCCGTAGGAGCCGCCGCGAAACGCACCCTTTGCCATTTATTTCTCCTCCTTGAACCCAAATTGACTGAACAGATCGTTTACCGCCGCAAAGCGGTCTCCGCCTACGCCCGCCACAGCCTGCGCCCTCACAGGTACGGGACGGCCGGCCAGCTTCTCCGCCGCGGTCCGGATCAGATCCAGGTTTTGTTCCACCGTCTGCAACGCCGCATCGTTCCGGGAGGTGAGGACCAGCATCTCTCCCTCCAGCTTCCCGGTGACGTTGGCCTGGTCCGAAAGCATCACATAGTCCCCCATGAACAAGCTGTCCTCCAGCCGGCTCAGGATCGCCTCCCAGGTCACTTCCGGAGGAGCGGGGTCTTCCTCCGTCTGAACCGGCTCCGCCGGGGGCGGAACGGAGGCGGCTGTCTCCCTCTCCGCCGCAGGCGCGGGATGAGGGGCTGTTTCCGGAGTCTGGGCGGGGACCCGGGCGTCGGGCTGGGGCGCAGGGACAAAGGCGGCGGGCTTCACTCCGCAGAGACGCACCAGGCAGAGCTCCGCGCAGAGCCGCCGGTCGCTGCTGCGGTCCAGGGCTGCGTCCGCCTCCTCCAGCACATCCAGAGCGGCCAGAAGGCTGCCCACGTCCGTATTCCTCGCAAGCTGTTCCAGCGTGCTGTCCCCATAGCCGCCGGACATGAGCGCGCCGCCGGAACCCGGGGCTACAAAGCGCAGGAGAAGATCCCTGTGGAGGGAAGCCAGCTGCTCCAGTACGGAGGCCACGTCCTTTCCCGCCTGATACAGGCTGTCCAGGATCTCCAGGGCGGTGTCACTGTCCCCCCGCTGAATGGCTTCCAGCAGGCGGCAAATCTCATCGTTCTCCGCCAGACCGATGGCGGAAAGCACCCGCTCCCGGTCGATCTTCGCCCCGGAGCACTGATCCAGCAGACTCAAGGCATCCCGAAGAGCGCCGTCCGCCAGACGGCTCAGAAGGCCGGCCGCTTCCTCATCCAGTTCCAGCCCCTCCGCCTGCGCCACCTGCAGCAGCCGGGTCCGGATCCGTTCCGGCGGCACCCGGTGGAAGGAATAGCGCTGGCAGCGGGACAGGATGGTCGCCGGCACCTTGTACAGCTCCGTGGTGGCCAGGATGAAGATCAGGTGCTCCGGCGGTTCCTCGATGGTCTTCAGCAAAGCGTTGAACGCGGCCTTGGAGAGCATATGGACCTCGTCGATGATGTACACCCGTCTCCTTGCGGCGACGGGGGCATATACCGCCTCGTCCCGGATGGCCCGGACGTCGTCCACGCCGTTGTTGGAGGCGGCGTCCATCTCCGTCACATCCAGGATGGAGCCGGATTCGATGCCCCGGCAGATCTCGCACTGACCGCAGGGGCTGCCCCCCACCGGATTCAGGCAGTTCACCGCCTTGGCCAACAGCTTGGCGCAGGTGGTCTTGCCGGTGCCCCGGGTGCCGGTGAACAGATAGGCATGGCTGGGCCGATCCGTCAGCACCTGTTTTTTCAGGATCTCGGTGATGTGTTCCTGGCCCACTACCTCGTCAAAAGTCCTGGGTCTCCACTTGCGGTACAGCGCCTGATACATGCTCATTCTCCTCAACGATAAAAAGCTCCGCCCGGCATAGGGCAGAACCGCACACCCGCCTTTGACCGCTTTGATCCGTTCGGAATCCCTGCAGCCGGCTCGGGACCGGCTGCCTTGCGGCACACGTGGCGCACCGCTTAATGCTGCTCGGTCTCCCGCCTGACATGGTTCACGGGGCCGCGTTGCGCAAGACCGATCCGTCATTACTGCTTACAGGGAGCAGACAACACACCAAAGGGCCGGGGGCGGGGATTCATCCCTGCTGTAGCGGTTTGCAGGTACAGGGCACCGCTAACTCCCCGACTAGTGCGGCTCTGCCCCGGGTCGGTCGGGGCTTTGCCGATATGCAGATATTTTACAATACTTCCGCGCCGGAATCAACCCTATTTTGCACCGATCCGGTCCCCGCCATTCAGGTCACCAGCAAGCTCAGGACCATCTGCAGAGAAGAGGCCAGGAGGAATACGGCGAAGCCTCCGGTGAGGAAAACCGTGCAGAACGCCGTCCAGGGTTCCGGCAGCCTGTCCTCCGGCGTGCGCCGGCGCAGCCGGGGAAACCGCTTCACCAGCAGCACGATCCCGGCGACGGTGCAGCAAAAGATCACCAGGCTGAACAGGCTCATGCCCAGCACGGCGGGAAGATTCTCCACCAGATCCGGCATCGCCTCCCGGCCTTGAGTCAGAAGTTCTTCCAGGCTGACAGAATCTCCGTCTCCCAGGATCAGCATGGGGACCAAAGAGCCAATGGCGTTCACCAGGATATGCAGGATGATCGTATAACGAAGTCTGCCGGTGCGCACATAGATGCTGCCGAAAACAAGGCCGACTCCGAAAGCATAGAAAAACTGGCTCAGATTGCCGTGGAAAAGGCCGAAGGCCAGGGCGGAAAACAGTACCGCCGTGGGCCGGTCGATGGTGCGCATCCGGTCCAGCAGGAGCTTCCGGAAAATGAGTTCCTCCATGATGGGGGCCAGGATCACCGCAAACAGGGCCACAGACCAGAGATCCAGGCGGCTCAGCATCCGCTCCAGGGGATTATCCCCCGTGCCGCCCAGGATCCGCCCCAGGAGGCCGGTGATCCCCTGCCCCAGCAGATTGCAGGGGTAGAGTACGCCCATGCACATGAGCAGGCAGATCATCAGTTCCCCGAATCCTCCCAGGCCCGCCTTCTCCGGAAGGCTGGCCGGAGCTTTGGGAAGGAGCAGAAGGAAAAGGGGAAAACCCACCAGGTACATACAGACGAAGCTGAGGGCGGTGATGAACCAGCCCTGAAGCAGAAGGTCCGGCGCCAGCAGGCCAAGCACCAGGGCAGCGGCGTATTGCGCCGCCACCGCCGCTGCCAGGAAAACGAAGCAGGCCAGGGCGATGCGGGAATAATGTTTTCTCAGGACCGGGGATACGGATGCTTCCAAAGGTCAGTCCTCCTCTCCCGCGCAGCCGGAAACGGGACGGGCGATCCGAATCAAAAGGACGATCGTTCTTACGGAAAAAACGGGACCGTCTGCGGCTGCCGTGATCCGGCATGGACACAGACGGTCCCGCGTATTGCGGTTTTACCTGTTCAGTTGACGACCCGGACGGTGCAGTCCAGCTTGGTCTCCTTCCCGTCCGCCGTCTTCACCGTGACGGTGATGGTGGCGGTGCCGGGGGACACGGCCTTGACCCGGCCGTTGCTCTCCACGCTGGCTACGCCGCTCTTATCGCTGGCGTAGGTAATGGTAGCGCCGTCGCCGGCTCCGTTCACCTTCAGCATGAAGGTCTCGCCGGTGCCGCTGTGGATGGTGACGTCGCTGTGGCTCAGGCTCAGGCTGCCGCTGGCGCTGCCGTTGCCGGTATTGGCAGGGGCGTAGCCCGACACCCGGACGATGCACTCCTTTGTGACGCCGCCCGCGGTGGCGGAGACCTTGGTGGAGCCATGGTTCACGGCGGTGACCAGGCCGTTTTCGTCAACGGTTGCCACGTCGGTATCCTCGGAGATCCAGATAATCTTCGCAGTGCTCTGGGCCGGGGAGATGGTGGCGACCATCTGGAAGGTATCACCGGGATTGGACAGGGTAAAGTCCTCCCGGTTCAGCACGATGGAATTCACCACCGGCTCGGGAGTGGGCTCGGGAGTGGGCTTGGGGGTATGGGTCGGCGCGGGAGACGCGGAAGGATTGGCTGTTACCGTGGATACGCCGTTGCTGGGAGACGCTGAGACCGCCGGTTTGCTCGTATGGCCGGGCTCCGGATTCCGATCTTTCAGGCTCATGGCCAGCAGGACCACCACGGCGAGGATGATCAGGATCAGCACCACCAAACCGACGATGACCTGCCAACGGGTGTTGTTGGCGCCGGAAGCGGTTTTCCCGTCCCGGTTCTTCTTTGCTCCGCAATAGGGGCATTTGCTGTGGATCGAGGAGTAATGTTTGTCGCAGCGCCCGCATTTTACGTCTTGAAACAGTGCCATCCCATTCCCTCCGTTCCGATGCATCTGTTTTTCTGTTTACATCATACGCCACGTGAGTCTGTTCGTCAATGATTTTTGACGAAAGATCGCGGAATTTGTTCCCAAAAAGGGTGACATAATCTCTCCTCTCCTCCGTTGCGCCGACGCTTCGCTTGTGGTAGACTGGCACGGAGAAGGGAGGGACGGACATGGAGATGCGGCGGGAACCCGCGGCTCGGCGGGAGCTGGCTTTTGCCCTGGCGCTTCTGTGCCTGGGGGCCGCCCTGCGCATCCTGGGTCTGGGCTTCTTCCCTCCCGGGCTGAACCAGGACGAAGCTTCCACGGGCTGCGACGCCTGGGCTCTGCTTGTTTCCGGCGTGGACCGGAACGGGGACAGCTGGCCAGTGCTCTTCACCAGCTGGGGCAGCGGGCAGAACGCTCTGTATGCCTATGTGCTCCTGCCGCTGATGGCCGTATTCGGACGCAGCGTGACGGTGCTTCGCCTCCCCGCCGCCCTGCTGGGCACCCTGTCCCTGTTTCTGTTCTGGCGAATGGGCAGGAGGCACGGCGGCCCGGTGATGGGGCTCTGCGCCCTTGGGCTGCTGGCGGTCGATCCCTGGCACCTGCTCATCAGCCGCTGGGCGCTGGAAAGCAACCTTCTCCCCTTCTGTCTCCTGCTGGGCGTTTATTTTCTGGATCTGGCCCTGGCGGATCGTCCCTGGTGTCTCCTTCCCGCCGCAGGTGCCCTGGCATTGGGTCTCTACGCCTACGGAACGGCTTTTCTCTTCCTTCCCCTGTTCCTGCTGCCCTGCTGCATCCTGCTTCTGCGGCGGCGCTTTCCCCTCCTTCCGTTCCTGGCCGCTCTGGGGCTGTTCATTCTGATGGCTCTTCCCATCTTCCTGTGCAATCTGCGGAATCAACTGGGGCTGGAGAGCATGAAGCTCCTGTGCTTCACCCTCCCCCGTCTCACCCAGACCCGGCAGACGGCCACCATGTCCTTCTCTTTTCAGAACCTGCTGAACGCCCTGAAGCTGCTGTGGAAGCAATCGGACGGGCTGCCCTGGAACAGCGCCGGTCCCTTCGGTCTGCTTTGGGGGATTCCGGGTCTGGCGCTGTCCCTGGGAGGCCTGGTCTGTTCCGTATGCCGGATCGCCCGCCGCCAGGGAGAGGATACGGACTATATCGCCCTTTTCTCCCTGGCCGCAAGCCTGATTTCCTGCCTGTTCATCCATGTCAACGTGAACCGGGTGAACTTTCTCTTTCTCCCCCTGGTATGGTTCCAGGCGGCGGGGCTCAGGGCCCTGCTGGAAGCGCTGCCGATCCTGCGGATCCCCGTCTGCGTCCTGCTGCTCTGCGCCCTGGTCTTTCTCTGCCGGTACTGCCTGACCCAGCAGCGCGCCGCCCTGGAGCCCGCCTTCCACACGGGGCTCCTGGAGGCCGTCTCCTCCCTGGAGGAGGGAGATGAGCCGGTGTGGATCACGAACAAAGTGAACATGCCCTATGTATACGTGCTCTTTGCCCGGGGAACGCCCCCGGAGGAGTTCCAGGCAGACCTGGTCTATGCGGATCCGGATGCCCCGTTCCGCCGCGTGACCCGTTTCAGCCGCTGGTGCTTCGGCAGCGTGCTGCCGGAGGCGGGGATCTGTATCCTGCCCCTCTCGGAGGCCCGGAAGTACGAGGAGGACGGTTATCTCCGCATCCGGGCGGCTTTCGGTCTTTATGCCGTTGCGGAGGCGGGAGATTTCTGATACAATAACGCAGTCATTCCGACGAAGAAAGGTGGTGAAATCATGACGAACGAGATCAAAAACCTGCGGCTTGCGGTACTCATCGACGCGGAGAACGTGCCCCGGAACAGCATGAAGGCGATCATGGAGGAGGCGGCCATCTACGGCACGCCCACCATCAAACGCATCTATGGGGACTGGACCTCTCCCAACGTGGCTTCCTGGAAATCCCTGCTGCTGGAGAACGCCGTGACCCCCATCCAGCAGTACAGCTACACCACGGGAAAGAACTCCACAGATTCTGCCATGATCATCGATGCCATGGATATTTTGTACGAGGGGAAGACCGACGGTTTCTGCATCGTCTCCAGCGACAGTGACTTCACCCGTCTGGCCATCCGTCTCCGGGAAGCCGGCATGAAGGTCATCGGCATGGGAGAGCAGAAGACCCCCGTCGCCTTCCGTGTTGCCTGCGACAAGTTTATCTATATCGAGGTGATCCGCTCCGCCAGCCAGACGAAGCAGAAGGAAGCTTCCTCCAAACAGGAAAAGCAGAAATCCACGACCCGGAAAACGACCCGGCAGAAAGCGGAAAAGGAACCGGCAGAGGGAGAAAAGACGACTCAGGCCAAGGGCCAGGCCAAAGAGGAGCATTCCCCGAAGGAGGATCACGGCAGCGTCAAGAAGGATCAGAAGATCCCGCCGGAGATCGTGAAGCTCATCGTGGATTCCGTTTCCGATATCGCGGACGAGGATGGCTACGCCTTCATGGGCGAGCTGGGAAATCTGCTGCTGAAGAAACAGCCGGATTTCGACCCCCGGAACTTCGGTTTTACCAAGCTCACCCAGCTGATCCGCTCCATCGGCCGTTTTGAGATCGACGCCCGGGTGACGGACGCCACAGGGACGAAGCACATCTATCTTCGGGATAAGGAAGCCTGACTTTGAAGAAACGAAAAAGGCGGAGGACCGGATGGCGGACCCTGGTCCTCCTGCTGCTCCTGATCCTGGCGGCCCTGCTCTGCCGGGATAACCTGCAGGTCCGCACGGTGGACTATGACGTTTCCTGCCGGGATCTGCCGGAGTCCTTCGACGGGCTGAAGATCCTGCAGATATCGGACCTCCACGGAAGGGACATCCTCACGAAGCAGCTGCTGAGCCGGGCGGAAGCCGCATCGCCGGACCTGATCTTCCTCACCGGGGATCTGGTCGACGGCGAGGTACAGCTGACCCGGCTGGAACCGCTGATCCGGGGTCTTGCCGCCATCGCGCCCCTGTACTACGTTACCGGGAACCATGAATGGGCTCTGGCGGATACGGAAGGTTTCCTGCGGGAGCTTTCCGGACTGGGGGTCGCTTTGCTGCGCAACCGCTTCGTGGCCCTGGAACGAAACGGGGACCGCCTGCTTCTGGCCGGGTTGGAGGACCCCAACGGCTATGCGGATATGAAAACGCCGGAGGAGCTGGCCCGGGAGCTGGAGGCCGCCGGAGGCGGTTTTTCCCTCCTTCTGGCCCATCGGCCTGAGTTCTTTCCGGACTATGCCGCTCTGGGCTTCCGGGTGATATTCAGCGGCCACGTCCACGGCGGCATGCTCCGTCTCCCCCTTCTGGGCGGCCTCCTGGCCCCCGGACACGTGCTCTTCCCGGAGTATGACGGCGGCCTGTTCACCCTGGGAGACAGCGTCATGGTCCTTTCCCGGGGCCTGGCAGGGGTGAACGGCTTTCCCCGGATCTTCAATCCCATGGAGGTACCTGTAGTGGTGCTGCACAGGGAAGAAAACGGATAAGGAAAACAGAAGGATCCGCGCTCCATCCGGGGCGCCGATCCTTTTCTCGCGATCGGGTCCGGAAAAAGTCCCGGGGACGGCGTACCGTCCCCGGGGCTTCGGTTATCTTTGTGCTTCCTTGGCGGCAGGTCTATCAGGAGACCGTGATCACGGCGCTGGTCTTATAGACCTTCGTGCCGGCGGCGTCCTTCACGTAGACTCTTACTTTATAGCTCCCGGCCTTCGTGGGGGTATAGCTGAAGGTGTTCGCGGTGCTGTAGGACCGGGTCTTCACCTTGACTCCGTCCTTGTACAGGATGAAGTAGTACTGCAGCGGCTGTTCGCTCCCCACCGCCGCGGCGGTCCAGGTGAGCTTCTCCCCCACAGCGGCGGTGGTTTTGCCCGCCTTGACGCTGATGACGGCGGGGGGGCCCAGGGTCACCGTGATCTTGCCGCTGGTCTTGCTGACCTTATTGCCGGCGGTGTCCTTCACATAGACCTTAACCTTGTAGCTCCCGGCCTCTGTCGGCGTATAACTGAAGGTCTTTGCGGTGCTGTAAGACCGGGTCTTGAGCTTGACGCCGTCCTTGTACAGGATGAAGTAGTACTTCAGCGTCCCGGTGCCGCCGGAGGCTGTCGCCGTCCAGGTGATCTTCTCCCCCGCATAGGCGCTGGTGATGCCCGCCTTGACGCTGGAGATCGTGGGGCCGGCGGCAGTGACCGTCACGGCAGTGCTGGTCTTATTGACCTTATTGTCGGCGGCGTCCTTCACATAGACCTTTACCTTGTAGCTTCCGGCCTCCGTCGGCGTATAACTGAAGGTCTTCGCCGTGCTGTAAGACCGGGTCTTGATATTTGTCCCGTCCTTGTACAGGATGAAGTAGTACTGCAGGGTGCCGGAGCCGCCGGAGGCCGTGACCGTCCAGGTGAGCTTCTCCCCCACAGCGGCGGTGGTTTTGCCCGCCTTGACGCTGCTCAGCGTCAGAGGAATGCTCAAGCTGTCGGAGGCCACGCTGGCCTGCAGCGGTTTCTGCCCGATGTAATAGGTCAGCCCGCCGGCGCCGCTTTGGATACCGTAGATATACCCCTTGGCCTGCTCCGCGGAGGTGAGGGTATAGGCCAGGGACATGGCGCCGCCGGTGGTGAGCTTCCAGATCTGGGTGGGGGTGCTGTAGTAAAACGCGCCTCCCTGGGATGCGATCGTGATGTAGGAATCGATCCAATAGCTGCTTTCTCCCCACACGTACCACCGATTCCCGCCTCCCTGGATCGTGACGGCCGTTTCGGAAGCCGCGCCGGAGCTGCGGAAATACACATGGGAAAAGTCGGTGGATCTCGCATAGCACATCTTTGTGCCGACCCACTGCACCGACCGGTTGAGGTCTTTCCACCAGTAATTATCGTATTTCGTCGAGGTGCTCCGATCATATACGTATTCCTGCCTGCCGTTTATCCAGTCGCTGGATTGGTGGGATGCCGCGCACGCTGCCCTGCTGAGGAGGAAATTGACATGATTGCAGCAGCTTTCGCTCCCGTTCGTGGGATCATCCCAGGTGCAGTCGATATAATACCAGACTGTGGATCCGCTGCTCACCTGGACCATGTTCCAGGAATGATTGATATCGTTGCTGGATATGAATTCGCAGGTTAGCCCGGCCAGGTCACAGAGATACTTGAAGGCCTTTGAATACCCGTCGCAGACGGCGCTGCCTTCCACCAGGGCATTGTAGGCACTCGTCTTGCTGTACGTCCGGTCATACTCGCAGTGGGTGACCAGGTAATCGTGGAGATAGAGGAGCTTTTCGACGTTCGTGCCCTGAGGGAGCCCGGCAATGACGGCAGAGCAGATATTGTTGAACGCGGTGACGTCGCTGCTTGTATAGGTGGTGTCGTAGACCGGCTTGATCGAGGTGATCGTGTCGCCTGAATAGGCCCAGCTGAATCCGTTCTGCACATAAAAGAACTCATAGTGGGCGTCCAGCACTTCGTAATACAGGCTGTAGCCTTCCTGAACGGAGAGCCCGTAGGAACTTACGTCGATCTCAGCGGAACGGTTTTTCAGTCCCGTCACGATCTTGCTGGTGACGGCTTTTCGGGTCGTTTCGCTGATCTCGTAGGTCTCCGTCCGGATCAGACCGCTCAGGCGGGTCAGCTTCCCCCGGGCCGCATCCAGGATCCCTCCGCCGCTTCCTTCCGCCGGCGCCGCCGGCTCCGCGGCAAAAACGGCGCCCGGCAGCACGGAGAACATGAGCGCCAGGGTCAGCAGAAGCGCGAACACTCTTTTTTTCATGGGAAGTCCTCCTTTTCTCAATATCGCAATGGACAGATGTGCCGATCCATCGTTTCCGGCTCCGTCTGCAGTCGGCATGCGGTTCAGCCCGGTCCGGGAAGCTCGTCTGCGCTGCCCTTCCAGAGGATATCCGCGATGCGGCGGCTGGCAAAACCGTCTCCATAGGGATTGGAGGCATGAGCCATGGCGTCGTAGGCGGCCCGATCCTCCAGCAGTTCCCTGAAATTGCGGTAGATGGGATCCTCATCGGTCCCCACGAGGCGAAGGGTCCCGGCGGCGATGCCCTCCGGCCGCTCCGTGGTGTCCCGCATCACCAGCACCGGCTTCCCCAGGCTGGGCGCTTCCTCCTGGATGCCGCCGGAATCCGTCAGGATCAGGTAGCTGCGGGCCAGGAAATTATGGAAATCCAATACGTCCAGGGGCTCGATGATCCGGATCCGTTCACAGCCCCGGAGCTCCTCGTCCGCCACCCGGCGGACGGCGGGATTCATATGGATGGGATAGATCGCCTTCACATCCGGATGCTCGTCCATGATCCGGCGGATCGCCCGGAACATATGGTGCATGGGCTGACCCAGGTTCTCCCGCCGGTGGGCGGTGATCACCACCAGGCGGCTCCCCTTCGCCCACTCCAGCTCGGGATGGGAATAATCCTCCCGCACGGTGGTCTTCAAGGCGTCGATGGCCGTATTGCCGGTGACGAAAATGGACTCCGGCCGCTTTCCCTCCCGCAGCAGGTTCTCCCTGGAGCGGGCCGTCGGCGCGAAATGATAGCGGGCAATGATCCCCACGGCTTCCCGGTTGAATTCCTCCGGATAGGGTGAATCGATATTATAGGTGCGCAGACCGGCTTCCACATGTCCGACGGGGATCCGGAGATAAAAGCAGGCCAAGGCTGCGGCAAAGGTGGTGGAGGTATCCCCGTGGACCAGCACCACATCCGGCTTTTCCTTCTCCAGCACTGCCTTGATCCGCTCCAGGATATTCACCGTGATGTCGAACAGGGTCTGCTTTTCCTTCATGATGGAGAGATCATAATCCGGCGTCACCCGGAAGGTCCGCAGCACCTGGTCCAGCATCTCACGGTGCTGACCGGTAACGCAGACCACCGTTTCAAACTGCTCCGGTCTGCTCTTCAGTTCCAGCGCCAGGGGGCACATTTTCGTGGCCTCCGGTCTGGTGCCGAAAACCAGCATGACTTTTTTCATGGGCTTTTCTCTCCCGTATTTCCGCCCGTTTCAGCGTCTTTCCGGCTGCCGGACGCCGACGGAAAGACGTTTGGCTTTGCTTTTGATTATATCATAGGGGCGGAAAAAGCTCAACAGAAATACGCTCTCCGCCCCAATATGACGCAGTGGGATCCGGCCCCGGACAGGAAAAGCCCCGGGGACGGCATACCGTCCCCGGGGCCCTGTCAGTCCGGATCTTGCTGCGGCGGATCTCTCAGGAGACCGTGATCCTGGCGCTCAGCTTGCAGACCTTCGCGCCGGAGGCGTCCTTCACGTAGACCTTCACCCTGTAAGTCCCGGCCTCCGTGGGGGTATAGCTGAAGGTCTTCGTCGTGCTGTAGGACCGGGTCTTGATCCTGGTCCCGTCCTTGTAAAGGACAAAGAAGTACTGCAGCGGCTGTTCGCTCCCCACCGCCGCGGCGGTCCAGGTGATCTTCTCCCCCGCAGCGGCGGAGGTTTTGCCCGCCTTGACGCTGATGACGGCGGGAGGTCCCAGGGTCACCGTGACTGCCGCGCTCAGCTTGTTGACCTTCGTCCCGGCAGAGTCCTTCACGTAGACCCTGACCTTGTAGCTCCCGGCCTCCGTGGGGGTATAGCTGAAGGTCTTCGTCGTGCTGTAGGACCGGGT
>CAMZIY010000006.1 GCA_947307365.1 uncultured Clostridia bacterium
AAGAATCAAGTGCCATAATGAAATTGCCCCGGGCGGCCTTCTGCAGACGCCGGAACCGTTCGACGGTCTCCCGGTCCGCCCGGAAGGTCTCCGCCGCGTCCACGATCCTTCCCAGCACCTCCTGGGGATCCTTGCAGCGCCCGCCCGCGCAGCAGACTCCCCCGCCGGGAAAATCCGTCACACCCGCGGAGAAGCTCCGGTTGATCGCCCCCCCGTCGTACAGGGCGGCGTACAGGGGAGATCCCTCCCCCAGGAACAAGTCGCAGCTCAGCTCCGCCAGGAGCAGCCGCCGCTGCCAGTCCTTCCCCTCCGGGGCGAAGGGCAGCTTGCTTCCCAACAGGAAAACGGGCATGCTCACGGGCATCTCTGTCTCCGTTCTCACCCGGACCGGGGCCAGGTCCGCCTCTTCCCCCCTGTCCCGCTCCGGCGGTTTCCGCCGGGGCTTTTCCGGCAGCAGACGGGCGGCCAGGGAAAGGATCGACTCCGGGTCCACGTTCCCGGCGCAGCACAGGACCATGTTATCCGGCCGGTAAAAAGACTCATGGCAGCCATACAGCAGATCCGGCGTGATCCGGGCGATGCTCTCCTCCGTGCCCAGGTTTCCCTCCCGGACAGGATGGCGGGCATACAGCGCCTTCATCAGCTCCGTCCGCACCCGGCGGCCGGGCTGGTCCTCCCGCATGCGGATCTCCTGGGCGATGATCCCCTGTTCCTTGGCCACGCTCTCCTCCGTGAAATACGGGGTGGAGACGAAGGTGATCAGCTCCTCCAGGTCCTCCATAAACCCCTCGGTACAGGAAAAATGGTATCCGGTTTTGTCCGAGGAGGTGAAGCCGTTGGCTCTGGCTCCCGCGGCGCTGAGCTTCATGGCCGCATGGTAGCCTGGCATCTCGAACATCTTGTGTTCCATGTAGTGGGCGGTGCCGGCAGGGACGTCCCTCCATTTGCCCCGGATGGTAAAGCGCAGGTCGCAGCCCCCGAACTTCACCGCCAGCAGGGCGTGCTTCGTCTGCAGGCCGGACCGGGGAAACACGTATACCGTGAGCCCGCTCTCCGTCACCCCGGAAAACCGGGTGATACCGTATTCCGCAAACTCCTTTGGGATCATGCCTCCGCCTCCTTCTCCGGGCCCCGGAGGAAGTAGTCCAGCTCCGGCTGCACCCGCTGAGCCATGCGGGTCACGTCCTCAGGACTCACCTCCAGCGCAAGGGCTGCCAGCTCCTCCGGTCTCGCGGGGCTGCCCAGCAGTTCCTGGCCCAGATAGAAGCTGTCCAGGGCGCCGCCCTGATCCCCCGTCATGCGGTAGGCTGCGGCGGCGGAGAGCCGGGCGGCCTCCAGATCCTCCGGGACCAGGTCCCCCGCCCGGCAGCGGTCCAGCTCCTCCAGCACCGCCTCCATCACCTCATACCGTTTATCAAAGGCGATGCCCGCAGTCACGGAAAAGACGGACTTGTGCCGGTCATAGCCGGAACTGATGCTGTAACACAGGGACTTCTGCTCCCGCACCGTCCGGAAAAGCCGGGAGGTATGGGAGGCCCCGTAATAGCGGTTGAAGACCTCCAGCACCGGCTGCTCCTGGGGTGCGATATACCCGCCCAGGCGACATCCCAGGACCATCGTTCCCTGTTCTATGTCCATATACTCCGTTTCGCTGCGCAGGACGGCGGCGCTGTCCCGGATCTCGGTCTCCGGCATCCGCCGTTCCTCTCCCCCCGGCAGGGTGAGGAAGGAATCCAGCACCGTATCCCTCACCTGTTCAAAGGGCAGGGACCCGCAGTAGAAGAGGCGCACCGGGGAAACGGCCAGCATCTGCTGATAATGCCGGGTCAGGATCAGATGGGTAAGTTTTTCCGCTTCCTCCGGGCTGCCCAGGGGATATACACCGTAATCCTCATCGGGGCACATGAGCGCCCTTGCCCGGATGCGGGCATAGGTCGGCTTATCGTTCACCGCCGTCAGGATGCGGTCCCGGAGGTTCTGCCGTTCGGAGAGGACGTAATCGTTCCGCAGCAGACCGCCCCGGGTATCCGGGTCCAGACAGAGGTCGCTCACCAGGCGGATCACCCGTTCCAGGTTCCGGCTGCCGGCAGGCAGCCAGGGATCATCCGGGAAGGCGGCGCCGAAGCCCGCCGCCAGGATCTCCCCATACTGCCGGTACTCCGGCTCCACCACGGCCCCGTAGGCCTCCTGACAGGCGGCCTTGAGCCGGCGCATATCCGGCCGGGCCCGGCAGCCCCGGGCCAGCACGTTCAGCACCAGGGCGTTTTTCGCCGCGTCCTCCTGCTGCAGTCGGCGCAGGAAGCTGACGGAGAAAGTCCCCGTTCGGAGCCGATCCGTCTGTACACAGCAGAGGCGAACGCCGTCAAGCAGTTCCCTCTGCGTGACCTTTTCCATGGTCAGCCCTCCTTTCTCATGGGAAAGCTCAGATGTTTAATAAGAGATTATACCATATTATGCCCTTTCGGTACAAGTCTTTTCCTCCGTCGGTGGAGGAATGGAGGAGGGAAGCATCCGCTTCCCTCCCCAGATTGCGGACAAAGCCGTAAACGGAACGAAACCGGAAAGGAAAAAAGTGTGAAAGAAACCCATCAGGGGTGTCTTTCGCGTTCAATCATAAGTTTTTCAAACAATCTTTTCCATATTCCCTGTTTGAAAAACTTGCTTCAGCGGGGCGACAAGACTTTGTCGACACGCTGAGGAGGGAAGCATCCGCCTCCCTCCCCGTCCTTCATGCCCCGCAGGGCAATTCATGTGCGCAGCACGATTCATGACGCGGAGCGTCAATGCACGTTCCGAAGGAACATTTCACGCGCCAGCAGGCGCAGTTCATTCCCCGATCGATTCCCGGATCTCCGGTTCCTCCCCCCGGCGGACCCGGATCTGCCAGCTCCTGTCCCCGGCTTTCATCCGGGCCTCATACCCCGGCCAGGACTCCGGCAGTTTCGGTTCGACATGGAGCTTGCCCGCCCGCATCCGCAAGCCCAGCAGCTCTTCCGCCGCCGTGCGGAGGAACCACCCGGCGGCGCCGGTGTACCAGGTCCAGCCCGCCCGGCCGGGCATGTCCGGATGGGTGTATACGTCCGCCGCCAGCACATAGGGCTCCCCCTGGTAGATCTCCTCCGGCCGTTCCCCGGGAAGCAGGGTCTCCAGCAGCCTCCAGCCCAGCCCGGTCTCCCCGCAGCGGAGGCAGGCCGCGGCCAGCCATACGGCGGCGTGGGTATACTGACCTCCGTTCTCCCGCACTCCGGGCAGATAACTGCGGATATAGCCCGGCCTCTCCAGCCCGTTGAAGGGGGGTGTGAAGAGTCTGACCGTTCCCTGCTCCGGATCCAGGAGGAGCTCCGCCGCCTTTTTCACGGCTCTCCGGCTCTTTTTCGGGTCCCCGAAGCCGCTGAGCACCGCGAAGCTCTGGGCCAGGGAGTCGATGGCGCACTCCCGGCTGCCGGGCCCGCCCAGGGGCCGCCCGTCGGCATACCAGCCGCGAAGATACCATTCTCCGGTCCAGGCGGCGTCGGCGCTCTTTCCCAATCCGGCGGCTCTGGCGCGGAGGTCCTCCCGCCCCGTCAGAGAGGCGAAGCGATCCAGCACCAGGGCGGCAAACCAGGTGAGCCATACGCTCTCCCCGCCCACCGCGTCCATGCCGTCGTTCCAGTCCCCGCTCCCCATAAGCAGAAGGCCGTGGGGGCCGCAGCCCCGCTCCAGCGTCAGGCCGACGGCCCGCAGGCCGTGCTCCATCAGCGTACCGCTTCCCTCCCGTGCCGGGGCTTCGTACCGATCCCGTTCCTCCGGACCCAGGGGGGCGGAGACCAGCCAGGGGGCTTCCTCCTCCAGGATGCTCAGATCCCCGGTCTTCTCCCCATACACCGTCAGGGCATAGGGCAGCCACAGGAGATCATCCGAACAGCGGGTCCGGACCCCCCGATCCCCATCGGCCCGGGGATGCCACCAGTGCATCACGTCCCCTTCCCGATACTGGTGTGCGGCGGCGAGCAGGATCTGCCGTTTTGCCAGCTCCGGCAGGGTATCCGTCAGGGCGCACACGTCCTGGAGCTGGTCCCGGAAGCCGAAGGCTCCCCCGCTCTGATACAGGCTGCTGCGCCCCATCACCCGGCAGGCCAGGGTCTGATACAGCGCCCAGCCGTTGAGATAGGCGTCCAGCCGGGGGGAGGGACTCCGGAGCCGGAAGGCTCCCGTCCGTTCCCGCCACAGGGCCTTCACCCGCTCCAGCTCCGCTTCCGCTTCCTCCGGTCGGGCAAACTTCTCCGCCTCCTCCAGGCCCAGCGCCAGCACCAGCCGGTCCGCCGCAGGAAACTCCCCGGCAACGCAGTCTTCACCTCCGACGGTGCCTGTGAACCACCGGAGCTCGTCTTCCTCCCCCTGCACCGGGACATGGGCATAGAGGGAAAAAGCCTTCGGCGCCGTCTCCGCCTTCCGGGCGAAGAACCGCAGCCGATCCCCGGGTCTCCAGCCCCGGAGTCGGATCAGGAACACCAGGCCCCGGGCCTCCCGGGGCAGAAAGGCTGTGACCTCCGTCTCCACCGGTCCCAGCCTGCGCTTCCACCGGGCGAAACCGAAGCCGAATTCGATCTCCGTGGGAAACCCGTCGGCGTCGGCAAACAGGGAATGGTCCGTTCCGCCCCGGCGCAGGGTCAGCCGTTCCGGGCCCCGGAGGGTCAGGGGATCGTTCTCCCAGGGGGTCAGGGGCTTCTCCCGGGCGTTATCCAGGAAAAGGTTCCCAGTGCCCGCGTCCGTGGCGATCCAGCCCATCCGCCCGTTGGCAAGGATATGGGACCAGGCCCGCAGGCCCACCCCTTTTTCCGTGCGGAACACCCAGCTCTCCCCTGCGGGGCCGCCGCTGCGCCGCTCCCGGTTCTCCGCTCCGGCGGGCAGGAACCAGGGGGAAAGGCCATGGACCGCTCTCTGCCGCTCCCCCTCCGGCAGCCCCAGGACCCGGCATCGGGCCAGGAGAGCCAGGCGCTGCTCCCGGGTACCTCCCGCCAGGTGGAAACCGCCCCGCCGGTCCAGGGCGCCGGAGACCCCCAGCTTCCCCGCCAGTTCCAGAAGGGCGGCGCAATCCGGCCTGCCGTAGATCCCCTCGTCCTCCACCGGCAGGGCCAGGTCGAAGGAGACCCCCAGGCTCCGCAGGAGCGCCCAGCTGCGCAGCATCCGCTCAGCCCCCTCCGGCCCCGGCGCCGCAACGGGAAGGTCTCCGGAGATCCCGTATTGCCAGAGGCCGTCCGGCCCCCGGTCCCATTCCCCATACGTTTCCCGCAGCCGCCGCACCTCGGGGGTGGTGAAAAACAGAGGCGTGGCCAGGGCGACGGCCCGCTCCAGCTCCCTTCCCGCCAATCCGAAGGCCCTGGCGCAGCGGGAGAAAAGGCCGTTTTCCCCGCGGGACCGGCGCAGCTCCCGAAGCGCCGCCGCCGCTTCCCCCTCGTTTCGCCCCATGGCCAGGGCAAAGGTCACCTGCCGGCTCTCCCCCGGCTTCAGATCCAGGCGCAGCCTGGCCAGCACGCAGGGATCCTGGGAGGCTTTGATCCGGCTCCCCCGGCGAAGCAGGGCGGCGGGCATGGCCCGGATCCCGCCCCGGCCGAACAGCGCGTCCCGGTCCGTCTCCCAGTCGCAGGCTTCGGAACAGGCCGCCCCGCAGGCGCACTCCGGCTCCCTTCCGCCGGGTCTCCGGCGCACCAGAAGGCAGTCCTCCCCCAGCCGGCTCTCCAGGGCCAGACGGGCAAAGGCGGGATGGGCTGCCCAGGCCTCGGGAGAACACAGGGCGGGCTCGAAATACAGGGCCAGGGTGAGCTCCTTCCGCTCCCCGGTCCGGTTCTTCACCGTGACCTTCCGCAGTTCCCCGGAGCCGCTGCCGGGCACCCGGGTCTCCACCCGGAACTGCCAGCCCTCCCGGGCGGAGAACTGGATGAAGCGGCTGCCGTCGTACTCCCAGTGGTACGCCGTCTCCCCATCGTACTCCGGCGCGGGCTGAAGGGAGAAAAAGCGTCCTCCCGCGGAGGCGAAGAACAGAGGTCCCTGCCGCTCCCCGAAGCGACGGAGATCCGATGCCGCCGGAAGGCGGCCTTCCCACAGGGAGCGGGAGCTCCCCAGTTCCGTCATGAGCAGGTGATACCGGCCGTTGGACAGGGGTAGAACGGCGGGCCGCACCAGATCGAAGCCCTCCCGGCACAGGCTCCAGCCCTCCAGAGCCCGGCGCTCCGGCTTTTCGTCTCCCCGGTATTCCCGGATGGGACGCACCCGGTCCCAGGCAGGGCTCCGCTCCTGGAGCAGCTCCGTATAGGCGTCCATCTCCGGGTCCCGGAGGAAACGGCGGATCATGCAGTCATCCTTCAGCGCGTTGTCCGCAGCCAGCAGGCTCATGGCCAGGTGGTGGACCATAAAGGAACGCACCACCCGCACCGTTTCTCCCCCCTCCGGGGTGAAGTCCACCGCCTCGTAAAAGCCGCAGATCCCCTCCGCCCCCAGGGCCCGGAGCCGCCGCAGGTTTTTCACCGCGGCCCCGGGGATCCGGCACAGGGCCAGAAACGAGGCATAGGGGGCGATCACCCGTTCCCGATCCATTCCCCGTTTCAGGGCCAGGGCCTGGACGCCCTGGGCCTGGTAGACATAATGCATCCCCGCATCCATACGTGCGCAGGCGCACTCCGAGCTGCCCCATACTCCCCGTATCGCCGCCCTGCGCTGCATCTCCGCACAGAAACGCCCGCTCTCCCAGAGCAGGGAACCGGGCCATGCGGGCAGGAAGAGTTCCGGCATGAAGTACTCGAACATGGTGCCGGTCCAGGAGGCCAGACCGTATCGGCCCCGCCTGCCGGTCATGACCCGGCCCAGGCGCCGCCAGTGCTTCAGCTCCGCCTCTCCCCGGGCAACAGAGATATAACTGGTGATCCTGGCCTCGCTGGCCAGAAGGTCGTACCAGCCTCCGGAGGGCCGGTCTCCCCGGGGATCCCAGCCGATATGCAGGAGCTTCCGCTCCCGGTCATAGAGGAAATCCAGGGGCATCTCTCCGGCCAGGACCCTCGCCTTTTCCGCCAGTGCAAGCTCCCCCGCCTCCTCCGCCGCCCCGGCCAGGGCGATCAGGCAGGCCAGCAGGTTCCCGCTGTCCACGGTGGAGACGTAGGGCGGCTCCAGAGGCGTGAGGCTCCGGATATCGTACCAGTTGTACAGGTGTCCCCGGAATCTGGGCATGGCCTCCAGCGTATCCAGCATATGAGCGGCCAGGGCAAAGGCGGATCCCCGGTCCGTGAGCCCCAGATCCCAGGCGGCCACGGCGCTGAGCAGGGCCAGGCCGATATTGGTGGGACTGGTGCGCTCCGCGATCTCCTCCTCCGGGATCTCCTGCAGGTTATCCGGGGGAAGCCAGTGCCGTTCCTCTGTCACCAGGCGCTGGAAATACCGCCAGATATCCCCGGCGGCATGGAGCAGGAAGACCCTGTCCTCCTCCCCGGGACGGGCCCGGCCGCTGCGCTCCCGGCTCACGGCCCAGCCCAGAAAGGGGGCCATGAGCCAGAGGACGCACAGGGCGGTCAGGATGGGATCCCCGCTCAGCAGGCCCAGAAGGCCCGCGGCGGTGCAGGCAAACATCCGCCGAAGATATTTGCCCAGGTCGTTTTTTCTTTCCCCGCTTTCCGCCGCCGTCACCCACTGCAGCAGTTTCCGCCGGGAGACCAGCATCCGCCACAGGGCGGTGCAGACGGCGGAGATATGCACCCAGGCGCTGTAGGGCAGAAACAAAAGCAGCAGCAGGAGCTGAAGCAGCTCCGATACCGGCGCGGCCAGGGTCCCGCCCCGGCAGCGTCTTCCGCCCCTCAGGGGCTCCAGGGAACCCAGGACCACCTTCAGGACCAGAGCCGCGATCCCCGCCGCCGCTGCGGCTGCCAGAGGAGGCGTACCCAGGACGCCGTATAAAAAAACAGACAGGAACACCGCCGGGGGCAGCAGACTCCGGCGCAGGTTCTCCAGTATCTTCCATTTGCTCAGGGGACTGATGGGATTGGGCTCCCGATCCCCCGCTTCGTTCCTCACCCGGGGCAGGAGCCAGGGTATGGTCTGCCAGTCTCCCCGGATCCACCGGTGCTGCCGCTCATAATAGCTGAGGATGCTGCCGGGAAAGCCGTCGCTGAGCTCCAGGTCTCCGGCATAGGCGCAGCCCAGCCAGGCTCCCTCCACCAGATCGTGGGAAAGGAGCCGTTCCGCCGGGAACCGGCCGCTGAGACAGAGGCGGGCCGCCCGGACGTCCATGAGGCCTTTGCCCGTATAGCTCCCTTCCCCGAACAGATCCATCCCCGGCTCGCCGCCGGGGCTGCCGTAGGGATCCAGCCCGCCCCGTCCGGCGAAGACCCGGGCGAAATCCGAACGATCCGCATCCCGGAGGGACACGGATACCCGGGGCTGAAGGATCCCGTATCCCTCCTTCACCCGGCCGGTCTCCCGGTCCACCGCCGCCCGCTGCAGGGGATGGGCCAGGATGGCCGCCATGGCTGCCGCCGCACCGGGGGACAGGCCCGTATCCCCGTCCAGCACCAGGAGGAATACCACGTCCCGCAGGCAGGCCGGGTCTCCCGCAGCCAGGCGCACCCGGCTCTCCCCTCCCTCCAGGAGGTCCAGCAGATCCATGATGGCTCCCCGTTTCCGTTCCCAGCCCCGCCAGACCCGGTCCCGGGAGCTCCAGCTCCGGTCCCGGTACAGGAGACAAAAGCCGCCGCCGTACTTTTCGTTCAGCCTTTCGATCTCCTCCGCCGCCGCCTTCAGGATGGGGCCGTCCCCTTCCTCCCTCTCCCGGGGACCTTCCCGCAGGTCTGCCAGGATCCCCAGGAGCAGGTTTTCCCCCGCATCCCGGTTGGCCAGACGGAAGCGTTCCAGCCGGGCAGCCGCCTCCCGCGCCTCCTCCGGGGAACGGAGGAGCAGAACGCTCACCTCCAGGGTGCGGCTCTCCGGCGGGATGCCCCGGGAATAATCCAGCCTGGGCAGCCGGACCGGGCGGCAGAGGCGGCCTGCCAGCCGATCCGCCAGATATTTGCTCCCCTCCAGCAGAGGCAGCAGGGCCAGGAGCCCCGCGGAACTCCGAAAAGCCGCCAGGATCAGACCGGTGAGGACCGCCGCCGGGAGCAGGCAGGCGGCGAAGTACGGAAGGTACCCCTTCCTGCCAGGCTTTTCCCCCAGGGGGCGGGAAAAGAGATACCGTCCCACGTGTTCTTTTTCCGCCTCCGCCAGCAGCATGGCGCGCTTCGCGGCGGCGATCTCGGTCATCCCCCTCCGCCGGGCCAGGCGGCTCACCTGGCGCCGGTATGCTCCCCGGCTCTCCGGGTCCATCCGGGGATAGACTCCCGCCGGGTCCCGGGCCAGGATGGCCTCCACCGGACTGACCTCCTCCAGCAGGGAGGAGAACTCCAGGGCGTCCAGGACCCGGATGCCGGTGAACACCGCCTCCGCCGACTCCGGGTTGCGGGCCAGCCGCTTCAGCAGGCTCATGCGCAGGGCGCTTTCCAGCAGTCCCAGCTCCGCCTCCTCCAGATCCGTCTCCTCACCGGCTCCCCGGAGGAAAGCCCGCAGCGCCGAAGCCTCCGCCCTGCCTCCGCAGGCCTCAGTAAAGGCGTCCGTCAAAGCCAGGACCCGCAGTCCGCCCCCGGACAGCCGGGGCAGCCGTTTCTTCCGCCGCAGCGCCTCCCGGATCCGGCCCAGATCCCGGCGCACCAGATAGAAGTTATCCAGGAGCCATTCCGCCGCAGGGGACGTTTCCCCCGCATACGCTGCCCTTCGCTTTTCCAGGGTCTTTTCCAGCCCGGCCAGCTCCCGGAGTGCTCTTCCGCTCCTTCCCCTTCCGGAGACGGCCGCGTCCGTCCCCCACTGTCTTCCCAGCGCCCGCATGGCTTCGGGTCCCATCGTTTCCAAGCGTTTTTTCTCCATCATGCTTCCAGTTTTCCACCCGCCGGATGGAAGTATTCCGGAAAAAGGGCAAATTCCCACTTGACAAGAGTATGGGTTTCCGATAGAATCACCCTCTGTAAGGGATTTTTGCTTTACACTTGAGGTGCCTGTGGATAAGAACGTCTATATCTCCCTGCTGAACGATTTTTACGGGGAACTGCTGACAGAGAAGCAGCGGCAGTATATCGACCTCTATTACAACGATAATCTCTCCCTGGGGGAGATCGGGGAAAACGAGGGCATCAGCCGCCAGGGGGTCCGGGATATCCTGGTCCGGGCGGAGAATACGCTGTTGGACGTGGAACGGAAGACCGGCCTCGCCGCGCGGCATACGGCGCTGCTGGGGCAGATCGGAGAAGCGGAAAGGCTGGCGGAGGAGCTCCTGGAGCTGAGCGCCGGTCAGCCTCGGGAACGGGAGCTGGAGTCCTGCTGCCAGAAACTCCGGGAAACCCTGCAGGAAATGAAGCTGTAAACGGGATAAAGCATATGGCATTTGAAAGCTTATCTGAAAAACTCTCTGCCACCTTCAAGCGGCTCCGGAGCAAGGGCCGTCTGACGGAGGCGGATATCAAGGAAGCCATGCGGGACGTGCGCATGGCCCTGCTGGAGGCGGACGTCAGCTATAAGGTCGTCAAGGACTTTATCGCCCGGGTCAGCCAGCGCGCCCTGGGGCAGGACGTTCTGGCCAGCCTCACCCCCGCCCAGATGGTCATCAAGATCGTGAACGAAGAACTCACGGAGACCATGGGCAAGGAAAACGCAAAGATCAACATCTCCCCCAAGCCCCCCACCATCCTCATGCTGGTGGGCCTCCAGGGCGCCGGCAAAACCACCAACGGCGCCAAGCTGGCCGCCTGGCTGAAAAAGAGCGGCAAGCGTCCCCTTCTGGTGGCCTGCGACATCTACCGTCCCGCCGCCATCCAGCAGCTGGAGACCGTGGGCGGTCAGGTGGGCGTCCCCGTCTTCCAAATGGGGCAGGTGGACCCGGTGGACATCGCCAGAGCCGCTATTGCCCACGCGGCGAAAAACGGCAACGACGTCCTCCTGCTGGATACGGCGGGCCGTCTCCATGTGGACGAGACCCTCATGGACGAGCTGAAGGAGCTGAAGCGCCAGATCCAGCCCACGGAGATCATGCTCTTTATCGACGCCATGACCGGCCAGGATGCGGTGAACGCCGCCAAAGCCTTCGACGAGGCCCTGGGGGTGGACAGCATCTTCCTCACCAAGCTGGACGGCGACGCCAGAGGCGGCGCGGCCCTCTCCGTGCGGGCGGTGACCGGCAAGCCCATCAAATTCGCGGGCATCGGGGAAAAGCTGGACGGCATCGAGCCATTCCATCCGGACCGCATGGCCTCCCGGATCCTGGGCATGGGGGATATCCTCACCCTCATCGAAAAGGCGGAGCAGAGCTTCGACGAGCAGAAGGCCCGGGAGATGAGCGAAAAGCTCCTGTCCAACCGCTTCACCCTGGAGGATTACTACGAGCAGCTCCAGAGCCTGAAGAGCATGGGTTCCCTCTCCGACATTGCAGGGATGCTCCCGGGGATCGATGCGAAGCAGCTCAGCGGCGCCTCCATCGACGAAAGGGCTCTGGCCCGAACCGAAGCCATCCTGAAATCCATGACCCCCGCGGAGCGGCAGGACCCCGGCCTGCTGAACAGCAGCCGGAAAAAGCGCATCGCCCGGGGCAGCGGCACCCAGGTGGTGGATGTGAACCGCCTGCTGAAGCAGTACGAGCAGATGCAGGTCCTGGCCAAGCAGATGGGCGGCAAAAACGCGAAGAAGTTCATGCGCGGCCGCGGCAAAGGTCTCTTCGGCATGATGTAACGAAGGTCAAGCCCTGCGGGGCTTTCCGATAAATCAACACAAAATGAACGCAGAGGTGTAATCAAGATGGTCAAAATCAGACTTCGCAGAATGGGCGCCAAGAAGGCCCCCTACTACCGCATCGTGGTTGCGGATTCCCATTTCCCCCGGGACGGCAGATTCATTGAGGAGATCGGCACCTACAATCCTCTCACCGAGCCCGCCGAGATCAAGGTGGACAGCGAGCGCGCCCTCGCCTGGATCAAGAACGGCGCTCAGCCCACGGACACCGTGAAAAACCTGCTGAAGAGGGCCGGTGTGATCTAAATCCCCCCGAAAGGATCATTCGTTCATGAAAGAGCTGTTACTGTATGTTGCCCAGAACCTGGTGGATCACCCTGACGAGGTCACGGTAACGGAGCGGGAGGAGAACGGCGAAACCATTCTCGAGCTCCGGGTCGCGGACGGAGATATGGGCAAGGTCATCGGCCGTCAGGGCCGCATAGCCAAAGAGATCCGCGTCCTGGTGAAATCGCTGGCGCAGCGGAGTCAGAAGCGGGTTTCGGTCGATATCGTCGACTGACTGAATTGCCGGAGTTGAACTCCGGCAATTTTTCAAAGGAGCAAAAACCCATGGAGAAAAAGCAATACCTTGAGGCGGGCAGGATCATCAACACCCACGGGGTCCGGGGAGAGATCAAGGCGGAGACCTGGACCGACGAGCCCTCCGTTCTGACGGGTCTGGATACCGTCTATCTGGAAGGTCAGCCCCGGAGGGTGGAGAGCGCACGGGTGCACAAGGGCTTCGCTCTCCTGAAGCTGGAGGGGATCGACTCGGTGGAGGCGGCCATGGCGCTGAAGGGAAAGATCCTTTTTGCGGACCGGGATTCCATCCCCATTGCGGAGGGAGCCTTCTTCCTCCAGGACGCCATCGGCCGGCCGGTGGTGGAGGAGGACGGGACCGAGCTGGGGATCCTGGCGGATATCCTGGATTATCCCGCCGGAAGGATCTATGTGGTCAAAGGCAAAACGGAGCACCTGATCCCGGAGCAGGGCGGCTTCATCCGCTCCTTCGACCCGGAGGCCGGGAAGCTCACCGTGCGCCTGATCGAGGGGATGTAAACATGGTCACCATGCAGATCGATATCCTCACCCTGTTTCCCGATACCATCCGGGCAGGGCTGGGGGAAAGCATCCTGGGCCGCGCCCAGAAGAACGACATCATCCGCATCGAGCCCCACCAGATCCGGGACTATACCCTGAACAGGCAGAAACAGGTGGACGACGCTCCCTATGGGGGCGGCCAGGGTATGATCATGCAGGCCCAGCCACTGTACGACTGCTGGCGGGACGTTTGCCGTCAGGCCGGGGAGCGGGTGCATACCATCTACATGTCCCCTGCGGGCAAGCCCTTCACCCAGGAGGAGGCCAACCGTCTCCAGCGGGATTATTCCCGCCTGATCCTGGTGTGCGGTCACTACGAAGGGGTGGACGAGCGGTTCATCGAAGCCTGCGTGGACGAGGAACTGAGTCTGGGGGATTTCGTCCTCACCGGCGGGGAGCTGGCCGCCATGGCCATCGCCGACGCGGTATGCCGCCTGGTGCCCGGCGTCCTCAGCGACGTCAGCTGTTTCCAGGACGAGAGCCATTACAGCGGGCTGTTGGAGTACCCCCAGTACTCCCGTCCTCTGGTATGGGAAGGCCGGGGCGTTCCGGAGGTGCTGGTCAGCGGCAACCACGGAAAGATCGCCCGGTGGCGGCGGAAGGAAGCCCTGCGCAGGACACGGGACCGGCGGCCGGATATGCTGGAGCGTTTCCCTCTGACTAAGGAGGACCGGGAGCTGCTGAAGGAACTGGAGAATGAATCGCGTCCTTCGGATGCGTGAATTGGCCAGCCACAAATCAACGCTCGCGTCATGAATTGCGCTGCGGCGCATTGGAGAAGAACAGATGAGAAGCACGGAAGCCGCAGAATTTACCAATATGTGCATGATCCGGGACGGGGACCGGGTGCTGGTGCAGGATCGAGCGGATCCCAAGTGGCCGGGCGTAGCCTTCCCCGGTGGGCACGTGGAAGCGGGCGAGAGCTTTACCGACGCGGTGATCCGGGAGGTTTATGAGGAAACCGGCCTCACCGTCCTCCATCCCCGTCTGTGCGGGATCAAGGACTGGTGCGGCGAAGGCCGCCGCTACGTCGTGCTGCTGTATTCCGCGGAGCGGTTTTCCGGGACCCTGCGGTCCTCCCGGGAGGGGGCAGTCAGCTGGGTATCACTGGCTGATCTGCCGAAAAAGCGTCTCGCCGGCGACATGGAGAAGCTGCTGGAGGTTTTTCTCCGGGAAGAGCTCAGCGAGTTCTTCTATCGCAGAGAAGACGGAGACTGGGCAGCGGAATTGAAGTAACGGCAGCGCGGGGATCGGGTACGGGATCCCCGTGAAACGGAGGAAGCAAGATGAAGATCCTGGTGCTGAACGGCAGTCCCAAGGGGGACAAGAGCGATACCATGCATATCACCCGGGCTTTTCTGGCCGGCATGGAGGATGCGGCAGCGCAGGAGATCCGGCTGATCCGCGTGATCGACAAACACATCGAATACTGCACCGGCTGCTTCGCCTGCATGCGGAACGGGGGCGTCTGCATCCACGACGACGATATGGGCGGGATCCTGAAGGAGATCACGGAAAGCGGCCTGCTGATCTTCAGCTTTCCTTTGTACTGCTACGGTATGCCCGCGCCGCTGAAGGCGCTGGCCGACCGTCTCCTCCCCCTCACCAGCATGACCATGAAAAAGGCGGGAGACCGGTACGTCCACGCGGGCCAGGCGGATGTGAGCCGTCTGCGCTTCCTGATGATCTGCGGCTGCGGCTTCCCCAACAGCCGGCAGAATTTCGAGCCCGCGGCAGCCCAGTTCCGGCTGATGTTCCCGGGCCGGAACACGATCCTCACGGTTCCCGAAAGCCCCATGTTCAACGCGCCGGAGGCAAAGATCGTCACAGAGCCTCGGCTGGAGCTGGTTCGGGAAGCGGGGCGGGAGTACGGGGAGACCGGGGCCGTCAGCGAAGCCCTGCTGGCCCGGATCGCCTCCCCCATGATCCCGGAGGAGGAGTACGCCCGGATCGTGAACGGGACGCTGTGAGGACAGGGATATGAAAACGGTCTTATACGTCCACGGCAGGGGCGGCAGCGCCGGTGAAGCGGCGCATTATGAACCTTTATTCCCCGGCTCGAAGGTCCTGGGACTGGACTACCGGACCGACCACCCCCGGGAGACCGGGGCGGAGATCCGGGCGGCGGCGGAAAAGCTCGCCGCGGAATCGGGGCGGATCACCCTGATTGCCAACAGCATCGGGGCCTATTACAGCCTCCATGCCGGGATCGATCCCCTGGTCCGGCGGGCCTATCTCATCTCCCCCATCCTGGACATGGAGAAGCTCATCACCGGGATGATGGCGCAGGCCGGGGTGACGGAGACGGAGCTGCAGCTGAAGGGCGTGATCCCCACCTCCTTCGGAGAAGACCTGTCCTGGGCGTATCTGTGCTGGGTCCGGGCCCATCCTCTCCGGTGGGACGCCCCCACGGAGATCCTGTACGGCAGCCTGGACACCTTTACCCCCCGGGAAACGACGGAGGCCTTTGCAAAAGCCCACCGCGCGGGCCTGACGGTCATGGAGGGCGGGGAGCACTGGTTCCACACAGAGGCCCAGACGGTCTTCCTGGACGACTGGATCAGAAAGAAGGAAAGGAACCTGAAACCATGCTGAATATCGAACATTTGTCAAAATCCTTCGGGGAGAAGAAGGCCGTGGACGACCTCTCCCTGCACATCCTTCCCGGGGAGATCTTCGGTTTCATCGGCCATAACGGCGCGGGCAAGAGCACCACGCTGCGATGCGCGGTGGGGATCCTGCAGTTCGACGCGGGCTCCGTCCTCATCAACGGGACCTCTCTCGCCGAGGATCCGGTGAAATGCAAGCGGGAGCTGGCCTACATTCCGGACAACCCGGATCTGTACGACTTCATGAGCGGCATCAAGTACCTGAACTTCATCGGGGATATCTTCGCCATTCCCGCGGGCGTACGGCAGGAACGCATCCGCAAATATGCCGGGATCTTCGAGCTGACGGAGGATCTGGCCCAGCCCATCTCCGCCTACTCCCACGGCATGAAGCAGAAGCTGGCCCTGATCTCCGCCTGGCTCCATGAGCCGAAACTCATCCTCATGGACGAGCCCTTCGTGGGACTGGATCCCAAGGCCTCCCATCTGCTGAAGGAAATGATGCGGGAGCACTGCGACGCCGGCGGCGCCATCTTCTTCTCCACCCACGTGCTGGAGGTGGCGGAGAAGCTCTGCGACAAGGTGGCCATCATCAAGCAGGGCAAACTGGTGAAGGCCGGGACCATGGAAGAGGTCAAGGGGGACGACAGCCTGGAAGAGGTCTTCCTGGAACTGGAGGAAGAGTGAGATGCTGAAGGTCCTGCTGAAAAAACAGCTGGCGGAGGTCTTCAAGGGTTATTTCTACGATGCGAAGAAAAACCGGATGCGCTCCAAGGGAGCCGTGATCGCCTGGTTCGTCTTCTTCGGCGTCATCATGATCTGCATCCTGGGCGGCATGTTCACCGCCCTCTCCCTCAGCCTCTGCGGCGGGTTGACCCAGGCAGGCGTGGGATGGCTGTATTTCCTGCTGATGGGCGGGATCGCCGTCATCCTCGGCGCTTTCGGCAGCGTGTTCAACACCTATTCCGGCCTGTATCTGGCCAAGGATAACGACCAGCTCCTCTCCCTGCCCATTCCCGTGCGCACCGTCATTACCGCCCGGCTGGTGAATGTCTACCTGATGGGGACCCTGTACTCGTCCATGGTCCTGCTCCCCGCCCTGATCGTCGGCTGGGCGGTGGCCGGGGCGACGGCGGCCCGGGTGATCTGCGGGATCCTCCTGTTCCTCATCGTGTCTTTCCTTGTCCTCATTCTCTCCTGCCTGCTGGGCTGGGTGGTGGCGAAGATCAGCGTCAAGCTGAAGAACAAGAGCTTTATCACCGTTCTGGCCGCCCTGGTATTCATCGCCGCCTACTACCTCATTTATTTCAAGGCGAACTTCCTGATCCGGGATATGCTGACGAACGCGGCAGTTTACGGATCCCGGATCAAAGGGGCAGCCCATGTTCTTTACCTCTTCGGCCGGATCGGCGAGGGGGACTGGCTCAGCACGGTTCTCTTCACCGTTGTGACGGCGATCCTCTTTCTCCTGATCTGGATCGGGATCACCCGCAGCTTCCTGAAGCTGGCAACCGCCGGGGGCGCCGCCGCGAAAAAGCGTTACACGGAAAAGGCGGTAAAAGCGAAAACGCCCTTCCGTGCGCTGCTGAGCAAGGAACTGATCCGGTTCACCTCCAGCCCCAACTACATGCTCAACTGCGGTCTCGGCGTCCTGATCATTCCGATTTGCGGCGTTCTGCTGCTCATCAAGGGAGGGGAGATGCTCTCCGCCCTGAACGACGTGTTCGCCGCCATGCCGGATGCCGCCGCCGTGCTGCTCTGCACCGGTCTGTGCATGATCGCCTCCATGAACAACATGGCGGCCCCTTCCGTTTCGCTGGAGGGAAAGAGCCTGTGGATCCCCCAATCCCTGCCCGTGGAACCCGGGACCGTGCTCCGGGCCAAGGGCGCAATGCAGCTGCTCCTATCCGGCGTTCCCCTGGTCTTTGCCTCGGTCTGCGGGGCGATCGTGCTGGACGCCTCCCCTGCCGCAAGGCTCTTCTGCGTGCTGCTGCCCCTGGCCTTCAGCTTGTTCTACGCAGGCTGCTGCACGGCTTTGGGCGTCCGGATGCCCCTGCTCTCCTGGACGAACGAGCTGGTCCCCATCAAGCAGAGCGGCGCTGTGGTGATCGTCTTATTCGGCGACTGGATCCTGTGCATCGCCATGGCGGGTCTCTATCTCCTGGGCGGGCACCGGATCGGAGCGGTCCCGTATCTGCTCATCTGGACCGTTCTGTTCGCCGCCCTGGGCGTGCTCCTCCTGCGCTGGCTGGATACCCGGGGGGCAGAGCGATTCCAGGCGCTGTAAGCTCCTTATTCTGTTTATCCGCCGAACCAAAGTCCCGTGTATCCGGTGCATATCTGATACACGGGGCTTGTGTTTTTTCTCCGTTCTGTTATGATATTGTTAAAGGACAATATAACAGAATGGAGGAATATCAATGAGCGGAAAGTACGAATCCATGAAAAAAGAGATCCCCATCCACGGCAGGGAGGGGATCGTGAAGCTGGGCGCGGTGCTGGAGAAGGAATTTTTCGACTACGACGGCATTTCCGTGCGCTACTGCCTGGTGGACGGCTGCGGCATGATCCCGGAGGAGACAGACAAGCTGCACACCCACGACTATGACCAGGTGCTCTGGTTCCTGAGCGCCGATCCGGAGGACATGCTCCATCTGGGTGCCGAGCTGGAAGCGGACCTGGGGCCGGAGGGCGTCCGCCATCGCTTTGCCACCCCTCACACGATCTACATCCCCAAGGGGATGCCCCATTTCTCCCCCATCGTCAAAAACGTGGACCGGCCCTTCTTCTTCATCTCCCTCAACGGTACCGGGAAGATGGCCGCCGACGTGGCAGACGCGGACGCAAAGCCTGAGACCGGCTCCTGGGCCCGCTTCTTCGGCGAGTTTTCCAAGAACGTCCATGCCCTGAACTTCTCCGCCTACGAGCCCTACCACTACGGCTCCGAGCGGCAGCAGGCCCTGGGGGGCTATTCCACGTTCTACAGCGCCGGTGAGGAAAAGAAGATCACCATGGCCTGGACCTCCATTTGTCAGCCCGCCTTCCTGGGGCCCTGGGGACCCGACGGGAAACACCATCCCCACGCCCACAAGGATTATGAGGAAGCCCTGGTCTTCCTGAGCATGGATACGGACAATCTGACCGATCTCCACGGAGAGGTGGATATCTGCTGCGGAGCGGAAGACGAGCTGGAGCATTACATCCTGACCAAATCCACCGTCATGGCTCTGCAGAAGGACGCGCCTCACCTGCCCCTGTACTTCCAGAAGATAGACAAGCCCTACGTTTTCATCACCCTGAGCGCGCATTAAGCGGTTCAAAACCCGGGAGGGAGCGGCAGATGCCGCTCCCTCCCTTTCGTTATTCCGTTCAGGCTTCGGGCCTTCCGCCCTGTTCCGCCCAGTAGGCGTCCACGATATCGTCGATCATATCCACGATGTACCGGTCGCAGGCGGGGAATCCGCCGAAATACCGGTGCAGGGCCATGCACTTCACGCAGTTGCCGTGGTACCAGCAGTCCACATTTTTGCAGCGGCAGGCCCGGTTTTTCGGGTCCTGAGAGATCTTCTGCCAGGTGTTCATCCTCTCGATCATATCCTTGGGATCGCTCCGCTGGACCAGGCGCTTCCGGGAACCATCGGGATCATGGGGATCCACCAAGCCGGTCTTGTCGTTTCCCCCGGCGGACTGGATCTTGTAGTGCATATTGTAGCGTCTTTCCTGGGGCACCCCCGCCTCCAGCACGTCCTCCAGGGGACGGAGGCAGTTGGGATACCCGTCGAAATACCGGTGCAGGGTCACGCACTGCTGGCAGTTGTGGTTGTTCCGGCAGCCGGTGATGGTGCAGGTGCACTGCAGGTTCTTGGGGTCGCTGACGATCCGGTCCCATTCCCTGCGCTGCTGCAGCTTCTGCTCCTCGGTCATCTCTTCCCAGGGGATGCCCAGAGTGTTGAGTTTTGCCAGATGCTCGTCGTTGGATCTGCCCATGTTCGATGCCCCTTTCTCTCTTTACGCCGTTACGACCTGTACTTCCCCGTCCCGCATGGTGACGGCGATCATCTTCACGCTGGAAGCGTAATTCTGGATCAGGAGCTGGGTGATCACGTCCTCCACCTCCCGCTGGATGAGCCGCCGCAGGTTCCGGGCCCCATAGGTGACGGAGTAGGACTTGTTCGCCAGGTACTTCAGCAGCTCCTCGTCGAAGCTCAGGCTGTAGCCCTTTTCGGCCATGCTGTCCTTCAGCTCGTTCATCATGATCCGGGCGATCTCCACGAAGTTCTCCTCCGACAGCCGGTTGAAGGAAACCACCTCGTCCACCCGGTTGATGAACTCCGGCCGCAGGAACTCGTTCAGGGCCTTCAGGGCCTTTTCCTTCCCCTGCTCGGAAACGGTGCGGCCGAAGCCCACGCTGCCGGTGCGCTCGCCGCTGCCCGCATTGGTGGTCATGATGATGACCGTATTCTCGAAATTCACGCTCCGGCCGTGGGCGTCCGTCAGGCGTCCGTCGTCCAGGATCTGGAGCAGGATATTCATCACGTCCGGATGGGCCTTTTCGATCTCGTCGAAGAGGATGACGCTGTAGGGCCGTCTCCTCACCTTTTCCGTGAGCTGGCCCGCCTCGTCATAGCCCACGTAGCCCGGAGGAGAGCCCACCAGACGGCTGACCGTGTGCTTTTCCATGAACTCGGACATATCCAGACGAATCAGGGACTCGGGAGAATCGAAGAGATCCGCCGCCAAACGCTTCACCAGCTCGGTCTTGCCCACGCCGGTGGAGCCCAGGAAAATGAAGGAAACGGGCTTGCGCTTGGGGGAGATGCCCACCCGGTTCCGCTTGATGGCGGCGCACACCGCGTCCACCGCCTCATCCTGGCCGATGAGATGGGCTTTCAGCCGTTCATCCAGCTTGCTCAGGCGCTGGAACTCGTCCTCCTTGATGCTGCTGGCGGGGATCTTGGTCCAGAGCTCGATGACCCGGGCCAGGTTCTCCAGGGTCAGCTCCGGCCAGCCCCGCTGCTCCAGATCATGGAGCTCCTCGTCCAGCTGAAGCTCCTTGCTCCGCAGCTCCGCCAGGCGGGCATAGTCCCCGCTGCTCTCCCCATAGGGGGCGGCCAGGATCCGTTCCCGCTCCTTCACCAGGTTCTCCATCTCCTCATGGATGCTGACGCTGCGGGCGATATCCATATTCTTCAGGTTCACATCGCTGCAGGCCTCGTCGATCAGGTCGATGGCCTTATCCGGCAGGAAGCGGTCCGTGATGTACCGCTCGGAAAGGGTCACCGCCTGGCGACACATCTCCTCCGAAATGCGCACACAGTGGAACTCCTCATAATAATGGGCGATGCCCCGGATGATGCTGACGCTCTCCTCGATGCCCGGCTCGGAAACCGTCACCGGCTGGAACCGGCGCTCCAGCGCGCTGTCCTTCTCAATATGCTTCCGGTATTCCGTAAAGGTGGTCGCGCCGATGACCTGGATCTCCCCCCGGGAGAGAGCGGGTTTCAGGATGTTGGCGGCGTTCATGCTGCCCTCCGCGTCCCCCGCGCCTACGATGCTGTGCACCTCGTCGATGAAGAGGATGATGTTCCCCTGTTTCTTGATCTCGTCGATGAGGCCCTTCATCCGGCTTTCGAACTGGCCCCGGAACTGGGTCCCCGCCACCAGGGCAGTGAGGTCCAGGAGCCAGACCTCTTTGTTCTGGAGCTTATAGGGCACCTGCCCGTCGGCGATCTTCTGGGCCAGGCCTTCGGCGATGGCGGTCTTGCCCACGCCGGGTTCGCCGATGAGACAGGGATTGTTCTTCTGCCTCCGGTTCAGGATCTGGATCACCCGCTCCAGCTCGGTCTCCCGGCCTACGATCCGATCCAGCTTTCCGTCCCGGGCTTTCCCGGTGAGATCCTGGCAGTAGTTCTCCAGGAATTTCTTTTTCGATCCCCGGGGCTGCTGGGGCGGTTCAGGTCTGGGGGGTTCCCGTCCCGGCCGGTTTTCCTGGCTGGGGGGATTGGCCCCGAAGAGCTTGTTGAAGAAGGGAAACGTGGCGGTCTTGCCGCTTTCGTCGTCTCCTCCGTCCGCGTCGGGGATATGGTCCACGCCGCTGAGGGCTTCCGTCATCTCCTCGCTGATCCCGTCCAGATCCTCATCGGAGATGCCCATCTTCTGCATCAGGTCCTCTACGGGCCGGATATTCAATTCTTTTGCGCATTTCAGGCAAAGGCCTTCGTTCACGGTCTTGCCGTTCTCCATCTTCGTGATGAAGACCACGGCGACGTTCTTTTTGCATCTGGCGCAAATCGGCGGCTGCATCTGTCCACCTTCCTTTCCGAGCAAGGAAAAGGCCGAAGCCCTTTCCGGGTATGAATGTATCGCTTGATGATAACGCCTCGCCTCTTCCCATTCCGGAAGAAGAGGGTTTTCGCTTCTCCGTTACAGGCCGAAGAACTCCACCAGAGGATTGACCGACTGGAGCCACTTCAGCAGGATGGTCTCCTCCACCACCTCGGCCTTCAGGAGCATGCCCCCGAAGCGCAGGAGCCAGACAATGAAGAAGGCGAACACCGCGCCTTCTCCCAGGCCGAAAATGGCGCCCAGGATGCCGTCGATCACTTCCAGACCGGGGATATGGAAGGAAAGGCTGATCAGATTCCCGATCACGGCGAAGGCGATGGCCAGGAGGACGAAGGCGATGACCAGGGTCAGGACGTAGGCCACGTCGATACACAGCCGCTTCACCATGGCAGCCCGGAGCACGTGCCCGGTCTCGTTAACCTCCTTATCCAGCTCCCCGGCGATATTCTCTGCCGCGCTGCCCATGAAGCCGATCTCCTCCAGGATCGCCTTGGAGGCGGCATATACGTCGTTCCCCTTCAGCACATCCTCATCCTCCAGCTCGCGCATGGCCCGGTCCGTCATGCCGCTGGCAAAGGGTTCCAGGATGGAGATGAATTCCTCGGAATAGGTCTCCGCCACCAGCTTTGCGCCGTAGAGAGAGGCGAACAGAGCCAGAAGCATGAAGATCCCGGGGATCAGCCCGTTACGGTAGCCCTTCCAGGCGCAGCCAATGAGGATAAGCAGCAGAACGATGTCGATGATCCAATGTACCATGGGATTGCCTCCTTCAGGCCGGGGGCCCGAACCCCCGCCGGTTTATGCGGGCTCGTTCCGCCGTTCCGGCGCCGAGCCCCTTGAGAATCGTTAAGGTTGAAAGACTGTGGCACTGCCTCCGGCGACGACGATGGCGCTGCCATCCTCCCGCACCAGGGATGCCTGCACGCCCGAAGCGTTCTCCAGGTGGCCTTTTTCCTGCAGGTCCGGATCGTAGAGCGCCATCCGGTCCTGATACAGCACGGAGATCCAGTGCCCCGCGGCGCTCAGTCCCTCCACTTCGCCCTGGATATCCAGGGAAGCCAGCTCCCGGCCGTTCCGGTCCAGGGTGAGCAGCCGGGCTGCGCTGCCGTTCCGGTGCCGTCCCAGAGCCAGGACGACGAAGCCCTCCCCGGATACGGCATAGTCCTTCAGGAATTCACCGTCGAAGGCAAATTCGCCGACGGGCTGGCATTTTTCATCCAGGAACAGCGCCTTTTCCGTGCTCAGCAGGAGCAGCGTGTTCCCGCCCAGATATTCCGCCTCGAAAAAGATCTCGTCCTCTCCGGTCCAGCCGCGCAGCTCCGTTTCCTGGTTCAGACTGTATATTCCCAGGTGGCAGCCTTCTCCCTGAAGGGTGAGGAGGGCAAGATTTCCGCTGTCCGGCGAAAGATCCGCGTCGATGGGATAGCTGCTGCCCATGCGCACCCGGTAGACCGGCTGTCCATCGGGCTTGACGACCATGGCCACGCCCTTGCTTCCGCCCTCCCGGGCCAGGAAGATCCCCCAGCACTGTTCGTTCACCCTTCCGGTGAGCACGCTGCCGGGAAGGCCGACCTCCACCGTTTCTCCGGTTTCCTTCACCATCAGGGCGATGCTGTTCTCCTGGCTCCAGACCGCGGCGGTCTTGCCCCGGGAAAAGGTCAGGGGGTCGGCGTAGCCCACCGTCTGGGAAAAGAGGAGCGTTCCCTCCTCATCGAAAAGGGTCAGGCCGGAATCCGCGCTCACCAGAAGGCCTCGGCCCACGGCGGTGAAGCGGTTTTCGCTGTATGGGTCAAAGCTGAAGGCTGCTGTGGTCTCCGTCTTTTCCGCCGTTTTTCCGCTCTGGATGATGCCCACGACCGCCAGGACCACCAGGCCCAGGAGGAACAGGATGCCCAGAAAGCGGAGCGCGCCTTTGAATACGGGTCTCATGCCTGCATCATCCTCCCTGCCTCCCCGTCGTACCAGACGCCGGTCATGTATAAGCCCTGGGGCGGAACGGTCGGCCCCGCCAGACAGCGGTCCCCCGTCTCCAGGATCTCCGGGATCTCCTCCGGCCGCAGCTTCCCCAGGGAAACGTAGAGCACGGTGCCCACCATCGCCCTGGCCATGTTATACAGGAAACCGCTGGCGCAGATGCGGAAGGAAAACAGGTCTCCCTCCTGCTCCACGGAAAAATCGTAAACCGTTCGCACGGTGGTCTTCACATTGGTGCCCACGCTGCGCACCGCGGCAAAATCGTGGGTGCCCAGGAACTGCTCCGCTCCCGCCCGCAGCCGGCCAAGATCCAGCTCTCCGGGCCGGAACCAGACCCGGTCCCGCTCGAAGGGATCCCGGATGACGCCGCTGCGCACATAGTAGGTATATTCCTTTTTGCGGCAGGAAAACACGGGATGGAATTCCGGTTCCACCTCGCAGGCCGCCTGCACCGCGATATCCGGCGGCAGGAGGGCGTTCAGGGCAAGGGGCAGCCGGTCGGCGGGCACGGCGCACTCCGTCCGAAAACCGGCGCAGTACTTCCGGGCGTGAACCCCGGCGTCCGTCCTGCCGCAGCCCAGGGCGCGGGTCTCCGTTTTGCAGAGCTTTGTCAGCGCTTCCTCCAGAGTCTCCTGTACCGTGGGCAGCCCCTTCTGCCGCTGCCAGCCGTGGTAGGCGGAGCCGTCGTAGCTGAGGCGCAAGGCAAGCTGTCTCAAATCCCCAACCTCCGGAACAGGATTACCAGCGCCAGGAGCAGGACCCCCGCGGCCAGAGCGATCCAGTCCCGCAGGGCCATGGACAGCTGCTTCATGCGCGTCCGGCCCTCTCCCCCGTGATAGCACCGGCTTTCCATGGCCGTGGCCAGCTCATCCGCACGGCGGAAGGCGCTGACGAACAGGGGGATCAGCAGAGGGAGCATGGCTTTGGCCTTGGCGATCAGGCCGCCGGTCTCGAAATCCGCTCCCCGTGCCCGCTGGGCGCTCATGATCTTGTCCGTCTCCTCGATGAGGGTGGGGATGAAGCGCAGGGCGATGGACATCATCATGGCCAGCTCGTGTACCGGCACATGGATCTTCTTCAGGGGGTTCAGCAGGCTCTCCAGTCCATCCGTCAGCTGCAGCGGTGAGGTGGTGTAAGTGAGGAGCAGGGTGCCGGCGATGAGGAGCATGATCCGCAGCGCCATGAACACCGCGGTCTCCACGCCTTCCCAGTAGATGCTGATGCGCCAGAAGTGCACCAGCAGATGCTCGCCCTTCGTATAGAAGAGGTTGAGGATCCCCGTGATCAGCACGATGACGATCAGGGGCTTCAGCCCGCTGAGGATATTCCGAAGCCGGATGCGGGAGATCAGGATGCTCACCGCCAGGAACAGGACCACCAGAGCGTAGCCCGCATAAACGATCGCCGTGAACAGGGCCGCGATATAGATCAGGGTGAGGATCAGCTTGGTGCGGGGGTCCAGCCGGTGGACCAGGGTATCTCCCGGGTAGTACTGGCCCAGGGTAATGTCTTTAAGCATGATCCCCGCCCCCCTTCGTTTCCCGCAGGGCGGCCATGGCCTGTTCTACGGAGTAGACGCCGTCGTCCACATCCAGGCCCAGTTCCCGGAGGCGCATCATCACCCGGGTGATCTGAGGGACGATGATCCCCATCTGGATCAGCTCGAAGCCCCGGCGGAAAACCTCCCCGGGCGTTCCGTCCATGGCGATATGGCCATGGTTGAACACCACGATGCGCTGGGCGGTGCGGGCGGCGTCCTCCATGCTGTGGGTGATATAGATCACCGTGCGCTTGCCCCCGTCGTGGTAGCGCAGGATGTTTTCCATCAGTTCTTCCCGGCCCCCGGGATCCAGTCCCGCGGTGGGTTCATCCAGGATCAGCACCTCCGGACGCATGGCGATGACGCCGGCGATGGCCACCCGGCGCTTCTGGCCGCCGGAGAGGTCGAAGGGGGATTTCTCCAGGATCTCCTCCCCAAGCCCCACGAAGCCCGCAGCCTCCCGGACCCGCTCGTCCACCTCGTCGTCCTTCAGCTTCATGTTTTTCGGGCCGAAGGCGATATCCCTGTAGACCGTCTCCTCAAAGAGCTGGTACTCCGGGTACTGGAACAGCAGGCCCACCCGGAAGCGTACCTGCCGGGTGAATTCCTTGCTGGAATGGATGTCCTTCCCATCGAACAGCACAGTGCCGGAGCTGGGCTTCAACAGCCCGTTCAGATGCTGGATGAAGGTGCTCTTCCCGGAACCGGTATGACCGATGACGGCGATGAATTCCCCGCGCTGGGCGGAAAAATCTACGCTGTCCAGCGCCACCCGCTCAAAGGGCGTGCCCTCGCTGTAACGATGGGTCAACCGGACCGTCTGCAAAACAGGTGTCAAGGTCCCTTACTCCTTATGCCCGAAGGCGCGCAGCAGCGCCTGGGCGCATTCTTCCGTGGTGATGGCTTCCAGCGGGAGATGATACCCCTCCCGGTTCAGGGCGTACATGAGCCGGGTGGTATCCGGCACGCCCAGGTGGGCCGCTTCCATCTCCTCCACCCGGGGAAAGAGCTCTCTGGGACTGCCGTCCATCAGGATGCTGCCCTGGGACATGACCAGAAGCCGGTCCGCGCCGATGCACTCCTCCATATGGTGGGTCACCAGGATCACCGTGATCCCCTCCTGCCTGTTCAGGCGGGTGATGGTATCCAGCACCTCGCCCCGGCCCACGGGATCCAGCATGGCCGTGGGCTCGTCCAGCACGATGCAGCGGGGCTTCATGGCCAGGATGCCCGCGATGGCCACCCGCTGCTTCTGCCCGCCGGAGAGGAGGTGGGGGGCATGGTTCCGGTATTCGTACATCTGCACGCTGGTCAGGGCGTCGTCCACCCGGCGGCGGATCTCCCTGGGTTCGATGCCCAGGTTCTCGGGGCCGAAGGCCACATCGTCCTCCACCACGTTGGCTACGATCTGGTTGTCCGGATTCTGAAAGACCATGCCTACGGTATGACGCACAGCCAGGAGGTTCTGTTCCTCCGCTGTGTCCATCCCGTCCACCAGCACTCGGCCGGAAGTGGGGATCAGGATGCCGTTCAGATGTTTGGCCAGGGTGGACTTGCCGGAGCCGTTATGCCCCAGCACCGCCACGAAGGTCCCTTCCTCGATCTCCAGGTCCAGGCCCCGGAGGGTGGGCGTTTCCGCGCCTTCGTACGTATAGACGAGCTTTTCCGTCTTGATGATGGTGCTCAAGGTTCAATCATCCTCACAGGTCTGTCTCACCCAGCGGCAGGCTGCGCCGCAGGGCAGGACCAGGCCGTTTTTCTCCACCGGCAGCCCCAGCTCCCGGCTCTCCGCCCGACCGCCGAAGCGGCGGGAGAACACCGTCTCCGTCAGGTAGGTCAGCACGGCGGGCTGCAGGCCGGTGGTATAGGAGCTGATCAGCACGAACAGGGGCTCCGGGGACAGGACGCCGGTGCAGAGCTCCAGAAAAGCATAGAGGCTGTCCTCCAGCTTCCACACCTCTCCGGTGGGCCCTCTGCCGTAGGAGGGGGGATCCATGATCAGGGCGTCGTACTGTTTGCCCCGGCGGATTTCCTTTTCCACGAATTTCCGGCAGTCGTCCACGATCCAGCGGATGGGCTTCTCCCCCAGGCCGGATACCTGGGCGTTTTCCTTCGCCCAGCCCACCATGCCCTTGGCCGCGTCCACGTGGCAGACGCTGGCTCCGGCTGAGGCGGCGGCCAGGGTGGCGGCCCCGGTATAGGCAAACAGGTTCAGCACCCGAATGGGTCTTCCAGCCCCGGCGATGCAGCTGCGGATAAAATCCCAGTTGGCCGCCTGCTCGGGAAAAAGGCCCGTATGCTTAAAATTCATCAGCTTGATGCGGAAGGTCAGTTCCCCATAGCTTACCTGCCACTGGGGCGGCACGTTGCTCAGGGTCCATCGGCCGCCGCCGGAGGAAGAACGCACGTATACCGCATCCGCCCGGTCCCACAGGCCTTCCCTTCCGGTGCTCCAGATCGCCTGGGGGTCCGGACGGCGGAGGATATACCTGCCCCACCGCTCCAGCTTTTCCCCGTCGGAGCAGTCCAGCAGCGCATAATCCTTCCAGTTGTCGCTGACCCACATTTCCGGTCCCTCGCCGATCTGCAGATTTGCCTATTCAAGTAATTTTATATTGTAGCATAGGAAAAGGAAAAGCGCAAATACATTTTCCTAACGGATCCCACTTCTCTGAATCAGGGCGCGGAACAGAAAACTGCGGCCTCTCCGCCCGGAAGCGGAGGGCCGCAGGATAAGCCGACCGGCTCTATTGAATACGCTGTTTTACCTCAGCGGCTATGCGCTGCTCCCGTTCCCGGGCGGCTTCCTCATCCGGGGCTGTGACGGTGATATAGGCCTTCAGCTTCGGCTCCGTCCCCGAGGGGCGGATCACCACGGAGGCGGAGGCCGTGAACGCCTTGATCACGTCCGCAGGGGGAAGGCCGTCCAGACCAGAGGAATAATCCAGGATCTGATCCGCCCTTTCGCCGCCCCAGACTGCGGGAGGCTCCCTGCGGAAGTCTGCCATGCGCTCCGCCATCTGCTCCATCCCGGAAGATCCCGGGAAGGCGAAGGAATACACGGTGCTCAGGCAATAGCCGTACTCCCGATACAGCTCTTCCAGCCGTTCCGGCAGGGTGATCCCCAGAGCCCGGTATCTGGCGTACATCTCGCAGATCATCAGGACGGCGTCCACCCCGTCCTTATCCCGCACGTATGGGCCGGTGAGGTAGCCGCAGGATTCCTCGAAGCCCAGGATATAGTCCGCTTCCCTGCCCTCGGCTTCCAGCCGGCCCACGACCTCGCCGATGAACTTGAAGCCCGTGAGGACGTTCACCGTCCTCACCCCGTACCGGGCTGCGATCTTCTCCGCCAGATCCGTGGTGACGATGGTTTTCACGAAAACCGGATCCCGGGGCAGTTTCCCGTGCTGGGACCGCTGCCTGCAGAGATAGTCCAGCAGGAGCAGACCGACCTCGTTCCCCGTCAGAAGACGGTATTCCTCCCCATCCCGCACGGCGACGCCGCAGCGGTCGCAGTCCGGATCCGTAGCCAGGAAGAGATCCGCCCCCAGCCGGCGGCAATACGCCAAGCCCAGCTCCATGGCCTCCCGGTTCTCCGGGTTGGGATAGGGGCAGGTGGGAAAATCCCCGTCCGGCTCCTCCTGCTCCCGCACCACGGCGATGTTCCGGAATCCGCTCTCCTGCAGCGCCCGGAGCACCGGCTTCCGCCCGGTCCCGTTCAAAGGGCTGTAGATGATGGTCACGTCCCGGTCCGCTTCATCTCCGTACAGGACGCTTTGGTCCAGCACTTTGGCAAGGTAGGCATCCTCCGTTTCCCGGGAGACCCAGGTGACCGCTCCCTTTTCCACGGCTTCATCGAAACCCATTTCCCGGACATCCCGGAAAAGATCCAGCTTCTCGATCTCCTCCAGGATCGCTTTCGCCGCTTCGGTGGTGATCTGGCAGCCGTCCGGCCCGTAAACCTTATATCCGTTGTACTGCGCGGGGTTATGGCTGGCGGTGATCATCACACCGGCGGAGCAGTTCAGCGCCCGCACCGCCCAGCTCAGGCAGGGGGTGGGCATGGGTTCCGGATACAGATGCACCCGGATGCCGGCGGCGGCAAACACCCCGCAGGCGGTCCGGGCAAAGGCTTCGGACAGCCGCCGCGTATCATAGGATACGGCAATGGAAGGGGCGCTGTCCCGCCCCTTCACGTAATTGGCCAGGCCCTGACTGGCCTTGGCCACGGTATATCGGTTCATGCGGTTCGTCCCCGGGCCCATCACGCCCCGGAGGCCGGCGGTGCCGAAGGCCAGGTCCTGATAAAAGGCGTCCTCGATCCCGGCGGCGTCCAGCTCCCCCAGAGAGGCGGCAAGCGCCGGGTCCTTCACCGCGGTAAGCCACCGGGCGTATTCCGCGCTGATCTCATTTTTCGTACGCATTGCTTCAGCTCCATTGCGTTTTGTTGCAGATCCAACTATAGCATATCCGGAAGCGGGGCACAATATCGGCAGACGGAGGTTCGGATCGGTGAGGCAGCCGTACCGGCGAAGATTTCATCGATCCGCGGATCCTTCATCTGCCGGTGCAAGCGCTTTGAGGCGGTCGTACAGCTGGGGATGATCCCGTTTCAGGCGCAGGAGCTTCCCCTCCTGATTCACAAAGCAATGCTCGGAGCATCCCAGGGCCACGAGCCGATCGTCCTGATGCATCTCGTACCGGAACCTCAGCCGGACGCCGTTAAAGCTCTCCGGGGAAACGGTGATCCGAACGATCTCCGGAAAAGTCGTCGCAGCTTTGTATTTGCACTCCGCTGCCACCACAGGAGAGAAGACCCCCATCTCCTCCATTTCTTCATAGGGCAGACCGACCTGCTTCAGATAATCGATGCGCGCCTCCTCCATCCAGCGGATATAGTTGGAATGGTGCGTGATCCCCATTTTGTCGGTCTCATAATATTGTACCGTGTGCAGATAGTCGTTCATCGGCCTTCCCCGCTCAGTAATACATGTCGAACCCGTTCTCCAGGCGATCCGCATAGGTCTGACCGGCGGGACGGAGAGCGGGCAGCATATAGTCCTTGTTGTAGCGCACCACCGGGATGCGGTCATATACCCGCATGCCCATATGGGTCAGTCCCCGCTCCAACTGCTGCAGGCACTCCACAACGCCCCGTCCGGTGCCGCCGGCGCAGGCGATGAGCACGCAGCGCTTCTCCGCCAAAAAGCGGTTTTTCATCCCTTCGCACCGGCGGAGCCGGTCGAAGAACGCCTTGAAGCATTCCGTCATCTCCCACCAGTATACGGCGCTGATCCAGACGATGCCGTCCGCTTCCGTGAGGGCGCGGTAAACCTCCGCGAAATCGTCCCGTATCACGCAGCTCCCCTGCTGAAGGCACTTACCCCAGCCGTTGCCGCAGGCCCGGCAGTGCTCGATCTTTTTGCTGTTGAGATGGATCTCCTCCACCCGGATCCCCGCGTCCGTGAGGCCGCCGATGAATTCATTTTTGGCCGAAGCGGTCAGGCCGTCCGTGTTGGGACTGGACCAGATCACAGCGACTTTTTTCATTCCTCTCCCCCCTGATCATATGTATTTGATCTCAATATATAGGTTGGTAACTGTATTGTCAACCGGGATGACCTCCCGGCGCGCCTGGTGCGGACGCGAAGGCGTTCCGGTTCCATCTGTTATTTCCCGACCGAATATGATATGATAATATTATATGATCGATCTTTTTCCTGGGAGGGACCTGGATGACACTGCAGGCCATATTCGAACAGAACCGGGAACGGCTGATATCGGCGGTCAGCGGCGCGGATACGGCTTCCGCGATCCCTGTGCTGAGCGCAGAGCTGGACCGGATCCTGTATACCTACAACGATCAGGAGGAAAATGCCAGGGTCCGGGAGGCTGCCGGGTCCATGATCCAGGTGGCGAAGGCCGCCTGCTCCCTGGTGGATACCGCCGGAGATACGAAGATCTATGGGAGGACGGAATACGGCGCCGCCGCCCCGGTCAAAGGGAAGCTGCCCAAATGGGGCCTCGTGCTCCTGATCCTGGGCCTGATCGGCGCAGCCGTCACGGTGGCAGGCATTCAGCTGATCGCCTCCTCCGCGGCAGCGGCTTCCGCCGGTCTGCCGCCCCGCTGGCTGCTTGCGGCCCTGCCGCTGCTGACCGTCGCGTCGTTCTTCCTGGCGGGGATGCTGCTCAGACGCGGAAAACAAAGCCCCGGGGAGACCCTCCACGCCGAAACAAAACTGGACGCATCGCTGGTCTGCAATCGTCTTCTGTCCATGATCCTGGTGATGGACAAGCGCCTGGAGGAGGTCAGAAGCTCCGTCCGGATGGAGGAAAAGGAGCGGCAGAAGGAGCAGGCTTCCGCCATGGATCCCGAGGAGCTGGAGCTGCTGTCCCGTCTGCTGGAGGACGCCTACGGCAGACGGGGCGAAGACGGGCAGGCGGAAGAGGAGATCTCCCAGATCCGTTTCTATCTGCACAAGAAGAACATCGACGTCGTTGACTGGACCCCGGAGGGAAACGGCCCGGGAGGCTGGTTCGACATGATGCCGGCCTATTCCGGCGGCACCATCCGTCCCGCGCTGGCGGCCGACGGCGTACTCCTGAAGAAAGGCATGGCTTCCGCCGGGAGAGGATAAAGATGGAACGCTTTTATGGATTTGACCTGGGGGACGCGGAAAGCGCCGTCACCCGGCTCATTAAAGGAGAGGACGACGTCCCGGGGGTGATCCCCGTGCAGGAAGCCGGCAGCTTCATCACGGCTTACGCCATGAAGCGGGACGGTCAGCTGCTCATCGGCGAAGGGGCCTGCTATGACCCGGACGTTCTGGTGAGGAGGCTGAGATTCAAGAGCCGCTTCCTGACGGACAGCGCGGCGAGAGGAGATATCAAGAGCTTTGCCGCGGGGGTGCTGGGCGAACTGCTTCTTTCCGGCGATCTGGTGCGGGGAGACGACCAGTGCTTCTATATCGGCTGTCCCGCCGGATGGGACAAGGCCGCCCGGGAGGAATACCGGGGGATCTTCGAAAGCGCCGGGTATCCCCCGCTGAAGATCGTATCGGAATCCAGAGCCGCCCTGGTGAGCGCCTGCCGGTCGCGGCATCTGCAGGTGGGCTACGATATCCTGTCCAAACCGGTGCTGGTGGTGGATATCGGATCTTCCACCACGGATTTTGCCTATATCATGAGCGGCAAAGAAGTGGAGCTGAAAACCGGAGGCGAGGTGGCCCTGGGAGGCGGGATCATGGACGAGATCCTGCTGGAGGAGGCTGTGGAGGCTTCGCCGGATCCGGAGCGGATCCGCAGGATCTTCGCGGAGAACGAGGCCTGGCGCACCTACTGCGAGTTCGCCGCCCGCCGGCTGAAGGAGAAATACTATTCCGACGTGGAATACTGGCAGAACGAGCCCCTGACCCAGACCATCAACATCCGCACGCAGCTCATCCCGGCCCGGCTGAAGCTGACCATGAGTCCGGCGATCGCGGACAAGCTCCTGAACAAGAAGGCGGACCGCCTGGGGGGCAGATCCTTCCGCCGGGTGTTTACCGACAGTCTGAAGCAGGTGCGGGAGAACATCTCCGACCGCCAGCCCGAGCTGATCTTCATGACCGGCGGCGTATCACGCATGCAGGAGCTGCGGCAGTGGTGCCGGGAGGTGTTCCCCGAGGCGGTGGTCATCTGCGGCAGCGAACCGGAATACTCCGTGGCCAAGGGCTTGGCGGAATGCGGGCTCATCGACGAGGAGCTGCGGGATTTCAAGGCGGAGATCGCCCAGCTGATCGACTCCACGGCGGTGGAGGACGTGGTGGGAAAGCATATCGAGGAGCTGTACCGGAGCACGGTGGAAAGCATCGTGGATCCGATCCTGGAGCATGTCGCCATCCCGGTCATCGACCGCTGGAGAGATGGATCCATCGAACGTCTGGAGGAGATCGACGGGATCCTGGAAAAGGATATCGACGGGTATCTCCATTCGGACGAGGGCCGGGAGCTTCTGGCAAAAACCGTGGCCGCCTGGCTGAAACGGGTCTCCAACGGTCTGGAAGCGTACACCATGCCCATCTGCATCCGCCATAACGTGCCCTTCACCGCCCTGAACCTGACCTCGTATCTTTCCCTCTCGGATATCGATATCCATGTGGAGGCGAAGGATCTGTTTGCCATTCGGGAGATCACCTGGCTCATCGACGCCATCGTATCCGTCATCGTGGGACTGCTGTGCGGCGGCGGAGGGCTGGCGCTCATCGCAGCCGGCGTACAGGGGATCCTCATCGGCTTCGTGGTCTCCGCTCTGGTGCTGGCCCTGGGCCGGGAACAGATGCAGGGCGCCTTCCTCCGCATGAACATACCCAAGCCCATGCGCAAGCTGATGCCCAAGAGCTATCTTCGCTCCCGGGCGGACCGCATCAGCGGAGAGGTCAAGTCCAGCCTCTACGCCAAGCTGGAGCAGGAAAAGAATGAGGATATCACGGAGAAGCTGGTGGCGGATATCTCCGGTCAGATCGAGACCTGTCTGACCAAAATGGCGGAGGTCGTGGAGATCCCCCTGGGCTGAGAACGTACGCCGTCGGCGGTATGGCGGATCTGTCGCCGAAGTCCGTTCCCCGGACCATTCCTCTTTTTCCGCTTTAATAAAAGAATAAGCCTCGAAACCGCTGCTTTGCATGGTTTCGGGGCTTTTTGTTTTCAGCTGGTAGGATGATTATGATCCGCCTGCACTTTGGTGTATACCACAGGAATCAGTGATAACGGAGGGACTTGCTTTATATTGTGGGTTCGCTTGCGATTGCTCTTCTTTCCTTCGCGACGTCTCGCAGCATCCGCCGCATTCGGCGCAGCAGCAGGAGCAGCCTCTCTTCCTCATTTTGAAGATGCGGCGCAGCGCGAGAAGAACAGAGGCGAAGAGGACGGCTACGATCGCGATTTCGATGATACTCATGTTCACACCTCCCTAAGCTATACCGGTCATGATTCCGATCAGACGAACGAGCAGGGCGGCGATCCAAGCGACCGCGCACTGCCAGAGCACCACGTACAGCGCCCATCTTCCCCCGAGTTCCCGGCGTACGGAAGCGACCGCCGCCACGCAGGGCGAGTACAGAAGGCTGAACACGAGGAGGGAGGCGGCGGACAGGGAACTCAGCGCCGCCGTGACGCCGCCCCGGGCGCCGAAGAGGACCTCCAGCACGGAAACGACGCTCTCCTTCGCCATGAAGCCGCTGATCAGGGACGTAGCGATGCGCCAGTCGCCGAGCCCCAGAGGCGCAAGCACCGGCGCGATGAAGCCGGAGATCGCAGCCAGGATGCTGTTTTGAGAATCCTCAACCAGAATGAAGCGGAAATCGAAGCTCTGCAGGAACCACACGACGATCGTTGCGATCAGGATGACGGAGAACGCCCTGTGCAGGAAATCCTTCGACTTTTCCCAGAGAAGCTGAAGGGTGTTCCGGGCGCTGGGCAGCCGGTAGTTCGGCAGTTCCATCACGAAGGGAACGGCTTCGCCCTTGAACAGCGTCTTCTTGTAGAGAAAAGCGACCAGGACCCCCACGAGGATACTCAGCACGTACAGGCCGATCATGATCAGCGCCTTGCGGCTGGGGAAAAATGCGTCCACAAAAAAGGCGTAGATCGGCAGCTTCGCGGTGCAGCTCATAAAGGGCGTGAGCAGGATCGTCATCTTTCGGTCGCGCTCGCTGGGAAGGGTGCGGGTCGCCATGACCGCCGGGACCGTGCAGCCGAAGCCGATCAGCAGGGGGACGATGCTTCGACCGGACAGTCCGAGCTTCCGGAGCAGTTTGTCCATGACGAAGGCCACCCGGGCGATGTAGCCGCTGTCCTCCAGCAGGGAGAGGAAAAAGAACATCGTCACGATGATCGGCAGAAAACTCAGCACGCTTCCGACGCCTTCAAAGATCCCGTCGATGATCAGCCCGTGCAGCACTTCGCTCACACCCGCTGCGCTCAGCGCGGCGTCCACGACGTCGGTCAGCGCCTCGATCCCCATGGCCAGAAGATCCTGGAGCCAGGCCCCGATCACGTTGAAGGTCAGGTAAAACACCAGCGCCATCACGCCGAGGAAAACGGGGATCGCCGTATACTTCCCGGTCAGCACCCGGTCTATTTTGCGGCTTCTCGTCTGCTCCCTGCTCTCCTTCGGCTTCGTCACGCAGGCGCCGCAGACCTTCATGATAAAGGAGAAGCGCATATCGGCAATGGCGGCGCTGCGGTCCAGCCCCCGCTCTTTTTCCATCTGGAGCGTGATGTGCTCCAGCATTTCCTTCTCGTTTTCGTCCAGACGAAGCGCGTCGATGATCAGGCTGTCTCCCTCGATCGCCTTACAGGCGGCGAAGCGCACCGGGATGCCCGCCTCCTTCGCATGATCCCCGATCAGATGGATCACGGCGTGGAGGCACCTGTGTACCGCGCCTCCGTGATCGCTTTCTTCGCAGAAATCCTGTCTCAGCGGCCCTTCCTGATACTTGGCGATATGGATCGCGTGATCCACCAGCTCATGTACGCCCTGGTTTTTCGCGGCGGAGATGGGCACGACCGGCACGCCCAGCATGGCTTCCATCGCGTTCACGTCCACCGAGCCGCCGTTGCCGGTCATCTCGTCCATCATATTCAGCGCTACCACCACGGGGACGTCCATTTCCAGCAGCTGCATGGTCAGATACAGATTGCGCTCGATGTTGGTAACGTCGACGATGTCAATGATGCCCTTCGGCTTTTCGTGCAGCACGAAGTCCCGGGAGACCAGCTCCTCGCTGGAGTAGGGGGACATGGAGTAAATGCCTGGCAGGTCGGTTATGAGCGTGTTTGTCTGCCCCAGTATCGCGCCATCCTTGCGGTCGACCGTAACGCCGGGGAAATTGCCCACGTGCTGTTTCGCACCCGTGAGCTGATTGAACAGCGTCGTCTTCCCGCTGTTCTGATTGCCGACCAGGGCAAAAGTCAATACGGTTCCCTCGGGAAGCGGATCGCCGCTGCCTTTCGGATGGAACCGTCCGCCTTCCCCCAGACCGTGATGCTCGTTCACGATCCTCGGATAGCGCTTCCTCTGCGGCACGGATGCAGGGACCGGTCCCACTTCGATCTCGCCCGCGTCGTCAAGCCGGAGCGTCAGTTCATAACCGTGGAGGCAGATCTCCACCGGGTCTCCCATCGGCGCATACTTCACGACCTTTACGTCGGTGCCGGGGATGATCCCCATATCGAGAAAATGCTGACGCAGCGCGCCGCTGCCGCCCACCTTCATCACGCGGGCGGACTCTCCTTCTTTGATCTCCCTTAACGTCATACCGAACACCTCTCCGAATAGTCCAGATATCATCAAGGCCAAAATAAAGTCAGCATTCACTTACCTCAGGGCGTGCAGTTTGTTAGCTTTCGCTAACTATCTGCCATTATAGTTATCTACAGCTAACTTGTCAAGCGTTTTTTATCTTTTCCCCGCGCTTTTGCGTTCAGTCAGCTCAAGCAGGCGCGGATCTCGGACTAAGGTCTTCTCCCGCATAAACAATTATACAGAACTCCGATCATGTCTATGATCAAAGACCTGTTTTGGGATTCCGTTGACATCAGACAGTCGTGCAAAGCTCCTGTTTTCACGGAAATCCGCAGGAACCGGCTGAACGATTCAGGGATCCGTGATGTTTGCCCTGACGGGCAAGTGATGCTCCGCCAGGGGCGGCTTCGTTGCAAAACCTATTCCACGTTGAAAATGCGGGAGGGAGAGCTCGAGGGGATGGAGCCCGCCTCCGGGCGGGCCGGGGCACGGCTCTGACATGCCACCGGCATGTCATTCACTCCCGTGCCCTTCGAATCCCCGCGATTCAAAGGAAAAGGCAAGAGCCGCCCCACAGGGGGACGGCTCTTGCCTTTGGTGCTCCAGCGGGGATTCGCCCGCCTCCGGGCGGGCCGGGGCACGGCTCTGACATGCCACCGGCATGTCATTCACTCCCGTGCCCTTCGAATCCCCGCGATTCAAAGGAAAAGGCAAGAGCCGCCCCACAGGGGGACGGCTCTTGCCTTTGGTGCTCCAGCGGGGATTCGAACCCCGGACACCCTGCTTAAAAGGCAGGTG
>CAMZIY010000007.1 GCA_947307365.1 uncultured Clostridia bacterium
ATGATCATCGGCTGCGCCGGCGGCGGCTCCAACCTGGGCGGCCTCATCGCACCCTTCATGGGCGCCAAGCTCCGGGGTGAGGCGGATTACCGCATCATCGCCGTGGAGCCTGCGTCCTGCCCCAGCTTCACACGGGGCGTGTACGCCTACGACTTCTGCGACACCGGCAAGGTCTGCCCCCTGGCGAAAATGTATACCCTGGGCAGCGGCTTCATCCCCGCCCCCAACCACGCCGGCGGCCTGCGGTACCATGGCATGAGCTCCATCCTGTCCCAGCTCTACGCGGACGGTTACATGGAAGCCACTTCCGTCGTCCAGACCGACGTGTTCCAGGCAGCGGAAGAATTCGCCCGGGTGGAGGGCATCCTCCCCGCCCCTGAGAGCGCCCATGCCATCAAGGTGGCTATGGATGAGGCGAAGAAGTGCAAGGAGACCGGCGAGGAAAAGACCATCGTATTCGGTCTCACCGGCACCGGCTATTTCGATCTGGTAGCCTATCAGAAATACAACGATGGCCAGATGAGCGATTATATCCCCACAGATGAAGAGCTCAAGGCCAGCTTTGCCACCCTGCCGAAGATGTAAGCTTTTATTTCCTTCGGACGCGGTACGGGCAAGGCCCGTACCGCGTTTCCGTTTTTCTATGGAGGTAAACAGATGGATTATCTGGAAGAATACTACAACAGTTTTAATGAGGATGGACGGCTGCTCTCCAGGCATGGGCAGGTGGAATACCTGACCACCATGCGGTATATATCCGAATGTCTTTCCGGTTTCTACCGGCCACACATACTTGAAGTTGGGGCTGGTACCGGCCGATACAGCGTGACCCTGGCAAAACAGGGCTACCCCGTGACCGCCGTAGAGCTGATCTCCGGCAATCTGGAACAGCTGAAAGGCAAGCTCGACGGTTCTGAGCCACTCACTGCTTTGCAGGGCAACGCGCTGGATCTGTCTGCATTTCCCGATGCATCATTTGAATTGACCATGCTGCTGGGACCCATGTACCATCTGTATACCCGGGAGGATAAGCTTCATGCCCTCGCTGAGGCTGTTCGGGTAACAAAACCGGGAGGGTATATTCTGACCGCGTACTGCATGAATGAAGCGACAGTCATCCAGTACGTATTCGGCGCGAACCATCTGCAGGAGGTAAAAGATCTGGATATGCTCACACCGGACTGGCACTGCAAGAGTGAGCCGAAGGAAATCTTTGAACTGATCCGAACGGAAGAGATCGCTGCGCTGGATGCGGAATTTCCTGTTGAACGGATCAAGCTGGTCGCCACGGACGGAGCGACCCGTTACCTGCGGGAATTGATCGACGCCATGAATGATGAGACCTTTTCCCAATGGATCGAATATCACTTCGCAGTCTGTGAGAGGCAGGATCTGATCGGGGCTTCCCACCACACTCTTGATATTCTCCGCAAACGATAAAAGGCGCCGGAAGCGTTTTCACGCTTCCGGCGCAATTCAATACAGGAATCTTACTCCTTATCCTTCTCGCAGCAGCACTTCTCGTCGCCGTCGTCCCCGGCGCAGCAGCACTCGCCGTCCTCGCCGTCGTCCTCGTCAAACTCAAACTCCAGCTTCTCGCCGCACTTGGGGCACTTGAAGGAATCGTAGTTCAGGATTTCCTCATCCAGGGAGATCTCAGCGCCGCACTTGGGGCAGGTGACCTCATAGAAAACGGGTTCTTCGTCCTCGTCCTCATCGCAGTCACAGCAGCACTCGTCCTCATCCTCGTCTTCGTCGTCCACTTCCTCCAGGAAGTCTTCCACGTCGGCCAGATCATCGGAGATCTGATCAATCTCCTCCGCCAGATCCAGGGCGTTCTCATTCAGGTCGGCGATCTCCTGAGCCACGTCGCCCAGCAGATCCACGATGGCCTTCAGAAGCTTGCCTTCGTTCTTGCCCTCATCCAGCTTCATGCCTTCGCAAAGCCCCTTGAGATAAGCGGCTTTTTCGGTGATGTTCATTTCCATTGTCTGTTCCTTTCTGCCGGAATCGGATCCGGCTTTGCCTATCCTCAGCCCTTGGCCCGTTCCAGATACTCGCCGGTGCGGGTATCGATCTTGATGCGGTCCCCGGGGTTGATGAACAGAGGCACCTTGACTTCGGCGCCGGTCTCCACGATGGCGGGCTTGGTCACGTTGGTGGCAGTATCGCCCTTGAAGCCGGGGTCGGTCTCGGTGACCTCGAGCTCCACAAAGTTGGGAGGCTCAATGCCGAAGATACTGCCCTTATAGGACATGATCTTGCAGACCATGTTTTCCTTGACGAACTTAAAGCCGTCGGGCAGCATACCTTCATCGATAGGCACCATGTCATAAGTCTCGGGGTCCATGAAGTAGTACAGGTTGCCGTCGTTATAACTGTACTCCATATCCTTCCGGTCAACATAGGCGTTCTCAAAGCGCGCAGTGGGATTGAAGGAGGTCTCAACGACCGCGCCGGTGATGACATTTTTCATCTTCGTGCGGACAAAGGCTGCCCCCTTGCCGGGCTTTACATGCTGGAACTCCACCACCTGCATAACTTGTCCGTCCATTTCAAAGGTCACGCCGTTTCTGAATTCACCAGCAGAGATCATAAATCAAGAGTCTCCTCTCCATGTATTAGATTCAAATCTGAGTTATTTTATACCGGAATACGGAAATTTGCAAGATAAAATCCCGGATGCGCGCATATTATTTTACAGGATCAGCAATTCCTTGGGGGCCAGCGTGATATCCTCGCAGCCGTTTTCCTTCAGGATGATCACATCCTCGATCCGCACGCCGAACCGGCCTTCCAGATAGATCCCCGGCTCTGCGGAGATCACGGCGTTCACCGGCATGGGATCCTTGCCGGAGGGCCCGGCAGTGGGCGCCTCGTGCACGTCCAATCCGACGCCATGGCCGAAACCGTGACCGAAGCAGTCCCCGTATCCTGCGTCCTGGATGACCTTCCGGGCGATCCCGTCCACTTCCGCGCCGGTCATCCCGGCCTTTGCGCCGCTGATCGCCGTTTTCTGAGCCAGCAGAACGGTCTCATACACCTTCCGCATCTCCTCCGTGGCGCTGCCCACGGCGACGGTACGGGTCATATCGGAGCAGTACCCGCCCAGACGGCAGCCGAAATCCATGGTGAGAAAATCTCCGCTGCGGATCTCCACGTCCCCGGGGACGCCGTGAGGCATGCTGCTTTTGACCCCGGTGACTACGATGGGCTCAAATGAAACGCCGTCCGCCCCTTCCCGCAGCATGCGGTAGATCAGCTCTGCGGCGACCTGACGCTCGGTCATGCCGGGCCGGATCAGGTCCAGCACCTGAACAAGGGCTTTCTCCGCAATGCGCTGGGCTCGGATGAGATGATCCAGTTCCTCCTGATCCTTGACCGTACGCAGATCGGTGAAGAGCTGCTGGGCGGGCTTCAGTTCCCCGTGGAGCTTCTGCTCCCAGCTGCGGTATTCTCCCAGACTCATGGCGCCTTCCTCGATCCCCAGGGTTTTGATCCCCAGGCGGTCGATCTCCGCGTTCAGCTTCGCATCATAAGCCCGCTGCATATCCACCATGTCCACCGCCGCACCTTTGATGCTCTTTTTCGCGGCCTCGATATACCGGGAATCAATGAAGAAAAAGGCTTCTTTCCGGGTGACAAGGGCCATACCGGCCGAGGAGGGAAAGTCTGTGGCATATTTCCGGTTGGAAGGGCTGGTCACCAGCATGGCGTCCAGGCCGTATTCTTCCAGTTTCCCCTGAATCGCTGCAAAATGGTTCATTCATCATACTTCCTTTATTCTGGATTTTCTATTTTCAATATAACACCCGACGGCGTGTTTGTCCATACGGATGACCGTTCATCATTCGATACCCGGAGGTGCGTATGTCTTTTACCTTCATCCCTGCCTGCGGAGAGGATCAGCTCAGCCTATTTGACTCCCCCGGAAGACCGTCAGCTACGCTGGCTTACTCTCTGGACCGGCCGTTCCCCGCGCCTCGCACCCCGCTGCGGGGCGGGTGCATGATCCTGGGCGGGCGGATCCGTTCGGCTCGGGCCGCAGAGACCGCCAACGAATGCCGCCGCCGGGGCATCGGCACAGTGGTGTGCGGTTTCTCTCCCTGCCCCGGGCTGGAGCTGCTGCGTTTCTGCGAGGTCCTGCGCCGCCGGGGCATCCGGTGCGTGATCACGGAGCGGTGCTGGCAGGAAGGCTGCGGAGCAGCCATGCTCCTGTCCACCGCCATATCCGGCGGTACGCTTCGCCGGCGGATGGAGGAGGCCCTGTCCCGCTGCGGAGAGGTATACCTCGACCTGGAACGGACCCGGCGGATCTTTACCCTTCCCAGTCCCGACGGCGAAGGCAGGCAACTCAGTCCCGCGGAACAGGAGCGGCTTTCCGTGGAGGCGGAGAGCGGATTCTTCTCCCCGGATCTTCAATGCAAGGTGTGGGTGTTGCGCAGGGATGAAGGCGTTTGCTTCGTCCTGTACGACGATCCGGATACCCTGCGGTGTAAGACCGATCTGGCCATGGAACTGGGGATCCGGAAGGGATTCCTGCTCATGAACGGCGAATGGAGCTGCGAAGACCTGGAACAGCTCCGCCAGGCAGACAAAAACCCGGCTATCCGAAGATAACCGGGTTTTGTGCACTTAATAGTATCTCTTATTTTTATTCTTGCGCGCGGCCTCGGATTTCTTGCGGCGCTTGACGCTGGGGCTCTGGTAGTACTCCTTCTTCCTCAGGTCAGCCAGCACGCCAGCCTTGGCGCAGCTTCTCTTAAATCTCTTGAGGGCACTGTCCAGCGACTCGTTTTCCTTGACTCTGACTTCCGACACTCTTATCCCTCCCTCCGATGGGCCATTAGCTTGTGTATTATAGTCCCATTCTCATGCCTTGTCAAGGGTTTTCGGCTTGAGGATGAGATTAACCAGCTTATTTTTCACCGTAATGGTCCGGACCAGTTCCATGCCCTCCATCATGCGGCTGATCTTCTCATCCGCCAGGGCGGCCTTGATCATAGTCTCCTCATCTGCATCCGCCGGAATGGTCACGGTAGCCCGAAGCTTGCCGCCTACCTGTACGGCGATGGTCTTCTCCGACTCCGTCATCCGGCGCTCATCCCACTCCGGCCAGGCCTGCCGGCAGCACAGTCCCTCGCCGCCCATATGCTCCCACAGTTCCTCTGCGATATGGGGAGTAAAGGGGCTCATGAGCTTCAGCAGGGCCATATAGTCCGCCCGGTTCAGTCCCTTTTCATAGAACTCGTTCACCAGGGACATCATGGCCGCGATGGCGGTGTTGAACTTCATGGATTCGATATCCTCGGAGACCTTGCGGATGGTGCGGTGGATGGAGGCTTCATTCTCCCGGGAGTAGCTGTCGCCGGGTTTCACCTTCTGCTCCAGGTTCCAGACCCGGTCCAGGAACCGCTTGCTCCCCTTCACGGCGGTATCCTGCCAGGGGGCGGCCTTTTCAAAATCGCCGATGAACATGATATACAGGCGCAGTGTATCCGCCCCGTACAGATTGACGATGTCGTTGGGATTGATCACGTTCCCCAGGGATTTGGACATCTTTACGATGGGATGATCCGCCATCTCGCCGTACTGCTGGACAAGATGCTTCCGCGCGCCTTCTTCTCCGCCGCATTCGGCTTTCAGCCGATCCTGTTCCGCCGGATCCAGATTATCAAAGTTCCGGGGATTCAAACCCAGGATCATCCCGTGGCTGGTCCGCTTGGCATAGGGCTCCTTGGTGGGCACCACGCCGATGTCATAGAGGAACTTATGCCAGAAGCGGGAATACAGCAGATGCAGCGTGGTATGCTCCATTCCGCCGTTGTACCAGTCCACCCGATCCCAGTATTTGAGGGCGTCCTTCCCCGCCAGGGCCTCGTCGTTGTGGGGGTCCATATACCGCAGAAAATACCAGCTGGAGCCCGCCCACTGGGGCATGGTATCCGTCTCGTGTTCCGCAGGTCCTCCGCACTTGGGGCAGGTGCACTTCACCCAGTCTGTCATGTGCGCCAGGGGGCTTTCGCCGGTATCCGTAGGCTCATAGCTCTTCACGTCCGGCAGAAGCAGCGGAAGATCCTTTTCGTCCATGGGCACCCAGCCGCATTTGGGGCACTTGATAATGGGGATGGGCTCGCCCCAATAACGCTGCCTCGAGAAGACCCAGTCTCTCAGCTTGAAGTTGACTTTCTCTTCTCCGATCCCCTTCTCCGTGAGCCAGCGGATCATGGTGGGGATCGCGTCCTTCACGCTGAGACCGTTGAGGAAGCCGGAATTCACCATACGGGCGTTCTCGTCCTTGTCCACAAAAGCTTCCTTGGTGACGTCGCCGCCCTGGACCACCTCGATGATGGGAAGATCAAAAGATCTGGCAAATTCCCAGTCCCGCTGATCGTGGCCGGGCACGGCCATAATGGCGCCGGTGCCATAGGTGGAAAGGACGTAGTCGGAAATGAAGATCGGGATCTCGCCCCCGGTGGTGGGGTTCACGGCGCTCACGCCTTCCAGCACCACGCCGGTCTTGTCCTTGGCCATCTCCGTGCGCTCAAAGTCGGATTTCCTGGCCGCTTCCGCCTGGTAGGCGCGGACGGCATCTCCGTTCCGCAGTTTGCCCTCTTCCAGCCACTTGTTCACCAGGGCATGCTCCGGACTCATGACCATATAGGTCGCGCCGAACATGGTATCCGGGCGGGTAGTGAAGATCAGCATATCGTCTCCGGCAGTGGTCTTGAAGGTGACCTCCGCGCCGGTGCTGCGGCCAATCCAGTTCCGCTGCTGGATCTTGACCCGCTCGATATAATCCAGGTCGTCCAGATCATCCAGCAGCCGCTGGGCGTATTGGGTGATCCCCAGCATCCACTGGCTCTTTTCCTTCCGGACCACCGGGGAACCGCAGCGCTCGCATACGCCGTTGACCACTTCCTCATTGGCCAGGACGCACTTGCAGGAGGTGCACCAATTCACCGGCATGCTGGCTTTATACGCCAGGCCCTTTTTGAACATCTGCAGGAAGATCCACTGGGTCCACTTGTAATACTTGGGATCCGTGGTATCCACTACCCGGTCCCAGTCGAAGGAAAAGCCCAGCATCTTCAGCTGAGAAGTAAAGCGTTCGATATTCTTCCGGGTCACGTCCTTGGGATGAACGTGGTTCTTGATGGCGTAGTTCTCCGTGGGCAGGCCGAAAGCGTCGTACCCGATGGGGAACAGCACATTGTAACCCTGCATCCGCCTCTTGCGGCAGATGATGTCCATGGCGGTATAGGGTCTGGGATGACCCACATGGAGCCCGTCCCCGGAGGGATAGGGAAATTCGATCAGCCCGTAAAACTTCGGCTTATCGCTGTCGTTGGAGGCGGCGTTGGTCTTGTTTTCCTCCCAGACCTGCTGCCATTTTTTCTCGATGCTGTGAAACTCGTACTTCATCTTCCGACCAGCTTTCCTCAGTTATTCAGTGATCAGGGCGGAGATATCCACCTTTTCCGCGTCGCTCCACAGGCGCTCCAGGTCGTAGAACTTGCGGGTATCCTCTAGGAAAATATGCACCACAACGCAGCCGAAATCCAGAAGGACCCAGCCGCCGTCCCGGTATCCCTCATTATGAAGGGGCGGCTCTCCCAGTTCGCTGAGCATTTTGCCCGTTTCGTCCGAAAGGGTCTTGATCTGGGTGGTGGAACCGGCGGTGCATATCACAAAGTAATTCGCCAGGATCGTGATCTTCTCCGTTTTCAGCACAGTAATATCTCTGGCTTTTTTGCTGTCCAGCGCGCGGACGATCGCTTCCATGACCTCCTGGGGGGTGAGCATAACCATATCCTCCGTTTCTATCCTGCACATGTGCACAGGGTTCAGGCTTCTGTGTCCGTGTTTTCTTCCGTTCCGCCGGTATCTTGTCCCGCTCCCTGCTCGGGCTGCGGCTCCGGCTCAGGCTCGGTGCCCTGTTCGGGTTCGGTCCCCGGCTCGGATTCAGTCCCCTGCTCGGGTTCGGTCCCCTGTTCGGGTTCGGTGCCCTGTTCGGGCTCGGTGCCCTGTTCCGGCTCGGTGCCCTGTTCCGGCTCGGTGCCCTGTTCCGGCTCCGTGCCCTGTTCCGGCTCCGTGCCTTGTTCAGGTTCAGTCCCCGGCTCGGGCTCGGTCCCCTGCTCGGACTCCGGAGCTGGATCCGCCGTGGGTTCCGGCTGAGGCGCCGGGGTCGTCTCCGGCTGCGGCGCGGGGGTATTTTGGGCGGGAGCGGGGGTGCTTTCCTGACCGCCGGAACTCGGCTGCTGGGATGCCAGCCAGGCGTTCAGCCTTTTTACATAATCGTCCATAGACAGGAAGGAGCTCATGCCGCCCTTGATCTCGCCGCTGGTGGCGTAGAGGTTCCCGTTTGCGTCCCGGGAGATGATATCCACATCCTCCTGGGTCAGGGGCATGTTGTACACGTTGAAATGCTCGTTCAGCATCTCCATCCATTCGTCCACCAGGATCGTGCCGTAGGAAAAGCCCCGGATGTTGTCGTTATAATTGGAGGGCAGCGTGTAGAAATGGATGTTTTCCATTCCCATGCTCAGGAACTGCTGCCCGAACCACAGGAGGTTGCCGTTGGTCAGATCCGTCTTGACGTTGGATTCAAAAATCTTGATATACTCTCCAAGGTTTGAGGTCAGATTGGAGAGGTTCATACACTTTTTCGCCACAGCCGTCAGGAAATTCTGCTGATTCTCGATCCGGGCGATATCTCCGTAATTGGTCCCGTCGTTGTTCTGCCGCCAACGGACCACCCGGACGGCGTCATACCCGTTGAGATGCTGCATGCCGGAATTATAGTGGATATGCAGATCCTGGGTGGGATCGTCGTAATTCATATAGTAGGGCACGTTGAAATCAATGCCCCCGATGGTGTCCACCAACTGGACGAAGCCGTTGAGGCTCACCCTGATATAACCGTCTATCGGTGCGCCGATGATGTCTCCCGCGGCTTCCATCACGCCTTCTATGCCCGCTCTGGCAAAGATGCCGCTGATCTTTTTCGTTTCATTTTTCTTCTCATCGGAATCTACATTGGCGCAGGTATCACGGGGAATGCTCAGGATATTGAGCACGCCTTCGTTGGCGTCAAATCGGCAGATCATGATGGTATCCGTATTGCCGTTGCCCTGGTCGCTGCCCAGGAGGAGGATATTGTAATTGTTCTCCACCCGCTCCCGGACCTCCGGTCCCGGCTCTTCCGTGGGTTCCGGCGTCGTCTCCGGGATCCCGGAGGGAGTACTGCTGGGCAGAGCGGTGGCATGCGCCGGGGTGCTGGCCGGAGGCGACGGCTGCACGATCGCGGGCGGCTTGACCGTCGATTTGTAAATGATAAAGCCTGCCGCAAGAGCGGCAATGACCACGCCCAGGATGATCCAGCGCCGGACGCGCTTTTTATGCTGATACCGGCGGATCATTTCATCGATCTCCGCCTGTTCTTCCGGAGTGCGGACCGTTTCCTCGATCCCCATTTCCTCCGAGATCGTCTCCTCAGAGGCTGCCTTTTCAGAGACCTCATCCGCAGGGATCTCATCCGGTTCATGGACTGGTTCTGTCTGCAGCGTTTCCTCGATGGGCTCTGCTGCAGCATCCGGAGAAAGATCCTCAGGTTCGGGAATCGCTTTTGCCGGTTCCCGGCCATGGAGATGCTTTCCGCCGAATCCGCCAAATATCTTCATGTTTCTTTACCGTTCCTTTTCAGATCGTTGAGGGCCTCCAGCGAAGCCGGATGTGGATCCATCTTCCGCTCCGTCATATGGTCCAGGCTGTTTTTCATGGCCAGACGCAGAGCTCCATCCAGATCTTCATAGGCCAGCCTGCGGACTTTCTTCACCCCCGGCATGGTCCGGGTGGGCTCGATATAGTCCGCGAGCCAGATGATCTTTTCCAGCAGGGTCATATCCCGTTTTCCGGTGGTGTGCCACATGATGGCGTCCCGGACGGCGGAAGACGCCCCGAAAAGGCCCCAGGCAGCCGCCGCGCCGGAGAAGGCGTGGAGCACAGCGGGATAATGCCGGGCAAAATCCCCGGGGGACAAGCGCTCTTTATCCGCCCTTGACGGATCCGCTTCCCCGCCGATTCCCGGGATTATACCATAAGCCGCACACAAACGCAACTGTTCTTCTTCCGGCATCTTTTTGGTCACGTCATGGAGGATCGCGGCTCTCTCCGCTTCCTCCGCATCGGCTCCCCACCGCAGAGCCAGTTTTACGGCTTCCTCACGGCATCCCCGCACGTGGGGGATGCGTTTTTCCTCCAGCATCGGCACAGCCAGCCGCCACAGGGCCTCCGGCTCCGGCACAACGCCGTACAGCCGATTGCGCAGGATATAGGCATAGATCTCGTCTCCCAGCAGCGCGCTTCCGCCGCCCTGCTTCAGTGCGCTGCGGACATCCGTGCTGGATACTTCCATGGGATCCAGCCGGATCAGCTCCACCCGGGCATTCCATCTTCGGCGGAGCACCTCCGCCTTTTCTTCCAGATCGGGCATTTCCCCCGGTTTTCTGGGATAAGCGGCGATATGCAGGTTTTCCAGCAGCCAGTCCGCCCGATACCACCGATCCAGCGTCAGGAACATATCCGTACCGCAAAGGAGCCAGAGTTCGCCCTCCGGATCCTCCTCCAGCAGTTCCCGGGCGGTGATGACGCTGTAGCTGGGCCCCTCCCGCCGGATCTCCAGATCGAGAGCCTTTGCATGGGGGATCCCGGAGGCTGCCAGCCGGGTCATTTCCAATCGCTGCTCCGCGGTGGCCGTATCCACCGGCAAGACCTTATGGGGCGGTTCTCCCGTCGGGATGAAGTACAGCTCGTCCAGTCCCAGCTGTTCCATGGCTGCCCTGGCCGCGTGGATATGTCCCTGATGCGGAGGGTTGAAGGTGCCCCCCAGAAAGCCCCGGTTCATGCCTTCGGAAGAACGTACTTCGGCTCCTTGGGATCGGGCCGATACAGGACGAACCGGCTGCCTACGGTCTGGATCCCCTCCGCGCCGGTCGCCTCAGCCAGCTGCTCGCAGGCCTCGCGGGCGGTAAGGAGAGAAGCCTCCAGCACCCGCCCCTTGATCAGTTCTCTTGCAGTCAGCGCTTCTTCCGTCTGCCGGATCACCGCCTCGGTGATCCCGCCCTTGCCCACATACAGGATGGTATCCAATCCGTTCGCCTGGGCGCGCAGATATGCTCTCTGTTTTCCCGTCATTCCGCAAAACACTCCGTCAGTTTCCGCTGCATCTCCGCCAGGGCGATGGCCCGATGGGAGATGCGGTTCTTCTCTTCCATGTCGATCTCTGCCATATGGCGGCCGTCCGGAAGGCGGAAGATCGGATCGTAGCCAAATCCGCCTTCCCCTCTGGGACTTTCGGCGATCTCTCCGTGGCACTCTCCCCGGGCGGTCAGGATACGTCCGTCCGGAAACACCGCCGCTATTACTGAGACGTATTTCGCGGCGCGTTGTTCCATTCCCTCCATATTCTGCAGCAGCAGCTTCCAGCGATACTCGTCGCTCAGCTCATGGCTGCCGCCGTACCGAGCGGAAAACACCCCCGGCGCGCCGTCCAGGGCGTCCACCATCAGCCCGGAATCATCGGCGATGGCGGGCAGGCCGCTGGCTTCGGATACCGCTCTGGCTTTAATGATCGCGTTTTCTTCAAAGGTCATGCCCGTCTCCTCCGGATCCAGATCCACGCCGGCCTGCGCCTGGGACAGGACCCGGATCCCCTGGGATCCCAGGATCGTCTGCATTTCCGCCAGTTTTTTCTTGTTTTTGCTGGCCAGTACAAATGTCAGCGGCTTCATGAGAGCAGCGCCTCCACAAAGGCGTCGGGATCAAATTCCAGCAGATCGTCCGCCTTCTCCCCCACGCCGATGAATTTCACGGGGATACCCAGTTCCCGATTCACCGCAAAGGCGATGCCGCCCTTGGCGGTGCCGTCCAGCTTGGTCAGCACCAGTCCGGTAACTCCGGCGGACTGGCTGAATTGCCTGGCCTGGATCAGTCCGTTCTGCCCCGTGCCGGCGTCCAGAACCAGCAGGTTCTCCCGGCTGCAGCCGGGCAGCTCCCGATCGATGATCCGGCTGATCTTGCTCAGCTCGTTCATCAGGTTGGTTTTGTTGTGCAGCCGTCCCGCCGTATCGCAGATGAGCACGTCCGTACCCCTGGCCTTGGCTGCGGCGATCCCGTCGTACACTACGGCGCCGGGATCGGAGCCTTCCTCATGGCGCACCAGATCCGCCCCGGCCCGCTGAGCCCAGATGCTCAGCTGCTCCGCCGCAGCGGCGCGGAAGGTATCTCCTGCGCACAGGAGGACCTTTTTCCCTTCCCCGGTGAACCGGGCGGCCATTTTCCCGATGGTGGTGGTCTTTCCCACCCCGTTCACCCCGATCACCAGGATCACGGAGGGGGTGGTCTCCAGATGGAGCCGGGTATCTCCCGCCTCCCTGAGGGCGGCGGTGAGGCTTTCCTTCAAGGCGGCGCGGATCTCGTCTCCGCCGTGCAGCCCCTCATGCTTCGCCCGCTCCCGCAGTTCGTCCACGGTGGATACGGCCAGCTCCGCTCCCATGTCCGCCAGGATCAGGGATTCTTCCAATTCGTCGAAAAACTCGTCGTTCGCGCCGGTAAAGCTGTCCAGCAGGCCGGTAAAGCTCTTTCTGGTCTTGCTCAGGCCGGTGCGGATCTTCTCAAACAAACCCATGGTCTACGCCTCCGTATTCCTGACTGCTTCCTTCAGGTCCACCCGAAGGACCCGGGAAATACCTTTCTGCATCGTAACGCCGTAGAGCATATCTGCTTCCTCCATGCTTCCCCGACGATGGGTGATGACCAGGAACTGGGTGTTTGACGACATGCTGCGGGTATACCGGGCAAAACGGCCGACATTGGTTTCATCCAGCGCGGATTCGATCTCATCCAGCACGCAGAAAGGCGCCGGCCGAACCTTCAGCATGGCAAAATACAGAGCGATCGCCACGAATGCCCGTTCTCCGCCGGAGAGAAGGGTCAGCGTACGAAGGGATTTTCCGGGAGGCTGGACCCGGATCTCGATCCCGCAGTTCAGGATATCTGCCGGATCCTCCAGCACAAGCTCCCCCCGGCCTCCTCCGAACAGCTCTTTGAATGTCTGACTGAAGCTCTCCGCCACCGCCTTGAATTCATCGGCAAAGATCCGCTTCATCTCTTCCGTAACGGTTTGGAGGACCTCCTCCAGTTCCCGTTTGGCCTTTTCCAGGTCGTTCTTCTGGGTATCAAGATAGGTATATCGCTCGTTTACCCGATCAAAATCTTCGATGGCTGCCAGATTGGGAGAACCCAGCGCAGTCATTTCTCTCCGCAGCTGTCCGGCACGTTTCTGCGCTCTGGAGCTGCTGTCCAGCGTCATGCGCTGGCTCTGCGCCGCGGATCGGCTCAGTCCGTAGCCGTCCCACAGTTTATCCAGCAGCTGCCGTTCTTCCATATCCGCCGCGGCTTTTCGCTGCCCCATTTCCGCGCAGCTGCGCTCCAGCTCGTTGATGCTCCGGTTGCGTTCCTGCGCTTCCCTGTCCGCCTTGCCCCGGTTCGCCTCGCATCGCTGCCGTTCCTGCATGGCGTTCTCCAGGGCCGGTCTGCGGCCGTCCGCTTCGGCCTTCCTCTGTTCGGCCTCCGCACGGTAATCGGCGCTCTTTTTCTGCAGTTCTTCGTTCTTCCGCTCGTAGCTCCTGCGGCTGTCATCCCGATCCGTCGTCTCCGCAGAATACCCCTGCAAAAGCCCTTTCCATTCTTCTATGCCCTTTTCCAGGGCGTCCCGTTCCGTATCCAGCGCGGCTTCCCGTTCCCGGAGCCTGCCCGCAGCTTCGCCCAATTCCCTGAGCTTATTCTCAATGCTCGCCCGGTCCTGGCTCTGGGACTCCGCCAGCTGCCGAAGCCGGTCAGCCTCGCTGCGGTGCTCTTTCTGCCGGCGTCCGGCCTCCTCCGCTGCCTTTTCCAGGCGGGCGGATTCCTCTTTGCTGCGGCTCATGCCGTTTTCAGCCGACTGCAGGCTGGCCTCCACCGCTTCTGTCAGCAGCAGCCGCTGCTTCTGTTCCGCCTCCAGCTTCAAAACCTGGTCCTGGATCTCCCGCAGCTGGATCCCGGCCGTCTCCGCGGCATATTCCACGTTTGCCAGTTCCTTTTCGCCGGAATGGAGGGCGCTCTCCGCCTCTTTTGCCTCAGCGGCGATCTCCTTCAGCCGTACCCGAAGGCGCTGCAGTTCGTTTGCCCTGGAAAGGATCCCCACGTTCCTGGCGGCGCTGCCGCCGGTCATGGAGCCGCCGGCGTTCACCAGCTGACCATCCAGGGTGACGATGCGGAAACGGGCGCCGTACCTGCGTGAAATGGCGATGGCCGCGTCCAGGTCCTCCGCCACGACGGTCCTGCCCAGCAGATTCCGCAGGATCTCCCCGTAGCGCTCGTCGCATTCCGCCAGCTGGGAGGCGATCCCCTCGAACCCGGGGATCCGGTCCAGCTCCCGCTCCCGCAGTTCCGTGCCCCGGATGGCTGTGAGTGGCAGGAAGGTGGCGCGCCCCGCATCCTGCCGCTTCAGCAGGGAGATGGCGGCCTTGCCGTCCTCCTCCCGGTCCACCACGATGCTTTGCAGAGAGTTGCCCAGGGCGGTCTCCAGGGCGACGGTATACCGGTCCTCCGTATGGATCAGCCCGGCGACCGTACTGTGGATCCCCCGCAGGGTCCCGCGGCCCTTCTCCCGCATAACGACGCGCACCGCGCGGGAAAAACCTTCGTATTCCTTCTCCATATCCGTCAGCAGACTGACTCTGGATCGGGTCGATTCTTCATCCATGCGCAGCTTCCGGAGCCGCTCTTCCTGTGTCCGAAGCCGCTCCCGGCGGGTATCCGCCAGCATACGGTGTCCTTTGCACTGGTTCTCCGCTTCCACTGCGGCTTCCCGCTTTTTCAGCAGCTGCTCTTCCGTCCGCTTCAGCGCGTTGCGCTCTTCTTCCAGGCGCAGCTGCAGGCGATCCCGTTCTTCCTGCGTTTCCCGAAGGCTCTCCGTTTGTGCCGCTGCAGAGACTTCAATGGTTTCCAGACGCGCTGCTTCTGCGGCGGCGGCGTTTTCTTCCTCCGCCGCTTTGGCGGTCAGCGCTTCCAGATCCTTCTCGGAGCGTTCCGCTTCCCGGCTGGTCTCGCTGCTGCTCCGGAAAAGCCGCTGCTTCTCCTGTTCCAACGCGTTTCTTTCCGACGCCAGCGCATTCAATCGTTCCTGCCGCTCCGCCAAACGGGCGGTCAGATCCGTGATCCGTTCCTGCTGCCGGGCGTTTTCCTCGTCCAGGCGTCGGATGGCTGCCTGGTTGCTCCGTTCCTCCGCATCCAGCAGATCGGCTTCATGGCTGAGCTCAGAGGCCTGAGTCTCCAGCTGTCCGATCTCCGTCCGGAGCTGCTCCGCTTTTTCATCCGCCGCCCGGATCCCCTCGCTGCAATCCTCAGAGGTACGGTAGAGCTTCTCCAGCTCTTCCTTCTGCGTCCGCAGGCGCTCTTCGGCCGTTTCGTACTCCTGGGTCAGGATCCGGGTCTGGTCCGCCAGACGATCCAGGGCGTCCATCCACAGGGAGATCTCCAGCCCCCGCAGTTCATCCCGCAGGAGCAGATACTTCTTTGCCGTTTCCGCCTGCTTCCGCAGGGGCTCCAGCTGCAGATTCAATTCCCCCAGTTTGTCCCCCAGGCGCAGCATATCCTGCTCCGTCCGCTCAAGCTTCCGCAGGGTTTCCTCCCGCTGATACCGGTATTTTGAGATACCGGCCGCTTCCTCGAAGATCTCCCGCCGGTCTGTGCTCTTGGCCGCAAGGACCTCGTCGACCCTTCCCTGGCCCACCAGGGAATACCCGTCCCGCCCCAGGCCGGTATCCATGAGAAGGGTGTTCACATCCTTCAGACGCACCAGCTTGCGGTTGATATAGTATTCGCTGTCCCCGCTGCGGTAATATCGGCGGGTGATCATCACTTCATCCGCATCCCAGGCCAGGCTGCGATCCTCATTGCCCAGGACCAGGGAGACCTGAGCAAAACCGGCTGGTCCCCGCTGCGCGGTACCGCCGAAGATCACGTCCTCCATTTTTGCTCCGCGGAGGGTCTTGGTCCGCTGTTCCCCCAGCACCCAGGTGATCGCGTCTGCGATATTCGATTTTCCGCTGCCGTTCGGTCCGACGATGGCGCAGTAGCGCTCCTCAAAGGTCAGACGCAGCTTATCAGGAAAGGACTTAAAGCCCTGAATCTCTAATGCTCGCAGATCCAATCTTTCACTCTCCAAATGGCAATAATACTGTTCATGAAGTGTAATTTTACACTGTTTTTGCTTTGATTGCAATAGTTCCGGCGGGTAAATCCCCGGCTTCCGCACGCACCTGCCGCAGCCGGAACCGGTCCCGGAGCCAGAGCAGGTTTTCTTTTCCCCTGCCGGTCATTTTCGACAGACTTCCCGGATCCACCAGGAGCGTCAGATCCTCCGGCAGGGATTCCTGCTGCTTCAGAAGACGTTCAGCCTCATCCCGGTACAGGCGGGAGTAGACCAGCTCCCCCAGGGCGGGATGATACGGGCCGGACAGAAGCTTCTCCTCCAGTTCCCGGGAAGGGTGCAGTCCCAGACGCAGGATGGGGATCTCCCGTTCCCGGAAAAGCCGCACGATGGGCGCGCAGGTCTCCACCGCCTCTTCCGTCGTCCGCGCCCGATATTCGCCCCGCTCCAGCATTTCCGCAAGTTCCGTGCCCCGCAGGACCAGGGTTGGATAGATCCTCACCCCGTCCGGCCTGAGATCCGCCAGTCGCTGCGCAGTGCGAAGGTCCTCCTCCGGGTCCGATCCCGGAAGGCCGGTCATCATCTGCAGGACGATCCGGAACCCTCGCTCCCGCAGCAGTCTGCACGCCCGAACCGTATCCTCCGCCCGATGGCCGCGTCCGGAAGCATCCAGTACCCGGTCCGACATGGATTGGGCCCCCAGTTCCACCGTTTCCACCCCATATGCCGAAAGCCGATCGAGGACAGCCCCGTCGATGCAGTCGGGGCGGGTGGAGACACGGATGGAGACGAGAAAACCCATGCCGCGGAAGGGCTGCGCCGCTTCCAGCAGCGCTGTCTGCACCTCCGGAGATACGGCGGTGAAGCTGCCTCCGTAAAACGCCAACTCCGCCCAGGCCGAAACAGCCTGCGCGGAGCGCAACGCTTCCTGTACGGTCTCCGGGTCGGCAGGTCCTGTCTGCCCGGAGATAGTTCGCTGATCACAAAATACACACCGATGGGGACAGCCCAGGTGCGGCACGAATACCGGAACGATCCTGCGCCGCGGCGTCACTTATTTCCCTCCGCCCGCAGGGAATCCAGGGCGTTCTTGGCGGCTGCCTGTTCCGCTTCCTTTTTGCTGCGTCCGCTGCCCTCTCCCGCCACTCGTCCGTCATAGAGGACCTGGGCGGAAAACACCTTGTTGTGATCCGGCCCGCTTTCTCCCACCATTCGGTATATGGGCGCCGCCATGCCCAGATGCTGGACCGCCTCCTGCAGAACGGTCTTGTGGTCGCTGCTGCCGCTCCTGGACGCGGTCCTGAGCTTGGAAAGGATGAACCGTTCCACCATGGCTCTGGCCGGTCCTTCCCCGCCGTCGATATACACGGCGGCCAGGGTCGCCTCAAAAGCATCGGCGATGATGGAGGGCCGCTGACGGCCGCCTCCCTGCTCTTCCCCCCGGCCGAGACGCAGATACTGCCCCAGGCCGATGGTCTCGGAAGCCTCCGCCAGACTGCTTTCGCACACCAGTTCCGCCCGCAGCCGGGTCATATCCCCCTCGGGCATCTGAGGGAAGCGGAGGTACAGCGTCTCCGCCACCAGCCAGCCCAGGACGGAATCCCCCAGGAATTCCAGCCGCTCATTGCTGCCCAGCCGTCCGCTCCCCCGCTCATTGGACCAGGAACTGTGAGTCAGGGCATGCTCCAGGAGCTCCCGTCTGCTGAACGTATAGCCCAGCCTGGCTTCCAGCTCATTCATGGGCGCGCTCCGGCTCCGCCGCAGGCAGATCAGCCAGCTTATCCGCCAGATCTTTGCAGAGATCCGAGGAAACGAGCTTCATGGCCTGGGCGATGGCGTTCTTTACCGCCTTGGCATCGCAGGAGCCGTGGGCCTTGATCACCGGTTTGGTGATCCCCAGGAACACGGTCCCGCCGACTTCCCGATAATCCATCATCTTTTTGAAACCCTTCAGGTCCTTTTTCACCAGGAGGGCCGCCAGCTTCGTGCGCAAGCCGCTGAGGAACAGGGTCTTCAGCGCTCCGGTCAGATAGAGGGCTGTGCCTTCCATGGTTTTCAGCAGGACATTGCCGGAAAAGCCGTCCGTCACCAGCACGTCCGTCACGCCTTCCAAAACGTCCCGGCCTTCCACGTTGCCGATGAAGTTCAGCTTGCCCGCTTCTGCCGCCTGCTCCAGCAGACGGTATGTATCCTTCTGGAGGCTCGTTCCTTTCCCCGCTTCGGCGCCGATATTGAGCAGCCCCACTCTGGGCTTTTCCAATCCCAGATACAGTCGGGCCAGCGCGTCCCCCATGAAGGCGAACTGTAACAGATACTCCGGACTGCACTCCGCGTTGGCTCCGCAGTCGATCAGGACGCAGCTGCCCTGCTTCGTAGGCAGGATCGGCGCAAGAGCCGCCCGGCGGACGCCCCGGATGCGCTTTACCACAAGAGTCGCGCCGGAGAGAAGCGCGCCGGTGCTTCCTGCAGACACGGCCGCGTCCCCTTCCCCATCTCTGAGCATGCGCAGCATGACCGACATGGAGGAATCCTTCTTATCCCGCACCGCGCGGGCGGGATCATCCTCCATGGTCACCACCTGTGTGCTGTTGGCGATCTCCAGCCCTTTGGGCAGATCGGTACGGCCCATGTCCTGCATGCAGTGCAGGATGTCTTCCGTACGCCCCACCAGGACGACTTCCACCCCGAATTCCTCTACCGCCTGTACCGCGCCTTTGACGATCTCCTGCGGAGCGTAATCTCCGCCCATGGCGTCCACGATGATCTTCATCTTTCTTTCCTCTTTTCAAAAACCGGAAGTGAGCTCACAGGGAGCTCAGCACCTGATCCAGCCGGGTCAGCGCCCGCTGGGACAGGATCGCATTCCGGTTCCGTTTTCCCTTCACTTTTCCCTCCAGGGGAGCGATGATCCCGTAATTCACGTTCATGGGCTGGAAATCAGAAACGGTCCCGTCGCTCACATAAGCGGCCAGGGCGCCGATGGCCGTCTCCCGCGTGAAATCCGCAGGTTCCTGTCCCAGCAGTTCCCGCGCCGTCTGCAGCCCGCACAGCAGGCCGGAGGCGGTGGATTCCACGTAGCCCTCCACCCCCGTGATCTGACCGGCGAACCGGATCCTGGGCTCCTCCCGCAGGCGATACTGCCCATCCAGCAGCCGGGGTGAATCCAGATAGGTGTTCCGATGCATCACGCCGAAGCGGACGAACTCAGCCTCCCCCAGAGCCGGGATCATGGAGAATACCCGCTTCTGTTCTCCGAAGGTCAGGTGCGTCTGAAAGCCCACCAGATTATATAAACTGCCAGCAAAATTATCCCGCCGGAGCTGCACCACCGCGTAAGGCTCCCGCCCGGTTTTGGGATCGATGATCCCCCGGGGCTTCAACGGGCCGTAACGCAGAGTGTCGACGCCTCGCCGGGCCATCACCTCTACGGGCATACATCCCTCGAATACCAGTTTATCTTCAAATCCGTGGACGTGGGCTTCTTCCGCCTCTGCCAGAGCCTGGCGAAAAGCGAGATACGTCTCCTTATCCATCGGGCAGTTTACATAATCTGCAGAACCTTTGTTGTACCGTGAGGCGAAAAAGGCCTCCTGCATATCCACGCTCTCCAGGGTGACGATAGGCGCGGCGGCGTCGTAGAAATGGAGATAGGTCCCCTCTCCCAGTCTGCGGCCGATGGCTTCGCTGAGGGCGTCGGAAGTCAGGGGGCCGGTGGCAAGGATGACGATCCCCTCCGGGATCTCCGTGACCTCCCCGGGTTCCACGCTGATCAGAGGATGGCTGCGGATCGCCCGGGTGATGGTACGGGCAAACCCCTCCCGGTCGACAGCCAGGGCGCTCCCCGCCTCCACCCGGTTTTCGTCCGCGCTGCGGAGGATCAGGGAATCCAGCCTCCGGAGTTCTTCCTTCAGCAGACCCACGGCGTTGGCGGGATCGGCGCTGCGCAGGGAGTTGGAACAGACCAGCTCGGCGAAATCGTCCGAGACGTGAGCAGGCGTTTTTTTCTCCGGCTTCATTTCCCGCAGGCATACGGGGATCCCCCGCTTCGCCAGCTGCCAGGCCGCCTCGCTGCCCGCAAGGCCCGCGCCCACCACCGTTACCCGCTCAGGCATCTTCGTTCCCTTCAGCCGCCGGTTTCCGGCTGCGTCCGGCCGACGCCGTCTTTTTTCCGGCGGCGGCTTTGGATGTCGTTTTCCTGGATGCGGTTTTCTTCCCCGCCGGTTTTTTGGCGGCGGTCTTCGCACCTGCTGCGGTCTTTTTCCCGCCGGTTTTCCCGGTTCCGGTTTTCGCCGCCGTTTCCCCTTCGACGGCTGCCGCGCCGGTCTCTTCCGTCTTTTTCCGGTATCCCCGCTGGTCCTCGGGCACGAAGGCGCTGCACTCCGGGTTGATGCAGAAGGGCTTGCGATACCCCCGGCCGGACCGCTTGAACAGCGTCTTTCCGCAGCTGGGGCAATCGTCCTTCAGCGGAACATCCCAGGTCATAAAGCCGCATTCCGTTCCCCGCTCGCAGGCATAGTAGGTATATCCCCGCTTGGAGCTGCGCTTCAGGATCCTGGCGCCGCACTGGGGGCATCTTCCGGGCATTTCGATCACGATGGGCTTGGTGAATTTGCATTCCGGATAGCCCGGGCAGCCAAGAAAACGGCCGAAACGGCTGGTCTTCACCACCAGGTTCCGTCCGCAGTTGGGGCAGATCTCAGAGGTCACTTCGTCCGGCACTTTGATACGGACACCCTTGAGATTGACCTCCGCCTCCTCCAGAGAATGGGCAAAGTCACCGTAGAACTCCCGCAGGACCTGCTTCCAGGCTTTATTTCCCTTCTCCACCTCGTCCAGGGTGGCTTCCATATGGGCGGTGAAGGCCAGATCCACGATATCCCCGAAGCGCTCCTCCATGAATCCGGTGACGGTCTCTCCCAAGGAGGTAGGTTTCAGGAACTTTCCTTCCTTGAGCACGTATTCCCGGTCCAGGATCGTACTGACGGTAGGCGCATAGGTGCTGGGCCGGCCGATCCCCTTTTCCTCCATGGCCCGGATCAGGGTATCTTCCGTATATCGAGCGGGAGGCTGTGTGAACTTCTGTTCTTCCTTCAGCTGGAGGAGATCCAGGCGATCGCCCTGGTTGAGCTGCGGCAGCGGGGTGCTCTTTTCCTCCCCTTCCTCCGCTTGGCTGTCGTACACCTTGGTGAAGCCGGGGAATTTCAGGGAGGAAGTGCTGGCCTTGAACACATAGCCTGTGGATACGGCATCCACGGAAACCGCGTCATACACGGCGTTGGCCATCTGGCTGGCCATGAAGCGCCTCCAGATCAGCCGGTACAGGCGGTACTGGTCCTCTGTCAGATCCTTCCGGATCCGCTCCGGCGTCAGCTCCACGTCCGAGGGACGGATGGCCTCATGGGCATCCTGCGCTTCCTTGCTGGTCTTGAAATAACGGGTCTTGGGGGGATAATACTCGCTGCCGTAATTGCGGACGATGTGATCCTTCGCCGCGGCGATTGCCTCGGCGGAGATGCGGAGAGAGTCGGTACGCATATAGGTGATAAGGCCGATGCTGCCCTCTCCCGTTACGTTGACGCCTTCATACAGCTGCTGGGCGATGGACATGGTCCGCCTCGGGGTCATGTTCAGGCGGCGGGAAGCCTCCTGCTGCAAAGTGGAGGTGATGAAAGGCGCCGCCGGAGACCGGCTCTTGTCCTGCCGCTTTACGCTGCCCACGGTAAAGGGCGAACCCTTCACGGCGTTCATGACCATGTCCACGGAAGCCCGGTCGGGCAGATCCAGCTTTTTCTTTTCCGTGCCGTAAAACCGGGCGGTGAACGCGGCCTTCTGCCCCTCGGGGCGGAGTTCCGCATCCAGGAGCCAGTACTCCTTCGGCTCGAACGCCCGGATCTCCTGCTCCCGATCCACCACCATGCGCGTGACGGCGGATTGGACCCGGCCGGCGGAAAGGCCCCGGCGGATCTTAGACCAAAGTAGCGGGCTGAGCTTATAGCCCACGATGCGGTCCAGGATGCGTCTGGCCTGCTGGGCGTCCACCAGATCCATATCGATTTTCCGGGGTTTCCCGATGCTCTCCAGCACGACCTTCTTGGTGATCTCGTTGAAGGTGACCCGGGCGGTCTTCTCCTCCGGCAGCTCAAGCAGCTCCTTCAGATGCCAGGAGATGGCCTCCCCTTCCCGGTCCGGGTCGGTGGCCAGAAAGACCCGGTCCGCGCTGCGGGCTTCCTTCTGCAGTCTGCCGATGATCTCGCTCTTTGAAGCGATGGGCTCATAGTCCGGGGTGAAATCCGCTGCGATATCCACACCGATGGTGCTCTTGGGCAGATCCCTCAGATGACCGGTGGATGCGGTGACACGATACCCTGCGCCGAGATATTTCTCAATGGTCCTCGCCTTCGCGGGCGACTCCACGATCACAAGTGCGTTTTCCATGCGTACCTATCCGCTTTGTCAGCCAAAGCGCTCCTTATTCCTCAATTGATCCTTCCGCCGCCGATCATGTGACCAGCAGCCGGTAACGGCGGTCCTCTTCCGCAACGTAGCCCTTGAGCTGCAGCATGACCAGGGAGGTGATCACCTCGCCGGGGTCCCTGCCGGTGGCTGCGATGAGATCATCGCTGTGTTTCTCCCCTCCGGCCAGAAGGCCGACCAGCTCCAGCTCCGTTTCCGAAAGCTCCGCCAGCTGTTCTTTCAGTGCATGATAGCCTACATCCCCAGGCTTGTCAAGATGAGGCTTTCTCTCCCCGCCCTGGTCTTTCCGTTCCCGTCCGCCGCTGCTGAACCCGATCAGCCTGGGGTAACGGAAGCGGTATTCCTCCAGGATATCCTCCCCGCTGCACACCAGCTGCGCCCCATCCCGGATCAGGGCATGGGAGCCGATAAAGCCCGGATCGTTGGCCATGCCGGGCACGACGAACACATCCCGTCCATGTTCCTGGGCCCGGGCGGCGGTGATGAGGGAACCGCTTTTCTTCGGCGCCTGCACCACGGTGATCCCCAGGCTCAGCCCGCTGATGATCCGGTTGCGCTGGGGAAAACTGGCCCGGGTCGCACCGGTCCCCGGAGGATACTCGCTCACCAGCGCGCCGTTCTGCGCCACCGTCCCCTGGAGTTTATCGTTCCAGGCGGGATAGACCTTGTCTGTGGAGGTGCCCAATACGGCGATCACGCTCCCGCGGCCTTTCAGGGCTCCCTTGGCGGCGGAACTGTCGATCCCTTCGGCCAGCCCGGTCACCACCACGGCTCCCGCCTCCGCCAGATCCCTGCCGATGCTCTCCGCCATCTCCCGTCCATAGGCGGAGGCCTTCCGGGTACCCACCACGCCGATGGTAAGGCGATCGTCCACGGGAGGCAAGACCCCTTTGACGTACAGTACCGCGGGCGGATCGGGGATGTTCCTCAGGCGCTCCGGATAATCCGCATCCTGGAGACAGAGGATCCGCACCCCCTGCTTTTCGCAGGCCGCCCGGACCCGTTCCGCCCGGTCGGGATCCCGGTTCAGCAGCGCTTTGATTTCCTGCGCCGTCGCCCCTTCCACTTCCCGCAGTTCGCTCTCCGAAGCATAGTATACCCCTTTGGCACTGCCGAATCTGCGCAGATATTTCTGCGCTGCCGCAGCGCTCACGCCCCGGCACAGGGAGAGCCAGAGCCAGCTGTTCAGATCCGACATGTCATTCTTCCCTTCTCCGATAGACCTCCCAAAGCAGGACCGCCGCAGCGGCTCCCGCATTCAGGGATTCCGCGCCCGGCTCCATGGGGATGCGCACCACCCGGTCCGCCGCCTCCAGCATTTCCGCCGAGAGGCCGTGCCCCTCATTGCCGATGGCCAGAGCCAGCCGCTGGGGAAATTCCCATTTCCCCAGGGTCTCCGCGTCCGCCCTCAGGGCGGCGGCGACGAGTGGGACGCCCTTTTCCTTCAGCGCCAGGATCGCTTCTCCGGAAGACATCGTCCATACCCGGCGGCGGAACACCGCCCCCATGGAGGCGCGCACAGCCTTCGGTCCAAAGGGGTCCGCGCAGGCCCCCGCCAGGATCACGCCGTCAAACCCGAAGGCGTTGGCGGTGCGGATCAGCGTGCCCACGTTGCCCGGATCCTGCAGATCCTCCGCCAGAAGGAACCGGTCCCCTTCCACCGGTCCCGCGTCGGGGATCCGGCACACGAACAGGAGCTCCGGGGCGGTTTTCATGGGAGAAACGTAGTCCAGGAGCTCCGGGGTCACATAATATCGGCTGACGGCGGGATCCAGCTCCTCTACCGGCTCTGCGGACATCACGCTGGTCAGGGCAAGACCCGCGGCCAGTGCCTCCTCCAGCAGCTTTCTCCCCTGTCCCAGGCAGGAACGGGTCTCCCGCCGATAGTCCCGGTCCGCCCCCAGGCGCCGGTATTCTCCGATCACCGGATTCTTCCGGCTGGTGATGGTCGTCATTCTCTGCCACTCCAAACCTGCCGCGCGGGCGGCCGTTATTCTCCGGTGTTCAGGATCACCTGCAGTGCGTTTACCGCCGCCTGGGTCATGGCCTTGCTGCCCTTCCCGCTTACGGTCCAGTCGGAAAGGGAGGCATAGTACGCATAGTCCCCCAGATCCTTCATCAGGGGCTTGTCCCCCACGTAGATCCGCAGGCCGTTGGGATCGTCGGTAGTGATCCCGTAATTCGCCAGAGGCTGGAAGGTGTCCTCCTTCCCGCAATACAGGGTGCTTCGGTCCTCGTCCAGCAGGAACAGGGTGTACTCCGGCAAGGCCAGGTACAGCAGGAGCCTCTGCTGGTTCCCATCCAGATTCTCCGGGTCGGAGAGGTCGATGGTCTGGATATTAATCAGGACCTTTCCGTCTCCGTTCACATCCTCGATCTTCTTCATCAGCGCGGTGTGCAGCGCCTCCGCATCCGTGTCCGCCACAGGACCGTTGGCCGCCACCACGATATTCAGGTCGTATGTTTCCTTATGCAATGCGTCCACGGTCAGCCACACGGCGATGATCACCAGGACGACCACGATAAGAGCGATCTTCCCGTAATGATACCAGAAGACGTTGGTGAACCAATACAAAAAACCTTTGTTCGGCTTTTCCTCCATGTCCGCGGTCTCCTTCCCTGAGGGATATTCTCACAAATCTCAGTTTAACACAGGGGTATATGGTTTTCAAGGCGGGTTTTCCCGAACCCTTGCAGGCAGTCCGGCGTTATGATATAGTCAAAGCAGTAAGCACAGGCGAACAGAAGGGGAACAAACGATGATCGTTAAAACCACAAAGAGCGTATGTCCGCAGTGCCTCCGGGTACTGGACGCGGTGCTGGAGGAGCAGCCCGGCGGGATCTATATGAAAAAGACCTGTCCGGAGCACGGCAGCTTTCAGGTCCTGGTCTGGGAGGGGGACGCGGAAAGCTGGCGGAAATGGGACACGTCCAACGCCCGGACCGATAAGCTGGAAAATGTCAAATCCCAAGACAAGGGCTGTCCCCTGGACTGCGGCCTCTGCGAGGCCCACGAACGGAGCGGCTGCTGCGTCCTGCTGGAGCTCACCGGGCGCTGCGATCTCCGCTGCCCGGTGTGCTTCGCCTCCGCCGGGGAAGGGACTGACGATCCCAACCTGGAGGTTATCGGGAAACAGATGGACTGGCTCATGGCCCATGGCGGACCCTACAATCTGCAGCTCAGCGGCGGGGAGCCCACCATGCGGGACGATCTGCCGGAGATCATTCAGATGGGGCTTTCCAAGGGCTTCACCTTCTTCCAGCTCAACACCAACGGTCTCCGGCTGGCAGCCCGGAAGGGATATGCCCGGGAGCTGAAGGAGGCGGGACTCAGCACCGTGTTTCTCCAGTTCGACGGGCTGAAGGACAGGATCTACGAGACCCTGCGGGGAAAACCCCTGCTGCTGCAGAAGCTGGCCGCCATCCGGCGCTGCGCCGAGGCGGGCCTGGGCGTGGTGCTGGTCCCCACGCTGGCTCCCGGGGTGAACGACGGGGAGATGGGCAATATCCTGCGCTTTGCGGAGGAACATATGCCCGCCGTGCGGGGAGTCCATTTCCAGCCCATCAGCTATTTTGGCCGGTGCTCCCTCTCTCCCGAAGGCAAGCGCATCACCATCCCCCGGCTCCTGGCGGAGCTGGAAAAGCAGACCAGCGGCAGGATGAAGGCGAAGGATTTCACCGGCGGCGGTGCCGAGAACGCCTACTGCTCCTTCCACGCCAGCTACATGAAGCTCCCCTCCGGCGCCCTGAAAGCACTGAAAAAGCGGGGAGATTCCTGCTGCTGCGGCACCACCTCCGCCCAGTCCCGTACCAGCGTGGCGCGTCAGTGGAGCGGAGCGAAGCTCCGGGTAAAAAGCGGGGACAGCGCGGCTTCCGAGCCCCAGGGCTTCGATGATTTCCTGGCGGAGGCCCACAACAACACCCTTGCCATCTCCGGCATGCTGTTTCAGGACGCCTGGAATCTGGATCTGGACCGGCTCCGCCGCTGCTACATCTGTGAATCCGACCCGCGCTACGGCATGGTCCCCTTCTGTGCCTACAACCTCACCAGCGCGGAGGGGAAAACGTTATACCGCTAAACCCTTTACAGGATCGCCGGGCGGCCTGATATCTCAGACCGCCCGGCGGTGTTTTACTTATAGGTGTTCGTTCCGTCGTAGGTGCTGTTGGGCACGATCGAAAAATGGAACATGGGTTTGTCCACCCGCAGGATGCGCATGGGATTATGGGGCAGGTTCTCCGGGATGAAGATCATGGTGGATCGGGTGAGCCGGTGTTCCTCGCCCCCCAGGGTGAAGATCATCTCCGCGTGCAGGTCGTAGGGATCCTCCGGATCCGAGCCGAAAAAGCCCAGGAGCTCGCAGTAGGGATGGGAATGCTCCTCGAAGATGGGATCCCGCTGGGGCACCGCATAGTACCAGGCGGTGTTCATCTGGAAGGCACCGGGGACCACGTTCCCATCCATCCACAGGATGCGGTGGGAAAACTTCCGGTACAGCTCCTGATACTCGGGGGTACCCATGTTGGGCGGGCACTGCAGGGTCTGGACGAAGTACTTGCCGTATTCTCCGCCGTTGCCATTTTCGTAGATCATGGCTTTTTTCTCCCTTTCCGTTTTTCATCAGTGTAGCAGAGATACGCACAGTAAGCAAGCGGGATTTGACAGACATATGTTATTGAATTATTATGTTAATATAAGGCAATGAAGCGCGGGAAGAGGAGGGATAATATGGCAATAGGAGGGCCGGACCCGAATTACATGAAAGATCAGCAGCAGGTCCTCCGGATGATGGGGTTAAAGCGGTCCAAAAAAGTCAAACCCATCTCTCCGAAGAAGACGATGCTTATCATTTTGCCGGTCTTTGTGCTGGCTCTGGTCATCACCCTGTTCAGCAGCGAGATCTTTGCAAAAGGGTACACGGTCAGCTGGAACGGTGCAGACTACCGTCTGCCCCACGACCTGAACGCGGTCATGGTAAAGCATGCGCCGCAGGGCTACGTATCGGCGGGAAAGCTCGTCCCCGCGGAAGAAGACGCCTCCGCAAACTGGTTCTCGGAAGCGAAGGTCTATATCAAAGAAGGCAATGCCCGGGTGATCTATCTGTTCATTGATTCACCCGCTCACGCGGCCGGCTTTTATCGAGCCAGGAAGAAGCTGTTTTGACCGACTGAATTATGTACCCACCGGGCAAACGCCCGGTGGGTATTCTTGTCACTGTCAAATGCCGAAGCCCGCATTGTCCATGTTCGGGCCGAAGGTGCCGTTCGGTCCTCCCGTCGGTTCCGGACTGGTGCCCGGCGCGGCACCGGTATCGGGCGTGTGGGTCGCCGTGGGAACAGGCGAATGGGTCGCGGAAGGCCCGGGCACGTCCGTGATCGTTGGCGTATGACCCGGCGTATTGCCCGGCAATGCCGTCACGTCCGGGGAATTTCTCACCTTTCCGTTGCGCATATCGCAGCCGGCAAACAGCGCCAGCACCAGCAGCATCGCCAGCAGCAGGACAAAGATCTTTTTCATGCTTATCCCTTCATTTCCGTCAGTTTCGCTCAGTCATAGCATTTCCGGCAAAGGCGGAATTATACCGAAAGGAAAACCGCCGGACGCATCGGCGTCCGGCGGCAGAAAACGGCTGTTCAGCCTTCTGCATTCTCGCAGTTGTGGAAGACGTTTTCCACGTCGTCGTTGTCATCGAACATTTCCAGCATTTTGTTGAGGTTCTTCAGGTCGTCTTCGCTCTCCAGCTTGATATAGTTCTGGGGGACCATTTCCTCCTGGGCGCTGAGGAGCTTATAGCCCTTTTTCTCCAGCTCTTCGCTCACGGCGGGAAACGCGGCGGGGTCGTTTGTGAACACGGTGAAGATCCCTTCGTCGGTCTTCAGATCGTCCGCGCCGGCTTCCAGGGCATCCATCATCACCGTATCCTCTTCCAGTTCCTCCTCTTCATTGTCGATCACAATGACGCCGCGCCGGTCGAAGGACCAGCTGACGCAGCCTTCGGCGCCCATATTGCCGCCGTATTTGTCGAAATAATGCCGCACTTCGGAGGCGGTACGCTTGCGGTTGTCTGTCATCGCCTCCACGATGATGGCGACGCCGGAAGGTCCATAGCCCTCATAGGTGACCCGCTCATAGTTCTCGGTGCTGCCCGCGCCCAACGCCTTTTCGATGGTGCGCTTGATGTTGTCGTTGGGCATATTGGCGGCCTTCGCCTTGGCCACCACCGCAGCCAGGCGGGAATTATTCGCAGGATCCCCGCTGCCGCCTTCCTTGACGGCCACGATCATCTCACGGGCGATCTTGGTGAAGGCCTGGGCCCGCTTGGCATCGGCCGCGCCCTTGGTCTTTTGTATGTTGTGCCATTTGGAATGTCCGGACATTAGGATCTTCCTCCCTGTGTGATATCTTTTTGTATCATACAACACAGGTTTCCGGTTTTCAAGATTTATCTTTGCCGCAGCACCAAAATCAGGGAACCGGCAGCCGGTTCTTCCTCCGTTTCCAGGCCGTTCACCTGCCGGATCCCCGCGCAGGAGACCCGGTTCGCCTTCCCCAGGCTCCAGACGCTGTCCCCTTCCCGGGTGAGGATCACGGAGATCGCGGGCAGTTTTTCCCCGGGTTCCGACTCCTGCACCGTCTCCGCGCCGGTGAGGACCCGCACTTCTCCCGTTTCCCAGCGGGGGCAGCGATAGTTCACCGGTACGCGAACCTCCACGCCCCGGCCGTTCACCGCGCCGTATGCCTCCCCGGCCTCCGCCGTCATCGCCGCGCTGCTCTCCCTGGGGCAAACGGTTTCTCCCCTGCCGCTTAGGGCGGACCAGCCGCCCCCTTCCCCGAGGCAGAGTGCCTTGGCCTGGACCGTTACCCGGTACTCCCCGTCCTCCGGATGAGGGCAGCCCATACCGAAGCATACGTGGACCACACGCCCCACGCTTTTCTGCGCCTCCAGCTGCAGGCGGACGGAATCTCCGGTCTCCAGGATCTCTCCGCCGGTCTCCATCCGCACCGTCTCCACCCGGGTATCCAGATCCCGGCTGATCCCGTAGGCATCCGCCACGCAGCGGATATTCCTCCGACTGCGAACCACCGCCTGGGCCACCGCTCCCAGCTCCACCAGGATGCCGCCCTCTTCCGCGGGAACGACCCGGAATCCCGTGACCGCCGTCGTCACCTCCACCCGCTGTTCTGCGCCTTCCTCCTCCAGCTCCAGGATCTGAGACCAGGGCATCTGCAGTTCCGCCTCCCCGGTCTCTCCCCTGGCAGCCAGATAAAACACGCTGGTGCGGGCGGTGCCCCGCAGGATGAGCTTGCTGCCCACGGCGTTCATCTCCTCCGTGCGCAGAGCGATGCGCGCGCTGAGGATCTCCCGGACTTCCGGCCTGCCCGCGGGGAGGTCCAGCACTTCTCCGGCGCTGAAGGTCTTTTCCGTCACGTCCGTTACCGGCATCAGGCTGTACTCCCGGATGAGCACCTCCACCCCGCTTTCCGCCCGGCATTCCCGGTTCCATTCCAGCTGTCTCGGCTGCCACACCCCGGCAGAGATGCAGACCTCCGTCCGGACCAGCAGTTTCCGGGAATTCAGCAGCCGGGCTTCGCCGTTCATGAACCGCAGGCTCACCGAAGCCCTTCCCTGCTCCGTCAGTCCCGGGCAGGGCGTCACGGCGCTGAATGGCGCCTCCATATTCAGTTTCTGCAGTTCGCCCCCCTCTTCCGGCAGATACAGGATGCTCAGGTCGCACACTCCGGTGACGGCAAGGCTGTCCGTATTCGCCTCCTTGCCCCGCAGAAGGGCGGTTCCCTCCACCATCAGAACGCCCCCCACGTCCGGCAGGGCGTCCGGAACGATCATCTCCGTGGTCTCCTCATGGGTAAAGGCCGCGGAATACAGCCGCTCATAGTACCTAAGGCTCTCGCTTTCAAAGCTGATCTCCACTTTGCATGCTCCTCCTCCTGGTGTCGGGCGGCCTTCCGTGGCTGGCGCCGCAGCGCCGCCTCAGTACAGCCTATGCGCCGCCGGGCGCGGATATGTGCCTCGTCAGCCTTTCAGAATGCAGATCCCCACCAGGATGAACAGGATCCCCAGCCCCACCGGCCAGCAGCCTGCGGGCAGAAGGAAGGCCAGAAGGATCAGCATCCCCAGCAGGATGGAGGCCTGGCCCAGTCTGCGGCAATTCCAGCGCATAAAAACACCTCCCGGCGCGAAATGGGTACTCCATTCTACGCCGGGAGGGGCAACAGTGTTCCTCCGTCACTCTTTCTGCAGGAAACGGGCAGCGGCGGAGAGCATCAGCTTTTTCGTACCGGAATCGTCAAAGGCGATCTCCAGCATCCTGTCCGGACCTACCGTCTTCACCGTCAGCACTGTTCCGCCGCCGAATGCCTTGTGCTTTACCCGATCCCCCACCTTGGGGACATATGCGGGAGCGGCGCTCTTCGGAGCCGAATACAGCGGCCTGGGCGCCGGGCGCGAGCGCTCCGGCCGGCGGGCGGCGGAGTAAGATCCGCTGTTTTCGCTTCCGGAACCGGACCCGGTGTGATAGGCGCGGAAGCCGGTTCCCGCAGCGGTCTCCCGCATAGGCAGCTTCTGCAGATACTCCTCCGGAATATCCTGGATGAAGCGGGAGAGCATGTTGTTCTGGGTCCGGCCGAACACCATGCGCTGACGGGCATTGGTGATGTACAGCTTCTGTTTGGCCCGGGTGATCGCCACATAACAGAGCCGCCGCTCCTCCTCCATCTCCTCATCCTCTCCGATGGCCTTCGTGCCGGGAAACAGCCCATCCTCCGCACCGACCACAAAGACGGTGGGGAATTCCAGGCCCTTGGCGCTGTGCATGGTCATAAGGGAGACGCAGTCTCCTTCCTTTCCCATCTCGTCCGTATCGCTGTACAGCGCCATTTCATCCAGAAAATCCTCCAGGGTGCCGACTCCGCTGCGTTCCCTGATGAAGCTGAGGATGTTGGTCTTCAGTTCCTGGATGTTTTCCAGCCGGGTGATGTTTTCCTGGGTATCCCGCTCCTCCAGCATGGCAACGTAGCCGCTTCTCCGCAGGAGTTCGTCATAGAGCACGTCCAGGGTCTCCGTGCGTTTTTCCCGCAGATCCCGGATCAGGGCGGTGAAGCTGCGGATTCCGTTGAGGCCTCTGCGCAGCTCCGGATACTCTTCTGCATGGCACAGGATCTCATACAGGGAGCTTCCCTGCTCCGCAGCCAGCTGGCCGGCCCGTTCCACCGTGGTGTCTCCGATGCCCCGAGGCGGATTGTTCAGGATGCGCCGGAGCCGCAGATCGTCCCCGGGATTCGCCACCACCGCCAGATAGGCCAGCATATCCTTGATCTCGGCCCGGTCATAGAACCGGGTGCCACCGTAGATCCGATAGGGGATGCCGTTTCGCTTCATGGCATATTCCAGCCGGTTGGACAGGGCGTTCACCCGGTACAGCACCGCGTGGTCCCGCCAGTTTCCGCCTGCGCTGAAGGAGGCCAGGATCCGTCCCGCCACGTACTGGGCTTCCTCGTTCTCGTTCCCGGCGGTGTACAGGGTAATGAGGTCTCCCTTCCCGTTGGAGGTCCAGAGGGTCTTCCCCTTCCGCCCCTGATTATGCCGGATCACCGCATTGGCCGCGTCCAGGATGGTGCTGGTGGACCGGTAGTTCTGCTCCAGTTTGATCACCCGGGCTCCCGGGAAATCTTCCTCGAACTCCAGGATGTTCTGGATGGTGGCACCGCGGAATTTGTAGATGCCCTGGTCGTCGTCCCCCACCACGCAGATGTTTTTCCGTTCCCCCGCCAGGAGACTCACCAGGCGGTACTGGAGCATATTGGTGTCCTGATACTCGTCCACCAGGATATACCGGAACTTCCGCCGGTAATAGTCCAGCACCTCTCCGTCGTTTTCCAGCAGGCGGACGGTGTTCAGCAAAAGATCGTCGAAATCCATGGCGTCCGCCTGGAGCATCCGCCGCCGATATTCCCGGTACACGTCCGCCAGTTGCTGCCGCCGCAGGTCGATCCCCGCCGCTTTCCGGCAGTCCTCCGGGTCCTGCATTTTGTTCTTCGCCGCGCTGATAAAGCTCAGCACGCTCCGGGGCGGATAGGATTTTTCCTCCATGGCAAAATCCTTCAGGATCCGTTTGATCAGGCTCTGGCTGTCCGCCGTATCGTAGATGGTGAAATCCGCCCCATTCAGGCCCAGCCTGTCCCGGTTCCGGCGGAGGATCCGCACGCAGGCGGAATGAAATGTGGAGGTCCACAGGTCCCCCGCCTCCGCGCCCAGGAGCTTTTCCAGGCGGGAGGTCAGTTCCCCTGCCGCTTTATTGGTGAAGGTGATGGCCAGGATCTGCCAGGGCATGGCCGGGTCCAGGGCGCAGAGGGCTTCCGCCCGTTCCCGGTCCTCCGGTGACCCCAGGCGCACGTAGCGCTCCAGAAATTCCAGATCCTCCTCCGTCGCCTCCGGGGGGATCTCCTCCGTATCCGCCGCCCTGCCAAAGCGCAGGAGGCAGGCGATGCGGCGGATGAGCACCGTGGTCTTGCCGCTGCCCGCTCCCGCCAGGATGAGCAGCGGCCCGTCGGCGGCCTCCGCCGCCTGCCGCTGCTGGGGGTTCAGATCCCTGAGGCTCATATCGATCACTGCCTGTCGGGCAGCCAGAAAGCGGGTTTTGAATGTATCCATGGTATATTTCCTTATCTCTGTGATCTGCCCGGAAACGGCAAATGGAACCACCGCCGGACGGTCGTTCCATTATACTTCCTTTTTCCTTTTTTGTTAAGAGTCATTGGAGGGATTTGCGCAGGGCTTCCACCGCGCGGCGCTCCAGCCGGGAGACCTGCACCTGGCTCACCCCCAGGAGCTCCGCCGCCTGGGTCTGGGTCATGCCCCGGTAATACCGCAGAGCGATGACCATCCGCTCCTGTCTGGGCAGATCCCGGATGGCCTCCCGCAGAGCCAGGGTCTCGATCATCCGCTCCTCCTGCCCGGGATCGGAAAGCAGCTCCTCCAGGGTCGGCCCGTCCTCCCCGTTCTCCTGCTGCAGGGATGCGGCGGCAGCGGTGGCCGTTTCCGCCTCCGCGATCTCCTCCGGGGTGAACCCCGTCTCCCGGCTCAGTTCGGAGAGCGCCGGTTCCCGTCCCAGACGCTGCTCCAGCGCCTTGCGGGCCATCCGCACCGCCTGGGCCCGCTCCTTCAGGCTCCGGCTCACCTTCACCGCTCCGTCATCCCGCAGGAACCGGCGGATCTCCCCGCTGATCTTGGGCACGGCATAGGTGGAAAACCGGGTGCCGTATTCCGTGCTGAAGCTCTGCACCGCTTTCAGGAATCCCAGGCAGCCCAACTGATACAGATCGTCACCCTCCACGCCGCAGCCGAAATACCGTCTTGCGATGCTCCAGATGAGTCCTGAGTTCGCCTCCAGCAGGGTCTCCGCCGCCGCCCGGTCTCCTTCTCTCGCCCGTTCCAGCAGATCATGGGCATAGGCCACCCTCAGCGGCCCGCCTTTCCGGAGATCCGCTTCCGCATGGTGACGACGGTCCCTTTTCCCGGGGCCGAACGCACCCGCAGGGAGTCCATAAAACATTCCATAATGGAAAAGCCCATGCCCGAACGCTCCTCTCCTCCGGTGGTGAACAGGGGTTCTCTGGCCCGCTCCACATCCAGGATCCCCGTGCCCCAGTCCCGGATCCGGACCTCCAGAACGTCTCCCTCCAGGATTCGCAGGCGAAGAGAGACCCGTCCCGCCTCGTTGGGATACGCATGAACGATGCAGTTGGTCACCGCCTCGCTCACCGCGGTTTTCAGATCTCCCAGTTCCTCCAGGGTGGGATCCAACTGCGCCGCAAAACAGGCGGCAATGCTCCGGGCAAAGCCCTCGTTGGCCGACAGGCCGGGAAATTCCACTCTTGCTTCATTGTTCACCTTCATCTATGTACACCTCTCTTTTCCGTTCATTCCCGGATCCCCGCCATCTGCTGCAGCCCCGCCGCCCGAAGCACCCGAAGGGGCTGTTCCGGCACGTTCTCCAGGATCAGCTTTCCCTGCAGAGTCCGCATCTCCCGTTCCGCCCGCAGGATCAGGGCGATGCCGGAGCTGTCCATAAAGGTGAGCTCCCGGAGGTCCAGCACGCAGACCCGGGGCAGGAAGGCGTCGATGCGCTCCGTCAGCGCGCCCAGAGCCTCCCGGGCGAAATGATGATCCAGCTCTCCTGCAAACCGCAGCGTCAGGATGCCGTTCACGCATGATCCGGTGATGTTCATGCTCCGTGCCCCCTTTCCCGGATAAACAAAAAACCCTGCGGACCATGTCCGCAGGGTCAGTATAGATCGGTCACTTCCGGGAAAGGGGTCGAATCAGCGGAGGGCTTCCAATTTCTTCAGGCTGACGCGCAGGTTTTCCACCAGAGCCTTCAGCTTTTCTCCCCGCTCCCGCTCGGCAGCCACCACGTTCTCCGGCGCCTTGGCCAGGAAGGCCTCGTTTTTCAGCTTGACCTCCATACGCTCCAGGTCGCTCTCCGCCTTCTTCAGGTCTTTCCGGATCCGGGCCAGCTCCGCTTCCACGTCCACCAGCTCCGCCAGGGGGATGAACATGCGGGCGTCCTCGGTGACGGCCACGGCCATACCGTCCGCCTCCGCAGGGGGCTCGGCGGTGATCCGTACCTCTCCGGCTCCGGCCAGCTTTTTCAGGAAGGGGACGCCGTCCCGGAAGCAGTCCTGCTTATCCGTCACCACCGTGATCCCCGGGCGCTTGGAGGGAGGCACGTTCTTCTCCGCCCGCAGAGCCCGGACCGCCTTGATGGCGGACATGATCCGCTCCATCTCCCCTTCCTCCGCGTCAAAGCAGTGGGCGGGGTCAAATTCCGGCCAGGAGGCGGCGATGAGGGCGGTGTCCTCGTGGGGCAGCGCCTGCCAGATCTCCTCCGTGATGAAGGGCATGAAGGGATGGAGCAGCTTCAGGATGCGGCACAGCACCCAGTTCAGCACCCGCTGGGCGTCCTCCTTGGCCCGGTCGTCGTCGGACTGGAGCCGGGTCTTGGTCAGTTCGATATACCAGTCGCAGTAGCTGTCCCAGATGAAATCGTAGATCTTGCTCACCGCCACGCCCAGCTCATATTTCTCGATGTTCTCCGTGGCTTCCCGGATCAGGGTGTTCAGCTTGCTCAGGATCCATTTATCCTCCAGCCGCAGGGTCTCCGGCAATCCGTCGTCCGTGATGCTCAGATTCATGAGCACGAAGCGGGAGGCGTTCCAGAGCTTGTTGGCAAAGTTCCGCATGGCCTCGCAGCGCTCGGTGAAGAAGCGCATGTCGTTGCCGGGGCTGTTGCCGCTGACCATGTTCATGCGCAGGGCGTCCGCTCCGTACTTCTCCACCATGTCCAGAGGGTCGATGCCGTTGCCCAGGGATTTGGACATCTTTCTGCCCTTGTCATCCCGCACCAGGCCGTGGATCAGCACCGTATTGAAGGGGGTCTGCCCCGTATGCTCGCAGCCGGAGAAGATCATCCGGGAGACCCAGAAGGTGATGATGTCGTAGCCCGTCACCAGCACGTCCGTGGGATAGAAGTATTTCAGATCCTCGGTCTCGTCCGGCCAGCCCAGGGTCTCAAAGGGCCACAGGGCGGAGGAGAACCAGGTATCCAGTACGTCCTCGTCCCGGGTGATGTTCTTGCTGCTGCAGTGGGCGCATTCCGTGGGATCCTCCCGGCTGCAGGTCATTTTTCCGCAGTCGGCGCAGTACCACACGGGGATCCGATGGCCCCACCAGAGCTGGCGGGAAATGCACCAGTCATGGAGGTTTTCCATCCAGTTGATATAGTTCTTGGAGAAGCGGTCCGGCACGAATCTGGTTGCCCCGCTCTTCACCGCCTCGATGGCAGGCCCCACCAGGGGGCCCATCTTCACGAACCACTGGGCGGAGATGATGGGCTCCACATCGTTGTGGCAGCGGTAGCAGGTGCCCACGTTATGGGTATAGTCCTCGGTCTTCACCAGGTAGCCCTGTTCCTCCAGGTCCTGCACGATCTGCTTCCGGGCGGCGTATCGGTCCATGCCCTCGTACTTCCCGCCTTCGGCGTTCACGCAGCCGTTGTCGTCCAGCACCCGGATGACCTCCAGGTTGTGCCGCAGGCCCACGTCGAAGTCGTTGGGGTCGTGGGCGGGGGTCATCTTCACGCAGCCGGTGCCGAAGT